>JBIOEF010000018.1:0-39883 GCA_044445785.1 Caulobacterales bacterium
AAGCCCGGCCGAGCGAGGGACCAATCCAGGCGCCAGCGCGGCCGCACCCAGCAGCGCCAACGCCAAGGCGAGCCAGCCATAACCAGCGTGCAGCACCCAGACGAGCGGCTCGGCGGCGGCCCGCTCGCCGCGCCAGCGAACCAGCCGAACCAGGAGCGAGAGCCCGGCGGCGAGCAATAGGACACCGGAGAGCGGGTTCGTCGGCGCAAGGATCCAGGCGAGGAGTCCGGCGCCGGTGGCCGCCAGCGCAATGCGGTCGAATTGTCCGGCGGGCGCAGGCAGGACCTGAGAACCGTGCTGCAGCAGCCAGTTGTGGGTGAAGCTGGGCGTGATGCGCCCCCCGATCAGCGCCAACAGCATCGCGGGAGTCGCGAGTGCGACGCGCTCGGCGACATCCGCCGCCTGCGGGAACAACGGGCGCAGATGCAGGCCGAGGTTCGCCGCCGCCAACAGGGTGACGAGGGCGCAGACGGCGAGGTTGCGCCAGCTGCGGCCGGCGATGACCTCACGCCACAACACCACCGCCAGGGCCGGCAGAAAGGCGAGATCGAAGAGGCTGACAGGCGCGGCGCCGAGCCACGGCTCGGCGAGCATCGCCACCCGCCCGGCGACCCAAAGGCAGACCAGAATGGCGAGCGGCGCGCCTGTCACCGGCAGGCGCCCCGTCCAGTTGGGCACGGACGTGAGCAGGAAACCGGCGATGACCGCGGCGAGGTAGCCGAAGAGCATCTCGTGGACGTGCCAGTCGCGATCGATCGCAGCGTCCTGAACGCCGCCGCCGAGGTAGACCAACGCCCAGAGCGGGATCGCGAGCGCGGCCCACAGGGCGGCGAAAAGGAAGAACGGCCGGAACCCGTAACTGAACAGTGGCGGCCCCTGATAACCGCGGAGCGTGGCGGCGGTCATCGTCCGGGCGCGCCGACGATGATCGGCGCGGCGCCGATCACGCGGATACTGCGAACCTCGGTGATGTAGGAGAGGATCAGCGAGACCCAGACGATGCCGTAGAGCAGCATGAAGCAGCTCGATGGCACTCCGATGAGGTCCATGAGCACGCCGAACAGGATCGGCAGCAGGAAGCCGCCAAGGCCGCCCGCCATGCCGACGATGCCGGAGACCGCGCCAAGATTGGTCGGGAAGTCGTCGCCAAGGTACTTGAAGGTCGACGCCATGCCGCAGGCGAAGGCGACGCCGAGCACGAACATCAGGCCCGCGAACCCCCACACCGGCACGCCGATGTGGATCGCGAGCGGCTGCCTGACCGTCTGGATGATGAGGTCGGTCTGCGGGTAGGAGAGCAGGAACAGGCACACCCAGGCCGCCCACATCACCCACCAGGTGACGTTGTGGGCGCCGAAGCGGTCGGAAAGCCAACCACCGGCTGCCCGGAGCACCCCGGCCGGCAGCGAGAAGCAAGCCGCCATCAGCGAGGCCTGGGCGATGGAGAAATGGTACTGGCTCATGAAGTATTGCGGCAGCCAGATCGACAGGGCGGTGAAGCCGCCGAAGACGATCGAATAGTACTGGCAGTACTTCCACACACGCCGGTCGCGCAGCACGGCCAGCTGCTTGCCCATGGAGGCCGAGCTTGCGCTGCCCTTGCCAGGGTCGGGGGCGGCGACCAGCCAGAAGACGGCGGCGGTGACCAGCAACGCGACGGCGTAGATCCGGGGGACGGCCTGCCAGCCCAGATGGGTGAGGATCTGCGGCGCGACGAACATGTTGATCGCCGCCCCGCTTACGCCAGCGCCGAAGACGCCCATGGCGAACCCGCGGTTCTTCGGGAACAGCCGTCCCGCATAGGGCGTGCCGACCGCGAAGGACGCGCCAACGAACCCCAGCGCGAGGCCGAGCGCGATGAACTGCCAGAATTGGGTGGCGAACGAGGCGAGGAACAGCGGCGCAGCGCAGAACACCAGCAGCGAGGTCATGACGATCTTGGCGCCGAACCGGTCGGTCCAGATTCCGAGCGGCAGACGGAGCAGCGCGCCTGTCAGCACCGGCGTCGCGGTCAGCAGGCCGAACTCGGAGGCGTTGAGCCCCAATGTCTTGCGGATCGGGATGCCGATCACGCCGAACATCATCCAGACCGCGAACGAGGCGGCGAAGGCGAGCGTGGCGGCCAGCAGCGAGGTCAGCGCCCGGCTCTGGGAGAGAGGGGCGGACGGAGCGACGTCGGCTGCGGCTGAGGCGGTCATGGTTGGGCCCTTGTGAGTGGGAGTGGGACGATGGCTTCGGCGCCGTCGATGAGCGGATCGAGCGGAAACGCCGCTCGCGCGGCGGCCAGGTCCTCGACGTGGAGTAGATCGCCCTCGACCCTGAGACCGTGCCGCGCCATCACCGGCAGCGCGCGCGACAGGGTCTCGCGGGTCATGCCGAGCTGCGAGGCGATGAGCCGCTTCTCATGCGGGAGCTTCACAGTGTGGCCGGGGGCGTTTTCGGCGAGCCGGAGCAGATAGCACCCGGCGCGCTCCTCGGCTGAGCGGAGTCTGATCGCCTTGGCCTTGCGCATCTGACGCCGGAACTGAGCGGCCTGGCAGGCGAGAACCGCCAGGCAAAGCGCATGATCTTGACCCACCGCCGCTCTGAAGACCTCGCCGCTGACGAGGACGACGGTGGCCTCTTCCAACACTTTCCCCCGCACCAGGTATGGCTGACGCGTCAGCACCGCGGCCGGGAGGATCATGTCGATTGGGCGGACGGTCTCGACCAACGTCTCCACCGCCCCACGCACGGCCAGCAGTTCGACCGAGCCGGCGATCAGGAACTGCGCGAAGTTCGGCGTCTCCGCCTGCTCGAAGAGCCGGGACCCGACGGGGACACGATGCATGACGGCTTGATCGGCCAGCCCTTCGAGGACGCTCCCCGGCACGGCGGCCAGCCATGGCGCGGCATGAAACGCCTCCTCGGGCGAGGCCGGCGCACTTGGCTCGGAGACTGTTGCGTTGGCGGCGAGCATATCCGCGTCCGATGTGATCAAGATCACGCAAGAGAAGCCTGTTGATCACTGAATGCCTTGACTTGGATCAAGGTGCGCCCGCCGGCGCGCGCCCAATCTGGCGGCTCCTTGGAACGCCGCGGGACCCGCTGGATGAGCCATACCCTCGATCGCCTGCTGTTCTTCACCCGCAAGACCGAGCTCTACGCCGGTGGCCACGGGGTGATGAACGACGACGACCGCACCTGGGAACAGGCCTATCGGGACCGCTGGGCGCACGACAAGATCGTCCGCTCCACGCACGGGGTGAACTGCACCGGGTCCTGCTCCTGGAAGATCTACGTCAAGGGCGGCATCGTCACCTGGGAGACCCAGCAGACCGACTACCCCCGCACGCGGCCGGAGCTGCCCAACCACGAGCCGCGTGGGTGCGCCCGGGGCGCCAGCTACTCCTGGTATCTCTACTCGGCCAACAGGGTGAAGTATCCGCTCGTGCGCTCGCGCCTGCTGAGACTCTGGCGCGCGGCGCGTTCGACCATGGCGCCGGTCGCCGCCTGGGCCTCGATCCAGGCCGATCCGGCCAAGCGCGCGGACTACACGTCGATGCGCGGCTCGGGCGGCTTCGTGCGCTCGACCTGGGACGAAGTCACCCAGATCATCGCCGCCGCCAACGCCCATACGATCAAGCGCTGGGGACCGGACCGGGTGTTCGGCTTCTCGCCGATCCCAGCCATGTCGATGGTCTCCTACGCCGCCGGCGCCCGCTATCTGCAGCTGATCGGCGGTGTCTGCGGCTCGTTCTACGACTGGTACTGCGATCTGCCGCCGGCCTCGCCACAGACCTGGGGCGAGCAGACCGACGTCGCCGAGAGCGCCGACTGGTTCAACTCCAGCTTCCTGATCCTGTGGGGCTCGAACGTGCCGCAGACGCGGACACCCGACGCCCACTTCTACACCGAAGCCCGCTACCGCGGGGCCAAGTCGGTGGTGATCTGCCCTGACTACTCTGAGGCCTCGAAGTTCTCGGACCTGTGGCTGGCGGTGAAGCAGGGGACGGACGCGGCGCTGGGCATGGCCTTCGGTCATGTGATCCTGAAGGAGTTTCACGTCGACCGGCAGGTCCCCTACTTCCGCGACTACATCCGCAAATACAGCGACCTGCCGATGCTGGTGCGCCTGGTGAAGCAGGACGGCGCCTATGTGCCAGAGCGCCTGCTGCGCGCGGCCGAGTTCGATCAGGCCCTGGGCGAGACCAACAATCCCGACTGGAAGACCGTGGCGCTCGATGAGGCCACCGGCGAGGTCGTGGTTCCGAACGGCTCCATCGGCTTCCGCTGGGGCGAGGACGGCAAGTGGAACCTGGAGGAGAGGGACGGCGCCGGCCGTGAGACCAGGCTGCGCCTGGGCCTGAAGGGCGTGCACGACGAGGTCGCCCCGGTCCGCTTCCCCTACTTCGGCGGCGCGGCGACCAACGGTTTCGCCATGACCGACCACCCGGACGTTCTCGTCCGCGACGTGCCGGTCAAGCGGATGATGCTGCCGGAAGGCGAGACGCTCGTCGCCTGCGTCTACGACCTCTTCCTCGCCAACTATGGCGTCGACCAGGGCTTCGGCGGCGCGCACATGCCCGAGGACTACGACGACATTCAGCCCTATTCGCCGGCCTGGGCCGAAGCCATCACCTCGGTCCCGCGCGAGCAGATCATCGCCGTGGCCCGCGGCTTCGCCAGCAACGCCGAGAAGACGGGCGGCAAGTCGATGGTGATCATCGGCGCGGCGATGAACCACTGGTTCCACATGGACATGAACTACCGCGCCGCCATCAACATGCTGGTGATGTGCGGGTGTGTCGGCCAGTCAGGCGGCGGCTGGTCGCACTATGTGGGCCAGGAAAAGCTGCGGCCGCAGACCGGCTGGGCGCCCTTGGCCTTCGCCACCGACTGGAGCCGCCCGCCGCGGCAGCAGAACTCCACCTCCTTCTTCTACGCCCACAGCGATCAGTGGCGCTACGAGACCGTGGCCATGAGCGAGATCCTCTCGCCCACGGCGCCGGAGGGCGTCTGGGACGGGGCGATGATCGACTTCAACGCCAAGGCCGAGCGGATGGGCTGGCTGCCCTCGGCGCCGGCGCTGCGGACCAATCCGCTGGAGGTGGCCAAGGCCGCCGCGGCGGCGGGCGTCGACGCCAAGGCCTACACCGTCGCCCAGCTGAAGAGCGGCGCGCTGGCTATGTCGTGCATGGACCCGGACGATCCGGCCAACTGGCCGCGCAACATGTTCGTCTGGCGCTCGAACCTGCTGGGCTCGTCGGGCAAGGGCCACGAGTACTTTCTCAAGCACCTGCTGGGCGCCTCGCACGGCTTGCAGGGCAAGGACCTGGGCGAGACCGGCGGGCGCAAGCCCGGCGAGGTCGTCTGGCGCGACCAGGCGCCGGAGGGCAAGCTAGACCTGCTGGTCACGCTCGACTTCCGCATGTCGACCACGGCGGTCTACTCCGACATCGTCCTGCCGACGGCCACCTGGTACGAGAAGAACGACCTCAACACCTCCGACATGCACCCCTTCATCCACCCGCTGAGCGCGGCGGTGGATCCGGTCTGGGAGTCGAAGTCGGACTGGGAGATCTTCAAGGCCATCGCCAAGGCCTTCTCCGACGTCGCGCCCGAGGTGCTGGGCGTCGAGCAGGATGTGGTGCTGACGCCCATCCAGCACGACAGCGCCGCGGAACTCGCCCAGCCGTTCGACGTCAGGGACTGGTCGAAGGGCGAGTGCGAGGCGATCCCCGGCAAGACCATGCCGCAGATCACCCTGGTCGAGCGCGACTATCCGAACACCTACAAGCGCTTCACCGCCCTGGGGCCGCTGCTTGGAAAGCTCGGCAACGGCGGCAAGGGCATCGGCTGGAAGACCGAGCATGAGGTCGACCTGCTCACAGCGCTCAATGGCGAGGTTCTGGCGCCGGGTCAGACGCAGGGGATGGCGTCCATCGAGACCGACATCGACGCCTGCGAGACCATCCTGATGCTGGCGCCCGAGACCAACGGCGAGGTGGCGGTGAAGGCCTGGGCGGCCCTCGAGAAGCAGACCGGCCGCGAGCACGCGCACCTGGCCCATCCCAAGGAAGACGAGAAGATCCGCTTCCGCGATTTGCTGGCCCAGCCGCGCAAGATCATCACCTCGCCCACCTGGTCGGGCATCGAGAGCGACAAGGTCTGCTACACGGCCGGCTACACCAACGTCCACGAACTGATCCCCTGGCGCACGCTCACCGGCCGCCAGCAGCTCTATCAGGACCACCTGTGGATGCGCGCGTTCGGCGAGGCGCTCTGCGTCTACCGCCCGCCGATCGATCTGAAGACGACCTTCGTCAAGGGTGGCAAGCCCAATGGCGAGAAGGAGATCGTGCTCAACTTCATCACCCCGCACCAGAAGTGGGGCATCCACTCCACCTACTCGGACAACCTGCTGATGCTGACGCTCAATCGCGGCGGCCCGGTGGTGTGGCTATCGGAGACCGACGCCAAGAAAGCCGGGATCGTCGACAACGACTGGATCGAGGTCTTCAACGTCAACGGCGCGCTCACCGCGCGGGCGGTGGTCTCGCAGCGGATCCGTGAGGGGACGACCTTCATGTACCACGCGCAGGAGAAAATCGTGAACACGCCGGGATCGGAGATCACCGGCCTGCGTGGGGGGATCCACAACTCGGTGACCCGCACGGTGCTCAAGCCCACCCACATGATCGGCGGCTACGCGCAGCTCGCCTACGGCTTCAACTACTACGGCACGGTCGGTTCGAACCGGGACGAGTTCGTCATCGTCCGCAAGATGCGCAAGGTCGACTGGCTGGACGAGCCGGCGGCGGCACGGGAGTTCGCCCGATGAAGGTCCGCGCCCAGATCGGCATGGTGCTGAATCTCGACAAGTGCATCGGCTGTCACACCTGCTCGGTCACCTGCAAGAACGTCTGGACCAACCGCGAAGGCGTCGAATACGCCTGGTTCAACAATGTCGAGACCAAACCTGGCGTGGGCTATCCCCGTGACTGGGAGAACCAGAAGCGCTGGAACGGCGGCTGGCGGCGCAGGGCCAATGGCAAGATCGAGCCCAGGATGGGCGCCAAGTGGCGGATCCTCTCGAAGATCTTCGCCAACCCGGACCTGCCCGAGATCGACGACTACTACGAGCCCTTCGACTTCGACTACGGCATCCTGCAGACGGCGCCGGAGATGAAGGCGTTCCCCACCGCCCGGCCACGCTCGAAGATCACCGGCCAGCGGATGGAGAAGATCGAGCGCGGTCCCAACTGGGACGAGATCCTGGGCGGCGAGTTCTCCAAGCGCTCGGCCGACTACAATTTCGAGGGCGTCGAGAAGGAGATCTACGGCGCCTTCGAGAACACCTTCATGATGTACCTGCCCAGGCTCTGCGAACATTGCCTGAACCCGACCTGCGTCGCCGCCTGTCCGTCCGGGGCGATCTACAAGCGCGAGGAAGACGGCGTCGTCCTCATCGATCAGGACAAGTGCCGCGGCTGGCGGATGTGCGTCTCGGCCTGCCCCTACAAAAAGATTTACTACAACTGGTCGTCGGGCAAATCCGAGAAGTGCACCTTCTGCTTCCCGCGCATCGAGGCGGGTCAGCCAACGGTGTGTTCGGAAACGTGCGTCGGCCGCATCCGCTACCTGGGCGTCCTTCTCTATGACGCCGACCGGATCGAGGCGGCGGCTTCCGTTCCTGACGAAAAGGACCTCTACCAGGCCCAGCTCGACGTCTTCCTGGATCCGTTCGATCCGGCGGTGATCGAGCAGGCGCGGGCGGGCGGCGTGCCCGAAGCCTGGCTCGAGGCCGCCAGGCTGAGCCCAGTTTATAAGATGGCGATCGATTGGCGGGTCGCCTTCCCCCTGCACCCCGAATACCGGACCCTGCCGATGGTCTGGTACGTCCCGCCGCTCTCGCCGATCCAGTCGGCGGTGGCCGCCGGGGCGCTGGAGATGGATGGCGAGATGCCGGACGTCAAAAGCCTGCGCATCCCGGTGCGCTATCTGGCGAACCTGCTCACCGCCGGCCACGACGCGCCGATCACGCTGGCGCTGGAGCGGATGCTGGCGATGCGCGGCTTCATGCGCGCCAAGACCGTCGAGGGGGTCGTCGACCATCGCCTGGCCGAACGCGTGGGCCTGACGGTGGGCGCGATCGAGGAGATGTACCGGATCATGGCCATCGCCAACTACGAAGACCGCTTCGTGATCCCCACCGCCCACCGAGAAGCTGGTGAAGACGCCTTCGACCTGCGCGGATCCTGCGGCTTCACCTTCGGCAACGGCTGCTCGGGCGGACACACCGAGGTGGGACTGTTCGGGGTCGACCGGCGTTCGCGCGCCAAAACCCCGATGGACCTCTAGCCATGGCCCGCACCTACAAGGCCCTCGCCCTGCTGATCAGCTATCCGACGCCGGCGCTGCAGGCGCTGGCCGGTGAGGCGCTGGACGTCGCCAGGACCGAACGGTTGCTGCCCGCGCCGATCCTGCGGGCGCTCGAAAAGCTCGCCGACCATCTGACCACAAAGGACCTGTTCCAGCTTCAGGAAGAGTACGTCTGGCTCTTCGATCGCTCCCGCTCGCTCTCGCTTAACCTCTATGAGCACGTCCACGGCGAGACGCGCGAGCGTGGGCCGGCGATGGTCACCCTTGTGGAGCTCTACCGGACCAGAGGCCTGGAACTTTCGGCCGGCGAGCTTCCGGACCATCTGCCGGTGTTCCTGGAGTTCCTCTCGGTGCTGCCCGACGCAGAGGCGGCTTCCCTGCTCGGCGAAGCGGCGCATGTGATCGGCGCCATCGGCGAGCGGCTGCACCGGCGCGGCAGCCTCTACCGCGCCGTGTTCGGCGCCCTTTCGGCGCTCTCGCCGGCCGGGGCGGACCAGGCGGCGCTGGCGGCGCTGCTGGCCGAGCCGGATGATGACCCGGGCGACCTGGCGGCCATGGACAGGCTCTGGGCGGAGGCGGCGGTGACCTTCGGGCCCGCCGAGGCGGGCTGTCCGAAGGTGGAGTCCCTAGTGAGCGCCATGAACGCAGGGCCCGCGCCCGTGCGGCGGCGCAGTCTGGCCTAGGAGCAGGCGAATGGACCTCAATCAGCTCCTCTTCGGCGTCTATCCCTACATCGCTCTGACGGTGCTGGCGGTGGGCTCGGTGGTGCGCTTCGACCGCGAGCAATACAGTTGGCGCAGCGGCTCCTCGCAGCTGCTGCGCCGGCGCCAGCTGGTGCTGGGCTCCAACCTTTTCCACATCGGCGTGCTGTTCATCTTCGGCGGCCATTTCGTGGGCCTCCTGACCCCGCTCTGGGTGTTCGAGGCCCTGCATGTCAGCCACGGCGCCAAGCAGGTGCTGGCGATGACCGCCGGCGGGATCGCCGGCGTGCTGGCGCTGGCCGGCGCGTTGTTGCTGCTCCATCGCCGCCTGCTCGACGCGCGCATCCGCAACACTTCCAGTTTCGGGGACATTGCGATCCTCATCGTTCTCACCCTCCAGCTCGGCCTTGGACTCTGCACCATCCCGCTCTCGGCGCAGCACCTGAACGGCAGCGAGATGGTCAAGTTCATGCTCTGGGCGCAGGGGATCTTCACGTTCCAGGCGGGCGCGGCGGTCTATGTCGCCGGCGTCAGTCCGATCTTCCAGGCGCACCTGATCCTCGGCATGACCATCCTGCTGATCTTCCCGTTCACCCGGCTGGTGCACATGCTCTCGGCGCCGGTCTGGTACCTGAACCGGCGTGGCTGGCAGCTCGTGCGCACCAAGCGAGCGCTGCCGCCCGGGCAGGTTGCTCCCGCATCGCCCTTCCGGTCAGCGACGCCAGCAAGGCCGACGTCCGAGGCGACGCCCGTCCAGACCCTACGGACTGGAAACTAGCCTGTGTCCCCCAGCGTGGTCATCGAAGGCGTGGAGATTGCCGAGCGGCTGATCGCCGAGGAATCCCAGCACCATCTGGCGGCGAACCCAGCCGAGGCGCGGCTCGCCGCGGCCAGGGCCCTTGCGACCAAGGCGCTGCTGCTGGATCGCGCCCACCACCTCGGCCTCACCGCCGACCCTGACGTCGACGACCAAGGCCGCGCCCAGACCGATGAGGAGGCGTTGATCAGCGCCGTGCTCGACGCCGAGGTCTGCGCCACGGCGCCCACGGAGACCGAGTGTCGCCGTTTCTATGACTCGCGACGAGCGAGCTTTGCCTCGCCTGCGCTCTACGAAGCCTCGCACATCCTCTTCGCGCCCGCCTCTGACGATCAGCACGCCTGGGAGGCAGCGCGCGCCGCCGCCGACCGGGTGCTCGCGTTGATCGAGGGCGCGAAGGCGAGGTGGGAGATCCTGGCCCAGACCCATTCCGACTGCCCCTCCGGCGCCGCGGGCGGGTCGCTCGGTCAGCTGCAGGCCGGAGACCTGGCGTCCGAGGTGGAAGCGGCGCTGGACCGGCTGGCGCCCGGTGAGATCGCGGCCGAGCCGGTGCGCTCGCGCTTTGGCTGGCACATCCTCAAGGTCGAGCGGCGGATCGATGCCCGCCAACTGCCGTTCGAAGCGGTGCGGGACTGGATCGCGCGCCAACTGGAAGGCCAGGCCTGGACCACCGCGGCGGCGCGTTATGTCGCCGGCTTGGCGCAGGAAGCGCGCGCCGGCGGCGTGGCGCTGAAGTTCACGCCCGAGGGCGCGGTTCAGCGGCCGGCCGTGTCGCTGGGCGACCTGCTGGGCCAAGAGGGCTCGGCTCTGCGGTTGCCCGCCTGGCTCGAAGCGGTCGATCCGCCTCTGGCCGCCATGGTGGCCCAGGCTGCCGAGACCGAGGGCCTGTCGACGCCGCAGTTCGTCCGCAGAGCCGCCTCGCAATTCGTCGAAATCGCCGACGATGCGGCATGGACCGGGCTCATCTCCGCCGCCCGCGACGCCGACGACCCGGCTCTGGCTGGCCTCACGGCCATCCTGAGGTCCCGACTGGCCCCGCCCCGGCGCACCGTCACCCTGGTGCGGAGAATTGGTCGGGGGGCTGCTGTCGGCGGTCGCGCAGATGCCGGAGCCCGACGCTCAGATAGGTGACGGACGGCCAGAGAGAGGCCCGTCACGGCGCCTTGCACCTGACGCGAATGTCCGCTTTCCCCCAAAGCGAACGCTCAGAGAGTCCGCCTTTCGGCAGGGCAGCGGGGACCGCGCCATCGTGCGTCACGCGCCATCGGCCAGAGCCGTTGCGCGCATGGCTTTCTCGGTCTCGGCAAAGCTCTCCAGTTTCCCCAGGGTGCCCAGACCCTGGGCGACCAGAGCGGCGGTCGCTGTCGCGAAACGGCAGGCCTCGAGCGGCGGCCAGCCCTGCGCCAGGGCGGCGATGAAGCCGGCGCAATAGGCGTCGCCGCAGCTGGTCGTGTCGATCGGCTGAATGGCGTGAGCCGGCACGGCGCGGCGCTCGCCCCCGATCGAGACGTAGGAACCCCGGTCCCCGTTCTTGATGATGCAGGCGCCGGCGCCGAGCGTGCGGAAGAGCTCGGCGGCGACCGCAAGGTCATCGGCGCCCGTCAGGAACATCGCCTCGGCGGCGCTGGGCATGAAATAGTCGACGTGAGGCAGGAGTCGCTTCAGCTCGTCCAACGCCGAACGCCGGGGCCCGATCAGGTCGCAGGTGACCACCGCGCCAGCCGCCTTCGCCGCGCGCAGCAGCTCCGCGCCGGCGCCCCCATCGGTCGCCAGTCCGCCGATCGAGGCGTAGTGGACGAAGCCGCTGGCGCAGGCCGCCGAGACGACAGCGTCGTTGACGGCGGCGCCGACGCCGGCGCCAGGCGCGTGGTAGCTGGATCGCCGACCGACGGTCTCCACCGCGAGCAGGGTCGTTGATGTGCGCTCACCGTGCTTGGTCACGAGCAGGCTGGTGTCGACCCCGACCGAGTCGAATCCGAGACGGACGAAGCCGCCGATCAGGTCGTCGCCAACGGCGCCCACAATCCTCGTCGGCATGCCAAGCTTGGCGGCCACCATGGCGGCGCCGCCGGCCGTGCCCGCC
This sequence comes from Caulobacterales bacterium, assembly GCA_044445785.1. Taxonomy (GTDB): domain Bacteria; phylum Pseudomonadota; class Alphaproteobacteria; order Caulobacterales; family Caulobacteraceae; genus Acaudatibacter. The sequence continues at coordinate 11,966 of JBIOEF010000018.1, forward strand.
GGAACGCAGGCGATCCCCTCGATGAGGGTCGCTCGTTCGGTATGGGTCAGCGCGTCGACGGGACGTGCGACGATGTCCAACGTGGTCAGGCCGATGGTCAGGAGCCCAGACTTCATACCGACACCTCGCTTCGTCCCGACGCCGCCAAGCGCCTATCCCTTGCCGCCGTAGCTCGCCTGACGCGCCTTGGCGAAGAAATCGCTCCACTGCTCCGGGGTCAGTCGCGAGGGCTCGCCGAGCTGCCGCGCCAGCACGTACTGGCGGCACATGATCTCCAGGCGATGTGCGAGGCCAACCGCCGATCTGAGGCTGCGACCGCGGCAGATCATGCCGTGATTGCCGAGCAGACAGGCGGACCGATCGGCGAGAGCGTCGGCCGCGCTACGCGCCAACGCCTCCGATCCGTAGGTCTCGTAAGGCACGCACGGCACGTCGTCGCCGCCGAAGACGCCGATCAGGTAGTGGAAGCCGGGCAAAGGCCGGTTGTGGCTGGCGACGGCGACGCAGTAGTCGGAGTGGGTGTGAACGACCGCCTGGGCGTCGGTGTGCCGGCGGTAGATGGCGGCGTGCATCTGCCATTCGGAAGAAGGCGCGTGGTCGCCGGCCCACTCGCCGCCCGCCCCGACGTAGACGACCGAATCCTCCGAGATGGACTCGGCCGACGCCCCGGTGGGCGAGATGAGCATGCCCGCGCCGCACCGGCAGCTGAGGTTGCCCGAGGCGAGCTCGTTCAGCTTCAGCTCAGCCGAGCGCTTGTACTGCGCGACCAGGTCGCGCCGCAGGGCTTGTTCTTCGCTGGCGCTCATGGCCGAACCTCCATTTCCTCCTGCCGAACCTGGGCCGCTGAACAGACCCGACGCACGCCGCTAGGTCTCCTCCTCGGTGAGCAGGCCGGGGCGGCCGCCGCGCATCCGGATGATGATGAGCATGACGACGCCGACGCCGAGCCAGGTCAGGCCGGCGATCTTGGCGTTGGCCTGGATGTTGACCAGCACGTAGCCGACGATGCCGAAGCCGAGCAGCGGCGACAGCAGGTGGCTGAACCACTGGCGGCTCTTCTGACGCGCGATGAACCAGACCACCACCGAGACATGCAGCGCCAGGAAGCCGGTCAGGGCGCCGAAGTTGACCATCGACGTCAGCAGCTCGAGCTGGTCGACCAGGAAGATCCCGAGCACGAGTGTGATGGCGGCGATCAGCAGGATCGCCCGGCCGGGCGTCTGGCGCTTGGCGCCGACGTGGGCCAGCGCCTTGGGCAGCATGCCGTCGCGGGCCATGCTGTAGATCAGGCGCGCCGTCGCCGCCTGCGCCGTCAGCGCGCCCGCCAGGCCCGAGAACAGCACGCCCAGGATCGACACGGTCCAGCGCAGCGGCTCGCCGCCGACGGTCTTGGCGATGATGAAGAAGGCGGTGGCGGCCTCGTCGCCCGGGGCGAAGGAGCGGCGGTCCAGCACGAACAGCGAGGCGAGGTAGGTCTGGGCGACGAACAGGCCCGCCGCCACCAGCAGCGAGAGCATGGTGGCGAAGCCGACCGCGCGGGCGCCGCCCTTGGCCTCCTCGGTGAGGGTCGAGATGGCGTCAAACCCGAGGAAGCTCAGCACCGCCAGCGACAGCGCCCCAAAGATCAGCGGCGGCGACACCTTGTGGGCGTCGAACAGCGGCGCGAGCGACAGGCGCGCGCCGCCGACGCCGTGCGCCAGGCCAATAAGGCAGAGCGCCACGAACACCGCCAGCAGCACCAGCTGCAGCGCCAGCAGCACAATGCTGAGCTTGGCCGTGCTCTCGATGCCGATGATGTTGACGACGGTGTTCACCCCCAGGAAGACGGCGACCAACAACGGCTTGGGCGCGATCGGGATGACGGCGTGGATGGCCACGGCGCAGATCACGTAGATCAGGGTCGGCAGCAGCAGATAGTCGAGCAGCAGCGCCCAGCCGGCCAGGAACCCGGCGCTCTCGCTTATGCCTCGACCGGCGTAGGCATAGACCGACCCCGCCACCGGGAAGGCGGCGGACATCACCATGTAGCTGCGCGCCGTGAACACCATCGCCACGAAGCCGACCACATAGACCAGCGGCACCATGCCGCGGCTGGCGTTGAAGACGAACCCGAACGAGCTCCAGGGGGCGATCGGGACGATGAAGACCAGCCCGTAGACCAGCAGGTCGAACGGCGAGAGCGTGCGCTTCAGCTCCTGGCGGTAGCCGAACGACTCGACGCCGGCGGACGCGGCGCCGACGCCTTCAGGTGCGGCCAAGGGAGTCTCCGACTCATCCAACGTCATTCTGGGTGACTATCGAGAGACAAACAGTTCATGGCCGTCCATGACGGTGCTCCAGGGCGTGAGGCGAACCTTCCGGGAAGCGATGACGCCGCCCTAGGCTGACATTGCAGCCAGGCGCGTATTGGGCGCCAGCTCCGAACCCGCGGCCGCCAGCGCCCTGAACGCCCCGTCGGCGGCTTCCAGCGTCTGCTTGACGTCGTCCATGGTGAGCGCGTCCGAGATGAACATGTTGTGGAACGGGTGCATGTAGACGCCGCGCGACACCATCTCGGCGCACCAGCGATAACCCTTTCGCAGATCGGGGTCGTCGTCGAACAGGAACATCGGCATGGTCACTGGACCGGTTTGGCGCAGTCCCACGCTGTGCCGATCCGCAACCGCGGCCATTCCATCGCGCAAGGCCCCCCCGAGCGAGTGAATATTCTCGAGATAGGGCGTGTTCATGATGCGATCGAGCGTCACGAGCGCCGCCGCCATCGGGCCCGACTGGAACCAGAACGACCCGGTGTAGCGGACTTCCGTCGCGGCCTTGCGCGCCTTCTCGTTTCCCAGCAGGGCCGAGATCGGATGGCCGTTGGCGATGCACTTGCCCCAGCAGGACAAGTCGGGCTCGACGCCGACCACCGACCAGCTGCAGTCGCGGGCGAGCTTGAATCCCGCACGGACGTCGTCGACAACCAGCAGCGCTCCGGTCCTGTCGCAGAGTTCGCGGGCGCGGCGCGCATAGGCGGCGTCAGGCTCTGCCTGGTCGATGAGGACGTCATGCTTGAACGGCGTGGCGAAGATGGCGGCGAGATCATCACCGGCCTCTGCCACGGCGCGCTCGAGCGACTGGGTGTCGTTGTAGGTGCACGAAACCCGTCCCGCTCGTTCTCCTGCGGTCGTCCCTGGCGAGGCGGAGGACCAAGCCGCGGCGCCATGATAGGCGCCTTCGGCGATGATGATCTTGTCACGCTTGGTGTGCGCCCGCGCAATCATTGCGCCCAGCGTGGTGGCGTCGGTGCCGTTCTTTACGAAGATCGCCCAGTCAGCATGGCTGACGATACCCGTAAATCGTTCGGCCAACTCAACCATCACCGGCGAGACGCCGGTCAGCGTGTCCGTCTTGAGCATCTGCTTGACGAACGCGTCGTTGATCTCATCGTCGCCATAGCCGAAGAGGTTCAATCCATACGCGCACATGTAGTCGATATACACCTTGCCATCCACGTCCGTCATCCGAACGCCTTTTGCTGACGTGAAGAACTGCGGATAGTTTTCCGGCATCAGCCGCGTCGACAGGTGTCCATAGATTCCGCGCGGGAATACTTTTTGGGCGCGCAGCTTCAGCGCATCTTGGCGGCTCATCGCGGCGCCTCAGCCTGCGGCCAGTGACTGGCTTGCTGATCGACTAGCCCACTATTCTTCGCCATCTTGGCTCCCTGCCGCGACTATTGAGAAACGACCGCCGCCCCGTGGGCGGTGTTTATGGCTGGACAGGCCTCCGGATCGTTCCTTCGCGGCGCCGGTCCCTGAACTCGATTGTTATCGAATTAAGACCGCCAGTACGTGACCGTCAAGGTCGATCGAAAAGGTGCGAGAACCCACTCGCCCCACGCCCGTCAAACAGACAGACCCCCACGCGGACGCGCAGCCTGAAACGCGGAAACCGGGGAGGCGCACTCACGCGCGGTTCGCGGATCCGCGGTCGCCTACGCACTCTGGGGAGCTCGCAGGGGAATGACCGCAGGTAGGAACGTCTCACAGTACGCAATCCCGGCCAGTTCCGACTCTCTGGCGAAATCGGCGGTTATCCGCCCATGACGCGCATACGAAGTCATCCATATGCCGTCGTAGATCCCGATCAGCGCGGCGAACTTGGTATCGGCGTTGTGTAGATAGGGCATTTCGAACAACTTGTTCATGCGACCGTAAGTCGATGCGGATGCCGCCTCCACGTTCTTGACGTCCAGGATTCTGACATCGGGTATCACATTGGCGCCGAAGAAAAGTTTCGACATCACTTTGTTATCGTTATAGTATTCGATTGCTTTCTGAAACTGGAGTCTGATGAAATCCTGCCATCGCTGCATCTGTCCGCGAGGAACAGGTCGGACAATGTAGCTGCTCAGGCCAATAAGGTACCGCTCGGCCAGCGCGACAAACGCGGCTTCTTTGGTCGGAAACAGGTGATAGACGGAGGCCGGAGGAACCTTGGCGGCGCCTGCTATATCGTAGAGACCTACTTCGGTCGTCTCCTTGTCGCCCAGCAACGCGTCGGCCGCGTCCAACAGCATCTCGAATCTCAGACGGCTCCGTTGTTGAGACGGTCGTCGCGGCTCGGCTGCCACCATCGCCGCACGCGCCACGGCCGCTTTTCTCATCTGTCCCTCACTCGGTTCGAGCAGCGCCCCGGCAGAGGCGTTTGGCGCCACGACGCTAGCTGCGAGAACAGCGCGGCGCCCGCGCCCCGCCGGGCGCCTGCGCAGCTTGCCATCCCCTCACTCAAGCGTGACCAATCGTTTGATGGGCAAGTGACCGGTGCGAAGCCCGGCGCCCTACTCTCAGTAATGATATGTCAGTTCCACGCCGTACATGCGCGGCGGTCCTTCAACCGGCTCCAGGAAGCCGAACGGGCTCGAAATGTCGCTAGACGTCAGATTATACTTCTCATTCGCGATGTTCCGCACGAAGACACCGGCGACCCAGTGCTGGCGGCTCTCATAGTCAATGTTGAGGTTGTGCAACCAATAGCCGTTCTGCTGGATATAGGGGTCGTTCGTAGAGTCGAACCAGTAGTGGCTGCGATAATTCGAGTTCCAGCGGAAATGGATGTCGTCGCCGTTCGCCAGCGCCCAGCGATATTCCACGACCGCCGTGAAGGTGAACTTCGGGGCGTTGGCCAATTGATTTCCGGTGAAATTGGCGCCGCCCGGGAAGAGCCCGTTGTCCACCTTGGTCTGCAGCAGCGCGGGCTCGAGGTCGATTGTCAGCCCGTCGATCGGGACCGCTGTGATTTGAAACTCGGCCCCCTCCGTGTGCGAGGACTTTATGTTGCCGAGGACCAGCGCCTGAATCGGGACTACGCCGCCGTTGGCCAGCGTCAGCGTGGTCAGCACGGTCGCGAAGACCTGCTCGTTGCTGTACGCGTTGTAGAATAGGGCGGCGTTCAGCGTCAGGCGACGATCGAAGAACGTCGCCTTCTCACCAATCTCGTATGCGGTGACCTGCTCAGGTTTGACCGCTCTCAACTGCACCAACACCGTATTGTAGTCGTTGCTCAAGAAACTTCCGTTGAAGTCGCCGCTCTTGAAGCCTGACGAGACGCTTCCGTAGACCTGCGCCTGGTCCGTGATCTGATATTTCAGAGCGGCCCGATAGGTGAAATTCGATGCCGATTGGTTCAGCGGCGGGAAGCCGAAAGGAGTCAACTGCAGGTTGTTACTGCAGTTGTCTGTGCAGCCGGGGGGAGGAGGAGCTGGATACATCAAGGGGCCGTAGTTCCCGCGACCACCACCCTGGAACTGGATTGACTGAGCATAGAGGAAGTTCTTGCGCTCCCAGGTGTATCGCCCGCCGAGGGTCAGCGTGAGCTTGTCCCAGGTGTAGTCCCCTTGCGCGAATACGGCTGCCGTATCCGTCGTCTGCGAGCTGTTGTCATAGATGATCTGCGCGATTCCGTCGAAGGCCCCCGGCCCGGGCGTGATGCCGAACCCGCCGCCCAAGTCGCCGTCGAAGAAGAGTGAGAGCGGCTGATTCTGCTTGAGCGTTTCGTGGAGGTAGTAGGCGCCCGCGACCCAGTTGAAATTCTTCTCGTCCTGGGCGGCCCTGAATTCCTGGGTATAGGTGTTTGAATTCACCCCATACGTCGCCCGGATCAGGTTGAGGGGATCTCCGTCCGTATCCTCGGGGTGAAACTTCTTGTCGTATTGCCACGAGGTTATCGACGTCAGCGTGATCGGCCCCGCCTTGTAGTCGGCGCGGAACTGCGTGATCGCCGCCAGGTTCGTCAGATTTTTGGTCTGGGCGAAGGCGCCCTGCCATTGAGGCGGGGTGCCATATCCGTAAAGATCGACGCACCCGCCAGCGAACGCCTGGGCTGGCGTGCAGGGCGTGGGACTTGGGGTGTTTTGCGTGCCGGTAACGAAGGTCCCGATGTGGCCATAGGGTTGCGGGTGATTGTTCAGATACCCGATGGTGGTGTTGAAATATAGTTTAAGCTTGTCGTTGGGTTCATACTGCAATTGCAGCCTGATAGCTTCGTTGTTGACGTTATCGTACGGGTGACCTGTCAGAAAATTGTGCATATACCCGTCTGAGTGGTTCACCACGACAGCAATGCGGCCGTCGAGGCCGGGCGCAAGGGGCCCTCCTACCGCTCCCATCAACTGCAGTGTGTTGTAGTTGCCATACTCCCCATGCAAGTCGGCCGTGAAGTGGTCCGTTGGCCGGTTCGAGGTGAACAGCAGGGCGCCGCCGCTCGTGTTGCGGCCGTAGAGCGTTCCCTGCGGCCCTTTCAGCACCTGCACCTGTGCAATGTCGAACATGGAGAAGTTCTGCACGCCCGGGGCGCTGAGGTAGACGTCGTCGACGTAGACGCCGTTCGGTCCGGCGTTGTTGGTGTCGAAGTCGTTGAGGCCGATCCCGCGGATCGTGATCAAGGGTTGGTTGCCCGCGCCGATGGGACTGATGATGGTGACATTCGGGGTTATCTGCCCCAGATCCTGCGTGCTCTTGATGCCCAAAGAAAGCAGCTGCGCGCTCGACACTGCCTGTACGGAGCCAGGCACGTCCTGAATATTCTGCGTGCGCCGTTGCGCCGTCACGACGACCTCGCGAACACCCGCTGACGCCCCTGTATCGGCCGCGTCGGCGTGGGCGGTTTGAGCCGTGGCGAGCAGCGCCGCAGCGCCAGCGGCGGCGAGCAGAGCGGACCGAGCCGCGCGGCCTGTTGCTTCAACCATCTCAGGTATCCCCCATCTCTGCCGAGCTTGTCCTGAGCGCCTTGGCGGATTTCAGTAACAAGCAAGCCCGAACTAAGACAGTAGCGTGTTAGACCGTTCACCTCGGTTGACAAGGGAGAAATCGACCGGCGCAGGGTGTTATTACGATATGTATCGGGTTTGCCAGTGCGACGAGCCCGTTGAGTGCGAGATCGGCAGATAGGCCGATCACCCCCTATTTGTGGATGTCCGGGAGAATTCCGTTCGCACGCCTCTGCGGACCCGCGAAGTCTGCTTTCGACTCGTCTCCGAAGCTGGAAGGACCGGTGTGGGAGCCTGTTCAATGACTCGAGCCGGATGCGTTCGCTCCGAGGCCGGAGGTTCCGCGCCGATTGCAAGGCAGTCGAGCGCGCCTGATCTGGGTCGTCGGAGACCGGCGGCCTGAGGGGGCCAATGGGCTACCCGAAAGCGGACCTAAGCGGACTACCCGAAAGCGGACCTTGTCTTCCGAGAGTTGGACGCGCCAATTGGGTTCCTAGTCGGGGGAAACCATGCGCCTTCTCACACTCGGTTTGGTAACCACCCTCGTGCTCCTCGGCCAACAGACCGCCTTCGCCGGCACGCCCCTGAAGGGGGTGGATGTCAAGCTGGGGAAGAACCCAGGCGGGAGTGCGGCCGCGAGGGTGACGGATGCCGGCGGGAACGCGGATTTCGGGGTCCCCTCCAAGGGCGACTACACGATCACTGTCGCTCCGCCGCCAGGCGCCCCCGCGCTGCATCTAGTGATCGTTGGCGCCGCCGGCGGGAAAATCGAGCGGGCCATTGCGATGGGCGCCGCCAGCCGGGCCGCGCCGGTGGCGTTCTCGCTCGACGGAACCGCGCCGCTGAAGGTGTCGGTAACCGCCGACGGACCGGCCGCCGCCTCCAACTAGCCAGGTCGGCTCGAGTTCACGGTCGGCCTCCCGCTCGGGGTTGGTGATTCTTTCGCGCGGTCGGTGCGAGTGGGCTAACGTTGTCGCTACCGAGGCCTGAACCATGGAGCACCCGATGGCGGACGGCGAAGTCAGCCTGCGCGAAGGCATTCTGAAGTCGGGCAAGGACGATTTCATCGCCCAGCTGCACGAGGAGCTGCCCCTCTACAAGGACGCGTCCGGCTTTTGGGTCGCCAGCCGCTTCGAGGATGTGCGGGCGATCCTCTTGGACCACGAACGCTTCTCCTCATCGGCCATGGGCGGCGGCGGCGGGATGATGATGGGCGGGGGCCTGCCGCTGCTTACCGACGATCCGCCGCGCCATTCGGTCCTGCGCGGACTGCTGGCCAAGGCTTTCACGCCGGCTGCGATGGAGGGCATGCGCCCAGCCATCGAGCAGTTGGCGCACGATCTGGCGGCGGCCATTCCGGCGGGAACGGAAATCGACATCGTCGAGATGATGACGACCCCGCTGCCGGTCGCCGTCATCGCCGGCATGATGGGCGTGCCGAACGAGCGCGCCATCGACTTCAAGCGGTGGTCCAACGCCATCATGGGCATCCAGGACGATCCGTTCTCGGGCGAGCGCATCAAGCTGTTGATGGAGTTGCGCGCCTATTTTTCCGGGCTCGCCGCCGAGCGGCGGGCCGACCCCGGCGAAGACCTTGTGAGCGCTCTGACGAAGGTCGATGACACGACCGAGACACTGACCGACGATCAGGTGGTCGGGTTTTGCATCCTGCTGATGATCGCGGGCAACGAGACCACCACCAACCTGCTCGGCAACCTGTTGAACCGTCTGGCGACCAACCCGCACGACTGGACGGCGATGCGCGTTGATCCCGGCCTGATCGAGACCGCCATCGAGGAGTCGCTGCGCGTGGATTCCCCGGCGCAGATGATCATACGGCGCGCAAAAGAGGCCGTCGCGATCGGCGACCAGACGATCCCCGCCGGCGAGATGGTCATGATCTACCTCGCTGCGGCCAATCGCGATCCCGAAAAATGGGAGGATCCGGCGAACTTCGAACTGGCGCGGGAACGCGAACGGCACGTGGCGTTCGGTCACGGGGTGCACACTTGCATTGGCGCGCCCCTGGCGCGGATGGAGGCCAAGGCCGCGATGACCGCGCTGGTCGCCCGCTTCGCCGCCGTTGCGCCGGGCTCGCGGCCGGGAAAGCGTCTGCCCGCCGGCATCCTTTTCGGATTCCGCGCCCTTCCGGTGGTGTTCAGCTAGTCTCGGGCGATGTCCACCCTTCACTACGTCGGCTTTCCCTCGCTGCACGCCGCGCCGTTGACCATCTCCGGGCGCCTCTGTTCGCCCGAGGGCGTCGGCCCGCACCCCGCGGTCATCATTCTGCACGGTTCCAGCGGGCCGACCGAGCGCGAAGGCGGCTATGCCGGAACGCTGAACGACGCCGGCTTCGTCACGCTTGAACCCGACCAGTGGTCGGCGCGGTCCCGCAGCAGTGGCGAGCGTTGGCGCCCCGACAGCGTGCACGAGACCCTGCCCGACCTTTTCGGCGCACGCGGATTCCTCGCCGCCCGCGCCGACGTGGACGCCAGCCGCATCGGCGTGCTCGGCTTCCAGTTCGGCGGCGCCGCCGCGATGCTGGCGGCGACCAGGGCGGTCGACCAGTCCTTCGCCAGCGATGGAAGCTTCGCCGCCTTCCTGGCGTTCTATCCGGTCTGCCACCTCTACAACCGCGTTGCCGGGTTCGAGTTCGCCGACCTTGTCCCGTCGCCAATTCTGATCGCGACCGCCGCGCTGGACGAGTACGACGACGACCCGGGCGCAGGGAGCGCGCTGGTTAAGTCCCTGCCTGCCCTGGACCGCGCGAAGATCAGGACAGCGGTCTTCTATGGGGCCCACCACGCATTCGACATGCTCGGCCCTCGGCGACAAGTCGAGCACCCCGCCGCTCATCGAGGCGATGGCGGGCTGGTCACTGTGGCCTTCGACCCTGAGGCCGCGGGGCGAGCGCACGGATTGGCCGTGCAGTTCTTCAGCGAGATGAGGGGGCGGCCGACGCGATCCCACAACGGGAGCTCAGAGCGGGCGCGCGCTGGCCATGCAGACGTTGACCTGTAGGGCCGCGATCTTGTCGCTCAGGATGCGGCCACCTCGGCTGCGCGCGCCGCGGTGGCGCCCAGGGTCCGCCAATCGGTAGTCTTGGGGACCAGGCCCTCGAAGGAGGCCAGGTCGACGTGGATCGGGCGCTCCATCGCCGCGCGGGACGAGGGCCGCAGGCGCCGGGCGGCGGCGATCATCTGGCGGCGGAACTGGAGGATGGCCCGGTCGCTCGAACCCAGGTGCTCGCGCGTGCGGTCGGCGATCGGGCCCATGGATTCCCACATGGCCATGTCCTGGGTCGGGATGCCTTCGATGCCGGTGAAGTCGCCGCGCCGCATGGCCGCGCGGTCCTGGCCGTAGCGGTTCTCCGCGTTGCGCAGCTTGCGCCAGTCGTGGTCGAGGTCGACGCCAGGGCGGGCGTGGCAGAAGGCGCGCCACTCGTCCTGGTCGATGCCGCCGGTCTCGTGCCAGGCGATCCAGTAGAACATGGTGTTCACGTCATCGATCGGCACCAGCATCTGCGCCAGCTTGTAGCGGTCATTGGGCGGGATCAGCACGGTGAAGGGGGCGATGAAGAGGGTGGTGCGCACGTAGGTCAGGCGGTCAGGATCCACCAGCGGGCGGCGCAACGCCGCGTAGTGAAAGCCGAACGGGGTCTCTTCGATCTCCAGGCGGGGCGACTTGTCGTCGGATGGGCGCAGCCAGGCGTCGTCGCGCGCCGTCGAGCCCTTGACCTCGGCGGCCGGCATGTTGGTGGAGTGCAGGCTCGAGGAGTGGGCCGAATCGATCGAGCCCTCCAGCACCTGGGCCCAGTTGCAGGCCGCATGCATCTTGACGATGCTGATCCTGGTGGTGGGCGTCGGCGCCCAGGCGGGGGTCTGGAACGGCGCCGCGGCGCCAGGATCGCCGAGCCAGACCCAGACGAAGCCGCCAGCCTCCCGCACCGGGTAGGCGCGATGCTTCAGGTTACCGCGGAGCGGCGAGTCCGCGGGCTCGGAGGCCATGTCGAGCACGGCGCCCTCAACGTCGAACTTCCAGCCATGATAGAGGCAGCGAAGTCCGCATTCCTCGTTGCGGCCAAAGGCCAGCGAGGCGCCCCGGTGCGGGCAGTGCTCGCCCAGCACGCCCAGCCGCCCGCGGGTGTCGCGAAACACCACCAGATCCTCGCCGACCAGGCGCGTGCGCACCGGCGCGCCGTCCGGCTGGGCGACCTCTTCGGACATGCACGCCGGCAGCCAGACGCCGCGCATGATCCCGCCCATCGGCGCGGCGCCCTCGACGCGGCAGAGAAGGTCGTTGTCTTCCGGACTGAGCATCGACTCCTACGCGGGCGTTCTTTCAGACGCGAACTATATGGCCGCCCCTCAGATCTTGAAAGATTCGAGGGTCTGCGGGGCGAAGAGGTCCGCGGGCTGCAGCCGCCGCGACGAGAGTCCCTGCTCGTGATGGTAGCGCAGGAAGGTGTCGAGGACGGCGCGGTTGGCCTCCAAGCCATAGGACCACCAGTCCTCGCCCATCTCGCTGACGGCCTCCTCCACCGCGGCGGTCTGCCAGGGGAGCATGGTGGCGAGCGAGGCGGTCACCTTCAGTTCGTCATAGGCCAGCTGCTTGGCCGCGTTGAACGCCTTCATCAGCGACTGGGCGACCCAGGGATGGGCCTCGTGCACCTCGCGGCGCAGGGCGATGACATGCATGATCGGGAAGATGCGGGTGCGCCGGAAGTAGGCGCGTTCGACGCCGGCGGCGTCGGGGAACAGGCGTCGCACATCGCCAGGTCGGGAATGGAAGGTGCTGGGCGCCCTAGCGGTGTAGAGGGCGTCGAGTTCGCCGTCGGCCAGCATGGCCGAGAGCGTCTGCCCAGGGCCGATGGGCTGGACCTTGAATCGCTCCGGCAGGTTCAGCCGCAGCTTCTCCTCGCGGCCAGGCTCCTCCTCGCCGCCGGTGAAGTAGCTGGGGGCCGAGGGATCGACGCCATAGTCGTCCTGCAGGATCCCGCGGATCCATACTGGCGCGGTCATCTGGAACTCCGGCGTGCCGATCCGCGCGTCGGCGAGATCGGCCGGCTCGCGCACGTTTCCCCGGGTCGAGACGAAGATGCAGGAGTGGCGGAAGAACCGCGAAGGGAATACCGGAATGGCGACGAACGCCGGCTCTTCGCGCATGAGAGAGACGGCGTACGACGACAGCGACATCTCCGCCGCGTCGAACTCGCGGTGGCGCAGCATGCGGAAGAACGTCTCCTCCACCGGCAGGATCATCATCGTCAGGTCGACGCCGTCGGCCTGCACGCGGCCGTCGGCAAGGGCGCGCACGCGGTCGTAGTTCCAGCACGCCAGACTGAGCTGCAGCCTACCCATTGTCGGTCCTCACCGCTCGCGCCCCGTGCGTCAGCTCAATCTCGCGCCCTTCCCGGCTGGAGGCCAGGATGGCCAGGCAGACCTCCAGCGTCGCCAGGCCCCAGGCCCCATCGTGCAGCGGCGCACGCCCCTCGACCACCGCCGCCCACAAAGCGTCGATCACTTCGCCGCGCGGGAACTTGGGCGGCGCCAGCCTGTGCAATCGCCGCTCGCCCGCGCCGTAGATCATCACCCCTTCCGCGGTGAGCCGCAGATCGGCCTTCTCGCAGCTGACGATGACCACGCCGAAGTGTTCGTGCGCCCGGCCGCCCGCTGGCGCGGGGAGCCCGCTCTCGCCGTAGCTTCGCGCCTGACGCAGCGCCGCTTCGTCGGCGCCAGACGCCAGCGCCCGGCGGGCGAGGCCATAGGCGCCGGGGTCCTTGGGCGCGCCCAGTTCGTCGAACCAGCCGCAGAACTCGTCGCTGTCGAAGCGCCCGTAGCCGCTGTAGGTCAGGCTCGCGACCGCGCCTCCCGCGAACGTCAGCAACGCGGCGTAAGCGCCCTCTGTCGGCCGCGCCTGGTCCCAGGACCCGGCGACGGCGCGCACCGAGTGGACCGGCGCGCCGATGAGGCGCCGGATCACGTCCACCTGGTGGGGCGCCTGGTTGAAGATCACGCCGCCGCCCTGGCCGGTGTCGAGTTCGTCGGGACGACGGGGGCGATAGAGAAAATCGGTGAAGTTGAGCGACGTCGCCATCCGCGGGGCGCCGTAGTCGCCGCCGGCGATCATCCCGGCGGCGAGGGCGACGGGGCCGTCGAAGCCGTGGCTCGGACCAACCAGCAGCGCCACGGCGGCCTCGCGCGCCGCTTCGACCATGGCGCGGCAGTCGGCGAGCGTCAGCGCCATCGGCTTTTCCACCAGCACATGCTTGCCGGCTCCGGCGGCGGCGATGGCGTGGCGCGCGTGCAGGGCGTGGGGCGAGGCGACGTAGACGACATCGACATCGGGGTCGGCGCAGAGTCCGTCGATACTCGGGTAGACGCGGCCCCCCAGTTCGCGCTCGAAGCGGGCCCTGGCGTCGGGTCGTGGCTCAGCCGCCGCCACCAACGTCATGCGCGGGTCGCCAAGGAGGGCGCCGGCCGTCAGGACGAATCCTCGCCCGAGGCCGCAGACGCCGATCCGCAACGCGCGCGCCTCCAAGCCGGCCTCCCTGGCACCACCGTCGGCGCAAATGGACCACCTTGGACAGGGCGATGCAAATCCGCACCCAGGAGCGGGCGCCGCGCCCCCTGCCATGCTCGAGGCGATGGGCTCGACGCTTCCCTTCCCCTCTTGGCCCCTCAGAACCAGAGATCACGAGCGCAGCGGCCGTCGCTTGGGAGGTCCTCGAACGTCTCCAGGCCGTCGAAATGGTCGATCGGGAGGTCAGCGACCGCTTCGGGCGCCGCCAGCCTGAGATTGACCGCGATGCGGCGGCGACCGGCCGGATCGAGGTGTAAGCCGCGCCAGCACAGCACGCAGCCGCACGTCGGACAGAACAGGATTTCGAGCGAAGGGTCGACCTTGCCGGCGCGCGTGTAGGCGACGCTCGGGCCTGAGACCCGTATGCGCTCGCCCTCATAGTCATAAGCCCAAAGCGCGCCGTACCTGCGACAGAGGGTGCAGTTGCAGGCCGTCACAGGACCCGGATCACCCTCGAGGGTCCAGCCGGCGGCGCCGCAATGGCAGGAGCCTGTGAGCACGCGGTGGTCTCCTCAGAGAACATTGGACTGAAGTCTGTCCGGGGAACGCATCTTGGAGCCAACGGCGCGGAAGGCCAACCGTCGCTCATGTCCAGCCCCGTCCACGCCCTTCACGCCAAGGCCTCTTCCGTGACGTTGCGGTGACTGGTTAGAGAGCCGTCATGAGTTCGACCCAGACCCTCGCCCTTCCCCTCACGCGCGTCGCGCCGGGACGGTGGACCACGCACGCCGCGCCCGACTGGAGCAATCCCGGCGGCGGCCTCTGGGGCGGCTATGCGATCGGGCTCTGCGTCAAGGTGCTGGAAGCCGAGCCGGAGGCGGTCGGCGAGGCGCTGTCGCTGACCCTGACCTACGCCGCGGGGCTCCCCGCCGGCGACCTCGACATCCGCACTCGCCGCTTGCGGCAAGGGGGCTCCGTGGGCGTCTGGGAGGTCGAGCTGCTGGGCGCTGGATCGGACCAGGTGGGCGTGCACGCCATCGTCACCATGGCGCGTCGGCCGCGGACGTCCGCCTTCGCCTTCGCAACCATGCCCGCCGCGCCGGATCCGGAGAGCCTGCCGCAGCCGGACCTCTCAGAGGCCGCCTCGCACTACGGCGCCGCCACCTTCGAGCGGCGCTCGCTGGAGGGGTTTCCGCCGACGCCGGGCGACAGCTCCCGCTCGCTCGCCTGGGTGCGCTCGCGCCGCGGGCCGATGGACAAGGCGCTGCTGGGCATGGTCACCGACAACTCGGCGCCCAGGGCGATGTACGCGCTCGGCCCGACGATCAGGACCACCACGCTTTCGCTCACCGCCTACCTGCACGCCACGACCGAGGAACTTGCCGAGGTGGGCGACGACTTCATCCTGGTGGAGTGCGAGGGCCGGGTCGGCGGCGGCGGGGCCTCGGACGAGCGCTCCAGCTATTGGCGCAGGGACGGAAAGCTGCTGGCCACCAGCGAGCAGCTCGCCTGGTACCGCGACGTTCCGCAGAGCGCGCCGGAGTGACCGGCCGCGTTCGCGGCGCTAGCCCCGGTGCGCGAAGTCGGTGGCGAAACCGCAACGTCCTTCGTACGACCAGGCCAACGGCCCGTCGCTGAGCGTCGCGTGAGCGATCACTTCGTCGCCCGGATGGTGGTGGCCCGGGATGGCGCAACTGACGACGCCCTCGAAATCGGCGGCGCCTTCGACGCCGGCGGCGGCGAAGTCCTCGACCCGCACGCTTTGGCGGCCGGGCGTGTGATCGAGCAGGATCTGCGCGGACCGGATGGCGACGACCTCGGCGATGTTCTGGGTGAAGAAGACGTCGCCGCCGGCCCTGCCCAGGAAGATCGCCGCCAGCGCGTCCCGCTGCGGCGCGCTCGCCGCCGCATCGACATAGAGGATCACGCGCCACGGCGCGCCCGTCTCGTCGTCATTGTAGAAGCCGGCCATCGCGACGATGCGATCCGAGAGACTGAGATCTGCGGCTGCGCCGTCGATCACCCGCCAGGTCAGCAGGAACTGGCAAACGCCGAACGTCGAGCGGCCGCCCGGCTTGCCATTCTGGCGGCGGCAGGGACAGACCGCCGTGCAGTTGCAGGTCTCGAAGTAGCTCCCGCTGACCCGCCAGGGCGACTGCGTCGACATCGTCGCTTCCCTAGGCCTTGACCGCGTCCAGCGCCTGGTCGGCCAGCCTCGCGGCCTGGACCATGCTCGGCGTCTCGCAAGCGGCGACATACTCGCGCCGCAACCTCGCGACCAGCTCGGCCACGGTGGGGATGTCCTCGATCAGATCGATGCCCTGACCGGCGCTCCAGAGGTTCTTCCAGGGGACAACGCTCTGCGGAAGATGATCGTGGCGCATGCCGCGACCCAGCGGCTTTGGCAGATTGTCCGGGTCGAGCCCGACCCTGCGGATGGACTCGATCATCCAGTTGGCCGGGACGCCGGCGATGTCGCCGGTGTAGCTGAGGTCCGCCGACGTCTGGCTGACCAGAAGCTCCTTGTACTCATCCGGCGCGTCGGATTCCTGGGTGGCGATGAAGCGGGTGCCCAGATACGCCAGATCGGCGCCCAGCACTTCGGCCGCGCGGATCACCGCGCCGCTGGAGACCGCGCCCGCCAGCACGATCGTCCCGTCGTAGATCGAGCGGATGCGGGGGATCATGGCCAGGTGGCTGATGGTTCCAGAGTGTCCCCCGCCGCCCGCGCCGATGCAGTTGAGGCCATCGGCGCCCGCGGCGATCGCCTTCTCGGCGAAGCGCATGCTGGTGACGTCGTGGAACACCTTGCCGCCGAAGTCGTGCACCCGCTTGATCAGCTCGCTGGGATCGCCGCCGACGCTGATGATGATCTCCACCCCGTACTTCGCGCAGAGCGCCAGGTTGGCGGCCAGCTCGTCCGGCGGCATGCGGGTGGGGAAGTTCACCGCGATCGGCGCCACGCGCGCCTTTGGCCGCGCCAGGCGGTGCGCGGCCAGCGCTTCGCTGATCTCGCCCAGCCAGGCGTCGAACACCTCGAGGCTGCGGGCGTTCTGGCGCGGGAGTCCCCCGATCACCCCGGCCTTGCAGGCTTCGCGCACCAGCGCCGGCCCGGTGACCAGGAACATCGGCGCACAGATCGCCGGCAGGGTCAGGCAAGACCGGATCTTCTCGTCGAGACTCACGGCGCGTCCTCCCAGAGCCGACCGATATCCGGCCGCCT
Source organism: Caulobacterales bacterium (assembly GCA_044445785.1). Classification (GTDB taxonomy): domain Bacteria; phylum Pseudomonadota; class Alphaproteobacteria; order Caulobacterales; family Caulobacteraceae; genus Acaudatibacter. The sequence goes on from JBIOEF010000018.1 coordinate 28,960, forward strand.
GCGACCCTAGCTAGCCGGCGGTGAGGCGAGCAAGGGGACCTGCGCGCCTGAGCATGATAGGGATGGCCAGCGCCGCGGCAAACACGGCGACGGATTCGCCGCAACGGCGCCGAACGAGGAGACGGATCATGACAATGACAGCGAGCGCGGCGACGGTCGCCCCCGACCTCGATCCCTGGTCGCTGCCGCTGGAGACTCTCGACCCGAGCGAGGGCACTTTGTACCAGCGCGGCCTCCTGCACGAGTATCTGCGCCGCCTGCGGCTGGAAGACCCGGTCCACTGGTCGCCGACCGGCCCGACCGGCCCGTTCTGGTCGGTCACCCGGTTCGACGACATCGTCGCCATCGATAGCAACCATGCCCAGTTCTCGTCCGACCGAGACATCACCGTCGGCGACAACCCGCCGGAGTTCGCCCCGCGCAACTTCATCGCCGCCGACCCGCCGGTTCACGACGTCCAGCGCAAGTCGGTCACTCCCGCGGTGAACCCGACGCGCCTCACCGAACTGGAGGCGCTGATCCGCGAGCGCACGGTCAAGGTTCTGGACTCGCTGCCGCGGGGCGAGACCTTCGATTTTGTCGACAAGGTCTCGATCGAGTTGACCACCCAGTTCCTGGCGACCCTGTTCGACTTCCCCTGGGAGGACCGCCGGCTGTTGCCCTACTGGTCGGACGTGACCACCGCCAGCGAGATCGTCGGCAACACCACCCTTCCCGCCGAGGATCGCGAACGCATCCTGATGGAGTGCCACGCCTACTTCTCGCGGCTCTGGCATGAGCGCGCCGCCCAGCCGCCGAAGTTCGATTTCCTGTCGCTGATGGCCCACAATCCCGAGACGCGGGACATGGTCAACGACCCGATGGAGTTCCTCGGCAACCTGATGCTGCTGATCGTGGGCGGCAACGACACCACCCGCAATTCGATGAGCGGCGGGGTCCTCTTCATGCACGAGAATCCGGCCGAGTTCGCCAAGCTGCAGGCCAATCCGGCCCTGGCGGCGAGCGCGGTGCCCGAGATCATCCGCTACCAGTCGCCCATCGCGCACATGCGCCGCACCGCCCTTGAGGACGTCGAGTTCAAGGGCAAGCGCATCAAGAAGGGCGAGCGGGTGGTGATGTGGTACGTCTCGGGCAACCGCGACGAGACCGTCATCGAGCATCCCGACGAGTTCATCATCGACCGGCCGCGGCCCCGCCACCACGTGGCCTTCGGCTTTGGCATCCATCGCTGCATGGGCAACCGCGCCGCGGAGCTGCAGCTGCGCGTGCTCTGGGAAGAGATCGTCAAGCGCTTCCCGCGGGGGATCGAGGTGGTCGGCGAGCCGGAGCGCGGCGTCTCCAACTTCATCCTGAGCTTCACCAAGCTTCCGGTCCGCATTCCCGTCTAGCGGAGCGGGGCGCGCCGCCGATAGGTCGATCGCGCCGGCGGGATCAGCAACGCCCACCGCTCACGCCGGATGGATCACTTCCTCGGTCTCGGCGGCGAGCTGGCGCAGGGTTTCCTGGTGGCTGGCGCGGGTGATGCGGTAGCCGAACATCAACAGGATCGCGATCACGTAGAGCCCGACCATGATCGGTGAGTAGAGCAGGGCCAGATGGCGCATGACCTCCGGCGGCGTCGTCGCCGGGTCGGACCCGGCCTTGAGGTGGATGATCTGGACGATCGCCGACGCGCCCAGGATGCCAAAGCCCGACACCGACTTGGCGATGAACGCCGCGCCGGCGAAGAGCAGGCCCTCGGAGCGGCGGCCGGTCTTCAGCTCGGAGGGCTCGACCACGTCGGCGATCATCGAGGCGATCATGGTCGCCGAGGTGATGCTGAAACTTGTGCCGACGATCGAGGTGCAGAAGATGATCTCCAGCAGCGCCGCCGAGTGGTTCGGCGGCATCAGCCCGGCGACGCGCAACAACAGCGGGGTGACGCCGATGGTCACCGAAACGACGATCGCGGCCATCGCCGTCGGGCGTTTGCCGAACCGGCGCGAGAGCATCGGCGCGGCCAGCAGCGCCGCCACCGCCGAGGCGTAGACCCCGGCGGTGAGCACCGAGATCTGCTGGGCGGCGAAGCCCCAGAAGAAGGTGTTGAAGTAGTTGTTGAGCGAGGCGACCAGCCCCGCCGCCATGGCCGTGGCGATCCCCGAGGCCATCAGGAACAGAAACGAGCGGTCGCCTAGCGTCGCGGTCATCTCGCCCAGCGTCTTTTTCAGCGTCAGGCGCCGCTTGGGCGGCGGGGCCATCAGGGTCGGGATGCGGCTGTGGGTGCCCGCCGCCGAGATGAGGATCGCGCAGAACATCACCACCGCCGCCACCATGCCGTAGTGGGCGTAGCCGACCGGGTTCAGCTGGCCGACCGCGTGCATCTTGTCGGGCTTCAGCAGGACAGCGAAGGCGATCAGCTGGATGGTCAGCCCGCCCACCCAGGCGAAGAAGAGCCGGTAGCTGAGCAGCACCGACCGCTCGTCGTACCCGGCGCTGAATTCCGCCGCCAAAGCCGAACTCGGCACCTCGTAGAAGGAGGTGAAGGTGCGGATCACCACCGCCGCCGTCAGCAGGTAGAAGAAGAGCGCCTGGTGGTCCCAATGCGGCGGGTTCCAGATCGCCGCGTAGGAGAACGCCACCGGCAGCGCGGCGGCGTACATGAAAGGGTGGCGCCGTCCCCAGGCGCTGCGGAAGTTGTCCGAGACCTGCCCGATCAAAGGATCGATGCCGGCGTCGAAGATCAGGGCGATGAAGAGCGCCAGTCCCACCAGCGGCGCCGGCAGGCCCACCACCTGGTTGTAGAACAGCAGCAAGAGGTAGCTGAAGCCGTTGTCCTTCACCCCGAAGGCGAGCGAGCCCAGGCCATAGAAGAATTTGGTCGGAAAGCTGAGCCGCTGGTCCGCCGGGACCATGGCCGGCGCCGCCGGGCTCGAACTCATGGCCTCGGACGACACGCTCTGACCATCATCGTTGCGCTCCCCCGGAACCGCCGCCGCGCGTCTCATAGGTCCAGACCGACCGGGCGGCGTCAATCGGGTTGGCCTTCGCGCGCGTCCTCGGCGACTATGGCGGCGGATGGGATGAGCAGGAGCGCGACGCGATGCGACTTTCGGGAAAGACCGCCATCGTCACCGGCGGCGCGTCGGGGTTCGGCGAGGGGATCGTGCGCCGCTTCGTCAGCGAGGGTGCGCGGGTGGTGATCGCCGACCTCAACGCCAAGGCCGCCAATGCGCTGGCGAGCGAGCTCGGCGAGGCGGCTACGGCGATTGCGGCGGATGTCTCCAAGGACGCGGATGTGGCTCGCCTCGCCGCCGCCGCGATGGCGAACGGCCAGGCCATCGACATCCTGGTCAACAACGCCGGCATCGGCCATCAGCCCCAGCCGCTGGAGGGCCTCAGCGAGGCCGAGTTCGATCGGATCTGGGCGGTGAACGTCAAGTCGGTCTACCTGACCGCCCGCCACATCGTGCCGGCGATGAAGGCGGCGAAGGCCGGGGTGATCCTCAACATCGCTTCCACCGGCGGGGTCAGCCCGCGCCCGAATCTGACCTGGTACAACGCCTCCAAGGGCTGGATGATCACCGCCACCCGGGCCATGGCCGTCGAGCTGGCACGCTACCAGGTGCGGGTGAACGCGATCAACCCGGTGGCCGGCGATACGCCGCTCTTGGCGACGTTCATGGGCGGCGATACGCCTGAGCTCCGCGAGCGGCTGGTGAGCACGATCCCGCTGCGGCGGCTCTCCACGCCCGTGGACATCGGCGCCGCCGCCGCGTTCCTCTGCTCGGACGACGCCTCGATGATCACCGGCGTCGCCATGGAAGTGGACGGCGGGCGGTGCCTCTGAGGGTCAACGAAGCGCTTGATCTTCCGCGTCCAGCGGCCGAAGCCAGAAAGGGCGCCAGGCCGGCGCCGCGCAGGACCGCCGCATGAGCCATCCCCGCGAGGACGCGCTGCTGACCGCGATCGAGGCGCGGCAGGACGAGTTGGTCGAGCTCACCCGCGCCCTCATCCGCATCCCTTCGGTCAACCCGCCGGGCGATCTCTACCGCGAGTGCGCCGAGCTGATCGGCGATCGCCTGGGCGCCAACGGCTTCGAAGTCACCTATGTCCGTGGCGAGGGGACGCCCGGCGACAGCGACCGCTATCCGCGCTGGAACGTCATCGCCCGCCGCGAGGGCGCGTCGGCCGGCCCGTGCGTGCACTTCAACAGCCACATCGACGTGGTCGCCGCTGGCGAGGGCTGGACCGTGCCGCCCTTCGAGGGCGTGGTGAAGGACGGGCGGGTCTACGGCCGCGGCGCCTGCGACATGAAAGGGGGCCTCGCCGCCTCGGTGATCGCGGTGGAGGCGCTGCTGGCGAGCGGCGTCGACCTGCCGGGCGCCCTGGAGATCTCCGGCACCGCCGACGAGGAATCCGGCGGCTATGGCGGCGTCGCCTACCTGGCCGAGCGCGGCTGGTTCTCCAAGCCCCGCGTCGACCACGTGATCATTCCCGAGCCCCTCAACGTCGACCGCGTCTGCATCGGCCATCGCGGCGTCTGGTGGGGCGAGATCGCCACCGAAGGGCGCCAGGCGCACGGCTCGATGCCGTTCCTGGGCGACAGCGCCGTGCGCCACATGGGCGCGGTGATCGAGGCGCTGGAGCGCGAGACCTTCCCCGCCCTGGACGGCCTGGAAACCGGAATGCCGGTGGTGCCCGAAGGCGCGCGGCGCGCGACCCTCAACATCAACTCGATCCACGGCGGACAACCGGACGTCACCGACGGCCTGCCCTCGGCGCTGGTGCCGGACTCCTGCCGGATGGTGTTCGACCGCCGGCTGCTGATCGAGGAGGACATGGACGAGGTGAAGGCGCGGATGCGCGCGCTGCTGGACGGCCTGACGCAAACCCGCCGCGGCTTTCGCTACAGGATGCGCGACCTCTTCGAGGTGCGCCCGGTGATGACCGAGCCGGAACGTCCGGTGGTGCGGGCGACGGCCGCGGCGGTGGAGCGGATCATCGGCCGGCCGGCGCAGCTGGTCTGTTCGCCCGGCACCTACGATCAGAAGCACGTGGACCGGATCGGCCGGCTGCGCGACTGCATCGCCTATGGCCCTGGCCTCCTCGACCTCGCCCACCAGCCGGATGAATATGTCGACATCGCCGACATGACAGCCTCGGCCAAGGTCATGGCCCTTTCCGCCTACGCCCTGCTGACGGGCGCGGCCTGACGATCCAGAACAACGGAGACCAACGATGACGTCTGGACTTTTCAGCGACCTCTTGGTGATCGATTGCGCAAGCTATGTCGCCGGTCCCGCGGCGGCGACGATCATGTCGGACTTCGGCGCGCGGGTGATCAAGATCGAGCCGCCGGGCGCGGGCGACGCCTACCGCACCCTGATCAAGTACCGGGGCGCCGAGGACGTGATCGACTATTTCTGGACCCTGGACTCGCGCAACAAGGAGAGCCTGGCGCTGGATCTGAAGGCGCCGGACGCGCGGGCGTTCCTGGACACCCTGATCGCCAGGGCCGACGTCTTCATCACCAACTATCCGTTCCCGGTCCGCGAGCGGCTGCGGCTGCGCGCCGAGGACGTCATGCCGCTCAACAAGCGCCTGATCTACGCCTCGCTGACGCCCTACGGCGAGCACGGGCCCCAGCGCGACCGCACCGGGTTCGACGCCACCGCCTGGTGGGCGAGGTCCGGGCTGATGGATATGGTCCGGGCCACCGGCGAGACGGAGCTCGCCATGTCGGTGCCGGGCATGGGCGACCACCCGACCTCGATGGCGATGTACGCGGCGATCGTCACCGCCCTCTACAAGCGCCAGGCCACCGGCGAAGGCGGCCAGGTCTCGACCTCGCTGATGGCCAACGGCCTCTGGGCCAACGGCTGCCAGGTGCAGGCGGCGCTCTGCGATCTGGAGCTGATGCCGCGCGGCGAGCGGGGCCTGCGCAACCCGCTGGTGGAGTTCTACGTCACCTCCGACCGGCGCGAGTTCAGCTTCGCGATCGTCAACGCCGAACGCGAATGGCCCCAGCTGGCGCTCGCGGTCGGCCAGCCCGAATGGCTGGACGATCCGCTCTTCGCCACGCCCCTCTCCCGCTTCCAGAACGGGGATCTGCTCTCGACGCTGCTGGGCGAGATCTTCGGCGCCAAGCCCTGGGAGCATTGGGACGCGCGGCTCAGCGTCACCGGCATTACCTACGGCCTCGTCGGCCGGGTCACCGACCACCCGTCCGATCCGCAGCTGGAAGCCAACCACCTGCTCCCAGAGTTCGTCGACGGCTTTGGCCTGAAGACGCTGGATAGTCCCTTCCAGCTCGCCGGCGAGACCAAGAGCGCGCCGCGGATGGCGCCGAGCGTCGGCCAGCACACCCGCCAGATCCTCGAAGAGTTCGGCCGCAGCGCCCGCGAGATCGAAACCCTGGCCGGCGTCGGCTGACCCCGGGGAGGAAGCGACGCCATGACCGACGTCTATCTCCACCCCGGCCTTCGCACGCCGTTCGTCAAGGGCGGCGGCGCCTTCGCTGCCTATGACTCCCTGACCCTGGCCGCGCCGGTGGCCAAGGCCATGGCGGCGCGGGCGCGGCCGGACTTCCTGGTCTGGGGCCAGGTGATCCCGGACGCCACCGTCTCCAACATCGCCCGCGAGCTGATCTTCCAGGCCGGGCTCGATCCGACCATTCCGGCGTTCTCCACCGTGCTCGCCTGCTCCTCGAGCTTCGTCGGCGCGATGTCGGCCGCCGGCATGATCGGGCGCGGCGGAACCCACCTGGCGCTGGTCGGCGGCGTCGAAACCATGAGCCACGTGCCGATCGCCCTGAAGAGCGCCATTGCCGACAGCCTGGTCGCCCGCTTCGGGTCCGATCCGGCCGCCGCGGCCGACATGCTGGCCCACCTCACCGCCGCCGACTTCGACCTGCCGCTGAGGGCCTGGGCCAACCGGGTCAGCGGCCACTCCCAGGGCGAGCACACCGAAGACACCGCCAAGCGTTTCGCCATCGGCCGTGAAGAGCAGGACCGCTGGGCCCTGCGCAGCCATCAGGGCGCCATCGCCGGCCAGGACCAGGGCTTCTTCGCCGACCTGATGATCCCTTTCGGCGGGATCGACCACGACACCATTCCGCGCCGCGACACTTCGCTGGAGCGGCTCGCCACCCTGGAGCCCGTGTTCGACCGCAGCGGCGCCGGAACCATCACCGCCGGCAACGCCTCGCCGGTCACCGACGGCGCGGCTTCGCTCTGGGTCGGCGACCGCCAAGGGCTGGAGCGGCTGGGCGTTTCCCCGGCGGTGAAGCTGGTCGACTGGGAGATCGCGGCGATCGACCTCCGCCTCGACGAGGGGATCCTGATGGCCCCCGGCCGCGCCATCCCCAGGCTTCTGGCGCGCCACGGCCTAACCTTCACCGACATTGCGCTCTGGGAAATCCACGAGGCCTTCGCCGCCCAGGTCATGGCCAACGTCAAGGCGGCGTCGGACCCGGTCTATCGGCGCGAGCGGGCGCACGTCGAGGCGGACCTCGGCGACTTTCCCTGGGACCGGGTCAACCCACACGGCGGCTCGCTGGCGATCGGCCATCCGTTCGCGGCCACCGGCGCGCGCATCCTCAGCCAGGCGGCCAAGGAACTCGCCAGCTTGCCAAGCGGCGCGCGGGCGATCGTCTCGGTCTGCGCCGACGGCGGCCAGGGAACGGTCGCGTTGCTGGAGCGCCTGAACTCCAGGCGCGACGCAGCCGCGCTCAGACGTCCAGGACGCGGGCGCGGTGTTCGTCGGTGAAGACTTCCGCCGGCAGGGACTCCGGGCCGGCCATCACCGCGAAGCCGTGGGCGCGGAGGCTGGGATCGGCGCCGGCCCGTTCGAAGAAGCGGCGACGACGCGCCTGCGCCGCCTCGCCGAACTCCATGTCGATGGCCGCCTGCAGCGCGGCGGTGAAGCGCAGGCGCCGCATCCGCTCGGAGCGCTCTTGCGCATAGCTCGCGAAGGAGAGGCTGGCCCAGTCGTCGGAGCCCTTCAAGAGGTCGCTGACGATGCGCACGTCGCGATAGGTGATGGAAAGACCCAGGCCGATGATCGGATCGTTCCAGCCGGCCGCGTCGCCGACCAGCACCACGCCCTTGGCGAACGGCGCATCGGTCCAGGCGTCGGCGTTGAAGTAGCTGAACAGCGGGCCGGCGGGCCGCGCGGCCACGATGTGCCGGTTGGCCGGACTGCAGGTCATGGCGAAGGCGTCCAGGAAGCGGCGCGGGCCCTCCGGTCCCTTGAACCGCTGCGCTTGATCAAGAGCATAGCCGCCGTAGAGCCGTATCCGACCCTCGCCCTGCGGAAACACCAGGAAGCCGAAATCGCCCTCGGTGCCGATGGCCTCCAGGTCGGCGCTCCAGCCCTCGACCTGATCGACCAACAGGCCGGCGAACCAGTGGTGGGGCTTGTCCATGTGGAGGACGATGCCCGCGGCCTCCCGCACCTGCGAGGTGCGCCCGTCGGCGCCGACCAGCAGCTTGCCGCGAGCCTCGATCCGCTCGCCGCCGTGCTCGTAGATGACCTGCGGGGCTTCGCCGCCGACCGCCTCGACCACGCGAACCCCGCGCAGTGCCGTGGCGCCCGCGGCGCCGGCCGCATCGAACAGCTTCTGGCAGTGCAGGGGATGACGCAGGCAGAGGGGCCCGGGAACGCCCTCGGCGAAGATGTTCAGGGGCAGCGCCTGGGCCTCGGCCGCGCCCGGGTCGATGGATTCGTCGAAGGTGACGTGCCGGGCGATGTGGTGGCCGCCGGCCCCCATCAAGAGGTCGTAGAGGCCCAGGCGCTTCGCCTCGACCACGCCCCAGGGCGCCATCCACTCGCCGCGCACCCGGTCCTCGTAGACCTCGGACTGCTCGAGCAGCAGCACCGAGCGACCCGCCTTGGCCATCACGGTCGCCAGGGCGGAGCCGCCGATGCCCCCGCCGACGATGATCAGATCATAGGCTTGCACGATAGACTTATCCCCGGTCTGCAGTGGCGCCTTGGCGCTCGAGCGCATCGGGCTCGCGGGTGAGGACGCCGGCGCGCTCCAGGGCCTCGACGTCGGCGTCGGACTTGGCCAGCCACTCGGCGAGGACCTGCCGGTTGTGCTCGCCGCGATAGGGCGCCGGCCCCCTGACGCCGCTCACCGCGTTCGACCAGCGATAGGGCGACTGCGCCACCGGCCTGACGCCGCCGGCCCGGTCATCGACATCGACGAAGCTGCGGCGGTGGATCAGCGTCGGCTGTTCGCGCACCGATGCCGCGGGCCGCACACGCCCCCAGGCGACGTTGATGCTGGCCATGGCCCTCTCGACCTCGTCCCAGGTCTTCAGCGAGGCCACGAACGCCTCGGCCGCTGCGCGCCGGGCGGCGATCTTGGTCGGCAGGTCCATGTCCGGGGTCGACACCTCCGGCACGCCCAGCGTGCCGGTGAAGAGCCGCCAGACATAGCGGAAGTCGCCGCTGATCAGGATCGGGCCGGCCCCGCTCTCCCAGATGTTGGGTGGCAGCGGCCCGCCGACCTGGGCGTTCTCGATGTCGAACTGCAGCTGGTCGTCGGTGGCGACGGTGGCGTCGAGCATGGCGATGTCGATGTGCTGGCCAAGCCCGGTGCGCTCGCGAAGCAGCAGCGCCGAGAGCAGCCCGACCAGGCCGTGCAGCGAGGCGTTGGTGTCGGCCACCGACAGCGGCAGCTCGCGGGGCGGCAGGCCGCTGCGGCGCGCGGCTCGCTCGTGCAGCCCGACTTCGGCGTGAACGATCGGCGCGTAGGCGGGGCGGTGCGATTCCGGTCCGCCCTGGCCGAAGCCGGAAATCGACAGCATCACCAGGCGCGGGTTCACCGCCTTCAGATCCTGGTAGCCGACGCCCAGACGCGGCATCACGTCGGGCCGATAGTTCTCGATCACCACGTCGGCCTTGGCGGCCAGCTCCAGCACCAGGGCGCGGGCGCCCGGCGCGCGCAGGTCGAGCGAGACGTTCCGCTTGCCGGCGTTCTGCTGGAAGTAGTAGCCGGCCAGGCCCCCGGCGACCCGGCCCCAGAGCCGGGTGATGTCGCCGTCCGGCGGCTCGATCTTGACCACGTCAGCTCCCAGGTCACTGAGCAGACGCCCGGCGAACGGGCCGGCGAGGACGCGGGAGAAGTCGAGGACCTTCAGTCCCGCCAGGGGATAGGGTTTGTCGGACATCAGCGGCCGCTGAACACTGGCTCGCGCTTCTCGACGAAGGCCTTGGTCGCCTCGCGATGGTCCTGGGTCTGGCCGCAGTGGACGTGGTGGGTGGCTTCGAGATCCAGGCAGTCGTCGACCTCGCCGGACATGGCGCGGTTGAGGTTCTCCTTCATGTAGCGGTAGGCGACGCTCGGCCCGTTCGCCAGCCGCAGCGCGATCTCCCGCGTCTTCGCCGCCAGCTCGTCGGGCTCGCACACCCAGTTGGTCAGGCCAAGCCGCAGGGCTTCATCGGCGCTGACGCGATCAGAGAGGTAGTACATCTCACGCGCCTTCGCCGAGCCGACCAGCTGGGTCAGGAAATAGGTCCCGCCGTAGTCTCCGGAAAAGCCGACGCGGGCGAAGGCGGTGGTCAGGATGGCGTTGCTGGCCATGATCCGAAGATCGCACGCCAGCGCCAGCGAGAGCCCGGCCCCAGCCGCCGCGCCCGGCAGCGCCGCCAGGGTCGGCTTGGGCATCTTGAAGAGCTTGCCGGCGGTGGCGCGCTGGTTGACCCGCTGGCGGTGGATCGCGCCGTCGATAGTGTTCTCGCCCACCGTGCCGTCGCCGCGCGAAGCCATCCCCTTCACGTCGCCGCCGGCGCAGAAGCCCTTGCCGGCGCCGGTCAGCACCACGCACTTGACCTCGCGGTTCAGCTCGGCGGCGGCCAGCTGCTGGGCCAGCGCGTCGGTCATGGCGCCGGACATGGCGTTGCGCGCCTCCGGCCGGTTGAGAGTCAGGGTCAAGAC
>JBIOEF010000019.1:0-38302 GCA_044445785.1 Caulobacterales bacterium
CAAAGGGCACGTTCCCACGTGTTACTCACCCGTCCGCCACTCACCCGAAGGTGCGTTCGACTTGCATGTATTAGGCCTGCCGCCAGCGTTCGCTCTGAGCCAGGATCAAACTCTCAGGTTGAGTTGACGTTCTGACCGATAATCCATCTATTCTTGGGAGAACAGATGGGCGTTCGTTGCGTAGTCTATTGACGAGTTCCCAAAACCATCCATCCGAGCCGAAGCCCTGACCGATGGCCATGGTTTGTCTTCAAGAGACCGCGTGCGTCAGCGTCGATTGACAGTCATGGTTAGTGACCATCGCCAGGACGCCGCCGCCTGCGTTTCTCTTTCCAAATCAACGATGTCAAAGACCTGACCGGAGGTTTCCGGCCCCGCCGATTACGCCCGGCGGCGGCGAGGAGCGGCGTCTCTAACCGCGCCCATTTTCGCTGTCAATCGCCTCTGCGCGCTGGCCCGGAATCCCGGATTCGCGCGCAAAGTTCGCTGCGGGGCCGCTTGGGGGCTTGCCCCTATCAGTCCGTTGCGAGTCGATTGAAGGCGCGGAAGTTATAGCGGACGCTTTGGAAAATCAAGGGCTAATCGCCCCCGATTCCGCGCCCGCCGGAAAGCTTCCGCTCCAAAGCGAGGCGCGGCATATATCGGCGGGACCCCTCATACGCAAGACCTTTCGGGGGCTGCGGCCAGCCGCCGCTTGCGCGGACCGGAATCCGCGCCCTAATGAGGGGCATGTTATCCAGCAAAGCCCGCTACGCCCTTCGCGCGCTCGTCGAGCTGGCGCGCTCGGATGGCGGGCAGACTACCGCCGGCGATCTGGCCGAGCGCGCCGATGCGCCGCGCAAGTTCCTCGAGGCCATCCTGCTGGAGCTGGCGCGGCGCGGCGTCATCGTCAGCCGGCGCGGCAAGCTCGGCGGCTATAGCCTGGCCAGACCCGCCAGCGAGATCAGCTTCGCCGAGGTCATCCGGATCATCGACGGGCCGCTGGCGCTGGCGCCGTGCGTCTCGCGCCTCTCGTTCCGCAAGTGCGAGGACTGCCCAAACCTCGCCACCTGTTCGATCCGTGAGGCCCTGCTGCGCGCCCGCGACGCCACCGCCGAGGTGCTAGAAGGCTACAGCCTGGCCGAAGCCGCCCAATGCGGCGGCGGCGAGATCTTTCACCTGGGCCGCGCAGGCTGAGCGCCGGGCGCACTGGCGCGGCGCCAAGCGGGAGAAGCGATGGCGGTTCGCGGCAAACCTCCCTTCCGAGCCGATCACGTCGGCAGCCTGCTACGCCCGCCGGCGCTCCTGGCCGCGCGACAGGCCTACGCCGAAGGACAGCTTGCCGCTGACGAACTCGGCGCGGCCGAGGACGCCGCCATCAAGACCGCGGTGAGGATGCAAGAGGACGTCGGCCTGCGCGGCGTCACCGACGGCGAATACCGTCGCGCCTCGTGGCATATGGATTTCCTCTACCAGCTTGGCGGCGTCGCCAAGACCAAGGATAACCTCGAAGTCGCGTTCCACAGCGACCACGGCGACATCAAGTTCACGCCGTCGGGGGTGCGGGTGGTCGGCAAGCTGAAGCTGGACGCGCCGATCTTCGCGCAGGCCTTCGGCTTTCTGAAATCGCAGGTCACGGCGGGCGTGGCGAAGCTGACCATCCCCTCGCCCAGCATGCTGCACTATCGCGGCGGGGCTGCGTCGATCGATCCGCAGGTCTACCCGACGATGGACGGATTCTGGTCCGACCTCAGCCATGCCTACGCCGACGAGATCGAGGCGCTGGGCAAGATCGGCTGCGCCTACCTGCAGCTGGACGACACCTCCCTCGCCTACCTCAACGATCCCGAGCAACGCCGGCATGTCACCGCCATCGGCGGACGCGAGGATCAGCACCTGACCTACATCGGCGTCATCAACGCGGCCCTGGCGAAGAGGCCCGCCGACATGACCATCGCCACCCACATGTGCCGGGGCAACTATCGCTCCTCGTGGGTGGCCAGCGGCGGCTACGACTACGTGGCGGACGCGATCTTCAACCAGCTGCAGGTCGACGCCTATTTCCTGGAGTACGACGACGACCGCTCTGGCGGCTTCGAGCCTTTGCGCCTCGTCCCCAAGGACAAGGTCGTGGTGCTGGGTCTGATCACCACCAAGCGCCCGCAGCTGGAAGACAAGACCCTGTTGAAACGGCGCCTGGACGAGGCGTCCAAGTTCATCGACCTCGATCAAGTCTGCCTCAGCCCGCAATGCGGCTTTTCCTCCACCGTCGAGGGCAACGACCTCACCTGGGACGAGCAGCGGCGCAAGCTGGAGCTGGTGGTGGAGACCGCCCGCGAGGTCTGGGGCGCGACCTGAGCCGCGGTCACCGCGCCGCGACCGATCGGAGCTCCGCCAGTCCGCGATCACGCCACAGTCGGCCGCGCAAGACGATAGCCCTGGTGGCCAGCTTAGAGCGCAGGCGAAACGGCCAAGGCGGCGGCGCGGGCGAGTCCTCGCCGTCGATGAACACCGCCTGGAACCGGCGCATCACCGCTTCGGGGCTGAACGAGGCGACGGCGGCCCGGTAGACGCCCGTTCCCGGATGGGGCTGGAAGGTTGTGAGGATGCGCAGCAGATCCCGGCCCGAGCGGTAGACGCGTTCGCGACCCGGTACCATCGCCACGTGGTTGCGATCCTTGCCGCCCTCCCAGCAGATCACCGGCTTGTCCAGCGCCAGGAACTCGGCGATCGCCAGGCCGAAGCTCTCGCCGGCCTTGCGCGCGTGGATCATGCCATCGCACGCGGCGATGAAGTTCGCCTTCGCTTGCGGATCGTAGATCGGCGGCAGGAACTTTACCCGGCTCGACCGAATGAACGGCGCGGTGTTGACGAAGACGAAGTGGAGGTCGCCTCGGCGCGCCAGCGCCAGCTCCACCGCTGCATGGGCGAACGGCAGATCGAACTGGTCGTAGCCGCCGTGACGGCCGAGGATCACGGCGTCTGCGGGCAACCCCCAATCCGGTCTGAGGTTGGCGTTCGCCAGCGGCAGGCTGACGATGTGCGGGACCCATGGCTGGCGGCCCATGGTCATGTGCTCTGAGAGCCACTGCGAGACGTAGGCGTAGACGTCGCCGTGGGGTTCGTAGTGCTGAAAGATAACGTGGACGGCGTTGCGCACGCCTCCCACTAGCCGCCCGTCCCGCTTGCCGATCTTCAGGGTGTAGAAAAGATCGGCGCCCTCGCCCCGGACGTTGGCCTCCAGATCGGCGAAATTCGAATAAGAGATGACTTCGAACCGGTCGCGGAAGCGCCGCAGGCTCTGAACATCGTCGGCCGCGCCGCCGGACTCGTGGAAGATGATCGGCCGGCAGCCCAGAAGACGTTCGGCGGCGTCGGCGTAGTCGTAGAGGGCGACACTCGTCCCCCGCTCGTTCACGATCCTGGCGTCGAAGGCGATGGCGACCACGCCGCTCCCATACGCCGGGCAAGCGAGGCGTGACCAGCGGCGGACGCCCTAGGCGGTTCACGCGGCGGCGCGAAGGTGCTTCGATAAGCCCAATCAAAATCGGGGAAACGCCATGACCACCCTAGAGGCCGAGGCGCCGCCGGCGCCGCGCTCGTCGCTGCGCCAGGTGATCTTCGCCAGCCTGATCGGCACCACCATCGAGTGGTACGACTTCTTCCTCTACGGCACGGCCGCGGCGCTGGTCTTTGGCAAGCTTTTCTTCCCGCGGAGCGATCCGCTGGTCGGGGTGATGCTGGCCTTCGCCACCAACGCCCTCGGGTTCGCCGCGCGGCCGATCGGCGGGCTAGTGTTCGGACACTTCGGCGACCGGATCGGGCGCAAGCGCCTCCTCATGCTCAGCCTGATCCTGATGGGCGTCTCCAGCGCCGCCATGGGCCTCTTGCCCACCTATGCGCAGGCGGGCCTGGCCGCACCCCTGATGCTGACCGCGTTGCGGCTGGTGCAGGGCTTCGCCGTCGGCGGCGAATGGGGCGGGGCGGTCCTGATGGCGGGAGAGTTCGGCGACGCCAGGCGCCGCGGGACCTGGGCCGGCTGGCCGCAGGTGGGCGTGCCGGTCGGCAACCTGCTGGCGGCCGGGGTGCTGGCGGTGATGGCGGCGGCTCAGAACGAGAAGGACTTCCTAACCTGGGGCTGGCGCGTGCCGTTCCTGCTCTCGGCGGTGCTGGTCGCCATCGGCTGGTGGGTCCGCTCGCGACTGAGCGAGTCGCCGGTGTTCGAGGCCGCCGTCGCCAGGGCGTCCGAAGCCCTGGACGTAGCCCCGGCGTTGCAGGCCCTGCGCCATCGGCCCCGCGGCATCGCCATCGGCGCGGGCCTGCGGCTGGGCGAGAACATCTGCTACTACGTCATCACCACCTATTCGATCGCCTTCCTTACCGATCAGGTGCATGTGAGCCGCGCCCTGGCGCTGAACGCCGTGCTGGCGGGATCGCTCGCCGAGGCGCTGACGATGCCGCTGTTCTCGGCCCTCTCCGACCGGCTGGGGCGGCGGCCGGTGTTCGCCTTCGGCGCCGGCGGCATGGTCGTTTGGGCCTTCGCCTTCTTCGCCCTGCTGCAAACCGGCCAGGTCTGGCCGGTGATCGCCGCGATCGTCGTCGGCCTTGTCCTGCACGGGGCCATGTACGGACCGCAGGCGGCGTTCATGTCCGAGCTCTTCCCGACGAGGTACCGCTATTCCGGCGCCTCGATCGCCTACCAGGTGACCTCGATCTTCGCCGGCTCGCTGGCGCCGATCATCGCCGTCGAGCTCTTTCGTCGCACGCACTCGACCACGCCGATCTCTATCTATGTGGCCGGCGCCTGCGCCGTCAGCGCCATCGCCGCCCTGATCGCCCGGGAAACCAAGGGCAAGAGCTTCGCCGAGATCGACGCCGAACCTGGGGCCGGGTGAGTTTTCTTGGCGACTCCGTTTTCGGGAATCTCGTTTGCATTCACCCGGTTGAGTGTTTCAGTATTGTAATGTGCGACGCCCCAGAAGCGCCAATAGAATGTTGATGAAGCAGCCGAAGGGCGCCCACCCGAGGAACTGATGAAGGTGCTTGCCGGACGATTGCTGTTCGCCCTGCTGGGCGGCGCGCTCTGCGTGAGCGCTGCGAGCGCCCAGGCGGAAACCCGCGACTGCTACGGCGCGCCCAGCTCGACGCGCCTCATCATCTCGGTCGACGGTGTGCGTTCGACCAAGGGCTACGTGGTCGCCAACCTATACGGGCCGGACAAACGGCGGTTCCTGGCGGACAACGGCTGGCTCGTCGTCTGGCGCGAGCCCGCCCAGCCGAAGAGCACCCAGATGTGCATCTTCCTGCCCGCGCCGGGCGACTACGCCTTGGTGGTCTTCCACGACGCGAACTCGAACGGCGACCTCGACGTCGGGCCGTTCGGCCCGCGCGAAGGCTATGGCTTTTCCAACAATGTGCGGCCGTTCTTCTCGGCGCCGTCGCTCGAGTCGGCCAAGTTCAAGGCCGCGGAAGGCGATACGACCTTGCACATTCGCCTGCACTACCCCTAAGCCCGCCGGAAGACCCAGCCCAAGAGGCCCCGCTTGCATCCAGGCGACCGCATCCTGGTCACCGGCGCCACCGGATTCGTCGGTTCGGCCGTCCTGCGCGCGCTGATCGCCAGAGGCGCCGCCGTGCGCGTGCTGGCGCGCCCGGCCAGCCCGCGGGCGAACCTGGCCGGCCTCGATTGCGAAGTGGCGATCGGCGACATCACCGACGCCGACGCCATGGCGAGCGCGATGGAGGGCGTGCGCCATCTCTTCCACGTCGCCGCCGACTATCGGCTCTGGGCCCGCGATCCGGCGGACCTGCGCCGCGTCAATGTGGAGGGCACGCGGGTGGTGATGGAGGCGGCGCTGGCCGCGGGCGTCGAGCGGATCGTCTACACCTCCAGCGTCGCCACCCTGCGGGCCGCCGATGCGGCCAGCATCGTCGACGAGACCCAGCCGCTGGCCGAAGCCGAGGCCGTCGGCGCCTACAAGCAGAGCAAGGTCGCCGCCGAGCGATTGGTGGAGCGGATGGTCGCCGAGCGCGGCCTGCCGGCGGTGATCGTCAATCCCTCGACCCCGATCGGTCCCAGGGACATCAAGCCCACGCCCACCGGCCGCATGGTGGTCGAGGCGGCGACGGGGCGGATTCCCGCCTTCGTCGACACCGGGCTCAACCTGGTCCACGTGGACGACGTCGCCGAGGGCCATCTGCTGGCGCTGGAAAAAGGCGTCTTCGGCGAGCGCTATGTCCTGGGCGGCCAGAACGTCGCGCTGAGCGAGTTCCTGGCCTCGATCGCCGCCTTGGCGGGGCGAAAGGCGCCGACGCTGAACCTACCCCGCGCGCCGCTCTATCCCCTCGCCTTTGCGGCCGAGGGCCTTGCTCACCTCACCGGCAAGGAACCGATGCTCACCCGCGACGCGCTGAAGATGGCCTCGCACCACATGTTCTTCTCCTCCGCCAAGGCCGAGGCCGCGCTGGGCTATCGGGCGCGCCCGTACGGCGAAGCCCTGGCCGACGCCCTCGCCTGGTTCGGCGCAGCCGGGCGCTTGACGTGAGGTTCGAGGTCGCCATCGCCGCCGTCAGCTTCGCCGCCTGGCTCTATCTGCTGGCCGGGCGGGGCTTCTTCTGGCTCTGCCGGGAGCGGGACGACCGCGATCTGCCGCCAGAGCCAGCCCGGTGGCCGACGGTGACGGCGGTGGTGCCGGCGCGCAACGAAGCCGATGTGATCGAGACCTCGATCGCCAGCCTGCTCACCCAGGACTATCCCGGCGATTTCCACGTGGTCCTGGTGGACGACGCCAGCGACGACGCCACCGGCTGGCGGGCGATGGAGGCGGCCCAGTCCGTGCACGCCCGCGGCCGTCTGACGGTGATCCGCGGCCGGCTGCTACAGAGCGGCTGGACCGGCAAGCTCTGGGCGGTGAACCAGGGCGTCGAGGAAGCCGCCCTGATCGGCGCGCCTGACTATCTCTTGATCACCGACGCCGACATCGCCCATGCGCCTGGGACGTTGCGCCGCCTGGTGACCCGCGCGGAGGCCGGCCAGCTGGCGCTGGTCTCACTGATGGCCAAGCTCAGCGTCGCGACCGGACCGGAACGCCTGTTGATCCCGGCCTTCGTGTTCTTCTTCGACATGCTCTATCCCTTCGCCTGGGTGAACGATCCCAAGCGGCGCACGGCGGCCGCGGCGGGGGGGTGCATGCTGGTGCGGCGCGAAGCGCTAGAGGCGGCGGGCGGGATCGGTGCGATCCGCGGCGAGATCATCGACGACTGCGCGCTGGCCGGGCGGCTGAAGGCGCAGGGCCCGGTGTGGCTGGGCCTCACCGAGAGCGCCGTCAGCCTGCGCCCCTACGCGAGCCTGGCCGAGATCGGGCAGATGGTCTCGCGCTCGGCTTACGCCCAGCTGCGTTACTCGCCGCTGCTGCTCGCGGGCACGGTGGCGGGCATGGCGCTCGTCTACCTCGCCCCGCCGATCGTCGCGATCGCCGCCTCCGGGCCCGCGCGGTGGCTCGCCCTGGCCGCCTGGCTGATCATGGCCGTGGCGTTCCAGCCGATCCTGCGCCTTTACCGGCGCTCGCCGCTCTGGGGCCTGGCGCTGCCGCTGATCGGGGCGATCTACACCGCCTTCACGGTCAATTCGGCGGTGCAGGTCTGGGCCGGCCGCGGCGGCATGTGGAAGGGCCGCGCCCAGGCCCTGGCGGCGTCCCGATGAGCGCGGCGGAGCTGGCGTCAGGCAAGGGCCACACGGACGAGAACTTCCCGGTCGCCTCGCACCTGATCGCCGCGCGCCATCGCCCGGCGATCCTCGCCTTCTACCGGGTCGCGCGGCTGGCCGACGACGTCGCCGACCACCCCACCGCCACGACCGACGAGAAACTCGCGCGCCTGGCTGAGATCGAGGCCTCGCTACTTGGCAAGAGCGCGGGCTCGCCCGAGGCCGTCGCCCTGCGTCAGGTGCTGAGCGAGCGCTCGCTGGACGGCGCGCACGCGCTCGACCTGCTCGAGGCCTTCCGCCGCGACGTGACCAAGACGCGCTACGACGACTGGGCCGAGCTGATGGACTATTGCCGCTACTCCGCCGCGCCGGTGGGGCGGTTCGTGCTGGACGTTCATGGCGAGGACCGGTCGACATGGCCCGCCTCCGACGCCCTCTGCGCGGCGCTGCAGGTGATCAATCACCTGCAGGATTGCGCCAAGGACTACCTGGAGCTGGACCGAGTCTACCTGCCGCTGGATGTGCTGGAGGCGGCCGGCGCCCAGGTGGAGATGCTTGGGTCGGACCAGGCCGCCCCGGCCCTGCTCGCCGCGATCCGCAGCCTGGCCAGCCGCACGCAGGGCCTGCTCGACCAGGCCAGGCCGCTCGCCGGCCAGGTTCGCGACCTGCGCCTGGCGCTGGAAATCGGCGCGATCCACCGCCTGGCGCGGAGCCTAGTTGTTCGGCTGATGCGCCGCGATCCCCTGGCCGAGAGGGTCCACCACAGCCGCCTGGAGGCGCTGGGCGTCGCAGCGCTCGGCGTCGGCGCGGCCCTGGGATCGCGGCCAGGGGCTCGGCAGCGACGCCAAGCCGGGCCATAAGGGACTGATGACCGCCGCCGCCCTCGACGACGCCAGCGCCAACGACACCCAGCGTCAGGCGTCAGGCAGCTCGTTCTACGCCGCCATGCGCCTGCTGCCGCCGGCCGAGCGGGCGGCGATGTTCGCCATCTACGCCTTCTGCCGCCAGGTCGACGACATCGCCGACGAGCCAGGCCCCAGCGTCGCCGAGCGCCGCGTCCAGCTCGACGCCTGGCGCGCTGACCTCGCGGCCCTCTACGCCGGATCGCCGCCGGACCGGACGCGCTATCTGGTGGAGTCGGCGCACCGGTTCGATCTGGCCCGGGCCGACTTCCAGGCGATCGTCGATGGCATGCAGATGGACGTGGACGGGCCGATCATCGCGCCGGACTTCGCCCAGCTCGACCTCTACTGCGACCGGGTCGCCAGCGCCGTCGGGCGGCTGTCGGTGCGGATCTTCGGCATGCCGGACGCGCCTGGCCGCGAGCTCGCCCACCATCTTGGCCGGGCCCTGCAGCTCACCAACATCCTGCGCGACATCGACGAGGACGCGGCCATGGGCCGGCTCTACCTGCCAGCCGAAGCCTTGGCCGAAGCCGGGATCGAAATCGGCGATCCGATGGCGATCATGGCCGATCCGAGGATCGACCTTGCCTGCCGCTGGGTGGCGGCGCGGGCGCGCGAGCACTACGCCAAGGCCGATGCGGTGCTGAAGGCCCGGCCGGCTGGGCGCATCCGCTCGCCCCGCCTGATGCTCCAGGTCTACGAGGAAATCCTGGCGCGGATGGGCGCCGCTGGCTGGCGCGCCCCTCGGCGGCGCGTGAAGATCTCCAAGGCCAAGCTCGCCTGGATCGTCCTGCGCCACGGCCTCGTCGACTGATGGGGAGGGTCGTCGTGGTCGGCGCGGGCCTGGCCGGGCTCTCGGCCGCCGTGCGGCTGGCCGGACGCGGCGTCGCGGTGGAGTTGATCGAGGCCGCGGCCCAGGCCGGCGGGCGCTGCCGCTCCTACGTCGATCCGGCGCTCGGCATGACCATCGACAACGGCAATCACCTGATCCTCTCCGGCAACCACGCCACCTTCGACTATCTGCGCGCCATCGGGGCCGAGGATCGGCTGGTGGGCCCGCAGGAGGCCGAGTTCGACTTCTGCGACGTGCGGGACGGCGCCCGCTGGAAGATCCGGCCGAACCCCGGCCCGTTCGGCTGGTGGGTGCTCTCCAAGACCCGGCGCGTGCCAGACACCCGCGCCAGCGACTACCTCGCCTTGCTCGCGCTCCTTGGACCGCAGGGCTCGCGCCGCATCGACCAGGCGATCCGCTGCGAAGGCCCGCTCTGGGAGCGGTTGCTTAGCCCCCTGCTGCTGGCCGCGCTCAACACCGACCCGCGCGCCGCCTCGGCCGAGCTCGCCGCCGCGGTGATCCGCGAGACCCTGGCGCTGGGCGGCCGCGCTTACCGGCCGCGGATCGCCAGACCCAGCCTCGACGCCGCCTTCGTCGATCCGGCCCTCGCCTACCTCGCCCGCCACGGCGCAAAGGTGCGCCTCGGCGAACGGGTGCACGGCGTGGTCGTCGAGGCGGATCGCATCAGCGCGCTCTCGCTCGGCGGCGAGACCACCCACTTTGCGCCAGACGATGCGGTGGTCCTGGCGACCCCGCCCTGGATCACCCAGGCGCTGCTGCCTGAGGTCTCGGCGCCGGACGGCTTCAATGCCATCGTCAACGGCCACTTCGCGGTCGACGCGCCGGTGGGAACGCCCCGGATGGTCGGCGTCATCGGCGGGACGGCGGAGTGGCTCTTCGCCTTCGACGGCCGGATCTCGGTGACCGTGAGCAGCGCCGAGCACCTCGTCGACCAGGATCGCCAGGATCTGGCGCAGCGTTTCTGGCGCGACGTGGCCCTGGTCTATGGCCTGGGGCCCGACATGCCGCCCTGGCAGATCGTCAAGGAACGGCGCGCCACATTCTCCGCCACCCCGGAACAGGCGGCCAAGCGCCCCGCCGCACGCACGCGTTGGCGCAATCTCGTGCTGGCCGGCGACTGGACCGACACGGGCCTCCCAGCCACCATCGAAGGCGCGATCCGCTCGGGACACAAGGCGGCGAGGCTCGTCGGTGGATGATTTGCGCCGGAGTGGGCTATGACGCTGGGCGAGCCTGCTAACCCTTGCCGATGCCCTCGCCATGCTGACCGTGCACCATCTCGTCGTCTCGCAATCCGAACGCATCGTCTGGCTGTGCGAGGAACTGGAAATCCCCTACGAACTCAAGGTCTACAACCGCAATCCGTAGACGTTCCTGGCGCCGCCTGAATACAAGGCCCTGCACCCGCTTGGCACCGCCCCGATCATCACCGACGGCGACGTCGTCCTGCCGGAGTCCGAGGCGATCATGGAGTACATCATCGGCAAGTATGGGAACGGCCGCCTGGCCGTCGGTCCCGAGGCGCCGACCTTCGCCGACTATCTCTTCTGGTTCCACTTCGCCAACGGCTCGATGATGCCAAGGCACACAGCGGTGATGTTCGCCCGGCCTGGCGAGGAAGAGAGCCCGAGGGCGCGGATGATGCGCGAAAGGGTCGAGATGACCTGGACCATGGTCGAGGACCGCCTGGGCGAAGCGCCTTACTTCGCGGGCGACGCGTTCACAGCTGCGGACATCATCATGGTCTTCGGGCTCACCACCTTGCGCGCTTACATGCCGCGCGATCTCACCCCCTTCCCTAACATCCGCGCCTATCTTCAGCGCATCGGCGAGCGGCCGGGCTATCGCCGCGCCATGCAGAAGGGCGATCCGAACATGACGCCGATGCTCGCCTGACGATCGGCGCCAGAGATGTGCTAACGGGTGGCGCGGGGGCGACGCCGGGACCGGATATGGACGATGCGAGCTTGAACGAACGGCTAGCGGCCGCCGGCGACGCCAGCGGTTTGGACGCGGCGGTCGGCCGCGCCGCCGATGCGCTGCTGCGACTGCAAAAGCCGGACGGGCACTGGGTGTTCGAGCTGGAGGCCGACGCCACCATCCCGGCCGAGTATGTCCTGCTGGTCCACTATCTGGGCGAAACGCCGGACCTGGAGCTGGAGCGCAAGATCGGCATCTACCTGCGCCGCATCCAGGGCGAACATGGCGGCTGGCCGCTCTATCACGCCGGCGCCCTGGACGTCAGCGCGACGGTGAAGGCCTATTTCGCCCTGAAGATGATCGGCGACGACCCGGCCGCGCCGCACATGGCGCGCGCCCGTGAAGCGCTGCTGGCCAAAGGCGGCGCCGGCGCCTGCAACGTCTTCACCCGCATTCTGCTGGCGCTCTACGGCATCCTCTCCTGGCGCGCCGTGCCAGAAATGCCAGTGGAGATCATCCTGCTGCCGCGCTGGTTTCCGATCCACCTTTCGAAGATATCCTATTGGGCGCGCACGGTTATCGTCCCGCTGTTGGTGCTGCGGAAGCTGAAGCCTCGCGCCCGCAACCCTCGCGGCGTCACCATCGACGAACTCTTCACAGAGCCGCCGCAGACCATCCGCAAGCTCGCCCGCGGGGCGCACCAGAAAGAGCCCTGGGCCAGCTTCTTCTTCGCCCTCGACAGCCTGTTGCGCGTGGCAGAACCGCGCTTTCCCAAGGGTTCGAACCAGCAGGCGATCGACCAGTGCGTCGCCTTCGTCGGCGAGCGGCTGAACGGCGAGGACGGCCTTGGCGGGATCTTCCCGGCTATCGCCAACAGCGTGATGATGTACGACGCCCTGGGCTATCGGCCGGACCACCCGGATCGCGCGATCGCCCGCCGCTCGGTGGAGAAGCTGCTGGTGGTGAAGGAAGGCGAGGCTTACTGCCAGCCCTGCTTCTCGCCGGTCTGGGACACGGCGCTGGCGGCCCATGCGCTGCTCGAGGCGGCCGATCCGGCGGCGGAGGCTTCGGCCCTGCGGGGTCTGGCCTGGCTGAAGCCTCTGCAGGTGCTGGATGTCGTCGGCGATTGGGCCGAACAGCGTCCGGACGTGCGGCCGGGGGGCTGGGCCTTCCAGTACGCCAATCCGCACTATCCCGACCTGGACGATACGGCGGTGGTGGCCATGGCCATGGACCGCGCGCGCCACCGCGTGGACGCCCTGGACGACTATGACGGCGCCATCGAACGCGGACGCGAATGGATCGAAGGCCTGCAGAGCCGGAACGGCGGCTGGGCGGCGTTCGACGCCGACAACACTCATCACTACCTCAACAACATCCCCTTCGCCGACCATGGGGCGCTGCTTGATCCGCCTACGGTGGATGTGGCCGCGCGGTGCGTCAGCATGCTGGCGCAGCTGGGGGAGAGCTCCGACAGTCCACGGATGAAATCCGCCATCGCCTACCTGAAGCGCAAGCAGCTGGCGGACGGCAGCTGGTTCGGGCGTTGGGGCGTCAACTACATCTACGGAACCTGGTCCGCCCTCTGCGCCCTGAACGCCGCCGGCGTCGATGACGCTTCGCCGATGGTGCGGCGCGCCGCCGACTGGCTGATCACGATCCAGAACGCCGACGGCGGCTGGGGCGAAACCTGCGACAGCTACCGGCTGGACTATCGGGGGTACCAGCCCCACCCCTCCGCCGCCTCGCAGACCGCCTGGGCGCTGCTGGGCCTGATGGCGGCGGGCGAGACCGACCATCCGGCAGTGGCGCGCGGCGTCGCCTGGCTGCAGGCGCATCAGGGCGCTGACGGCGTCTGGCCGGAGGACCACTACACCGGCGGCGGCTTCCCGCGGGTCTTCTACCTCCGTTACCACGGCTATGCGAAGTTCTTCCCGCTCTGGGCGCTCGCCCGCTACCGTAACCTCAAGCGCAGCAACGAGCGCCGCGTCGCCTACGGCATGTGATGCAGGGTCCCATCGGACGGCCGGAAATCATCGCGGTGGTCGGCATGACCCGGGAGGCCAAGATCCTGCCCGGCGGCATCGTGCTCGTGGGCGGGGGCGATTCCGAAGCGCTCGCCGCCAAGCTCGAGGCGGAGCTTCCCCGCGGTGTCGCCGGCGTGATCAGCTTCGGGCTCTGCGGGGCGATCGATCCGGCGCTGAAGGTCGGCGACCTGCTGGTGGGATCGGCGGTGGCGGACGTGGACCGGGTCTATGAGACCGACGCCGCCTGGGCCGACCGCCTGCTGGCGGCTCTGCCCCACGCCGTGCTGGCGCCCTTCGCGCGCGCGGACCGGCCGATCGGCGCCGTCGAGGAGAAAGCGGACCTGCGCAGGCGGACCGGCGCGGCGGCGGTGGACCTGGAATCGCACGTGGTGGCCAGGCTGGCGCGCTGGTTCGGAATCCCGTTCGCAGTGCTGCGGAGCGTCTCGGACGCGGCCGACCGCGCCCTTCCACACGCCGCCCAGGTTGGACTGGGACCGGACGGGCGCCCGGCGATCGGCGCGGTGTTGGACTCGCTCAGGGCCAACCCCTGGCAGATCGGCCCCTTGATCCGCACCGCGCTGGAGGCCGAGGACGGCTTCCACGCCCTAGAGCGCGCGCGCCACCTTCTTGGCCCGGGGCTGGGTGGCCCGGATCTGCTCTAGCCGCTCTTCCACGTGCTTGGAGAAGACGAACTTCGCCGGCCGCTGATTGTCGATCGGGATGTCGGGCGCCATCGGCCCGTCCGTGCGCACGCCGCGCAGAGTAACGGCCAGCGCCTTCAGCGGGTGCTTGACGGTGTCGATCACCGCGCTCGCCTCGAAGCCGGAATGGACCATACAGTCGGCGCACTTCTCATAGTTGCCGACGCCGTAGTCGTCCCACTGGGTCTCTTCCATCAGCTCAGCGAAGGTCTTGGCGTAGCCCTCGCCCAGGAGGTAGCAGGGCCGCTGCCAGCCGAACACGGTGCGGGTCGGATTGCCCCACGGCGTGCAGTGGTAGGCCTGGTTGCCGGCCAGGAAATCCAGGAACATGGTCGACTGGGTGAACGACCACTTCTTGCCGTTGTCGCCCAGCTTGAAGATGTCGCGGAAGAGCTGCTTGGTCTTGGTGCGGTTGAGGAAATGGTCCTGATCGGGCGCGCGCTCGTAGGCGTAGCCCGGCGAGACGGTGACGCCGTTGACGCCCAGCCCCTTCATCTCGTCGAAGAAGGCGGCCACCCGCTTAGGGTCGGCGCCCTGGAACAGTGTGCAGTTGAGGTTGACCTGGAAGCCCTTTGACTTGGCGAGCTTAATCGCCTTCACGGCAATGTCGTAGACGCCGTCCTGGCAGACCGAGGCGTCGTGCATCAGCGGGTCGCCGTCCAGGTGCACCGACCAGGTGAAGAACGGGTGCGGCTTGTACTGGTCGATCTTCTTGGTGAGCAGCAGCGCGTTGGTGCAGAGGATGACGAACTTGCCCCGCTCCAGGAAACCCTCGACGATCCTGGGCATATCCCGGTGCAGCAGGGGCTCGCCGCCGGCGATGGAGACCACCGGCGCGCCGCACTCGTCGATCGCTTCCATGCAGTCGGCCACCGACAGGCGCTGGTTGAGGATCTCGTCCGGATAGTCGATCTTGCCGCAGCCGGCGCAGGCCAGATTGCAGCGGAACAGGGGCTCCAGCATCAGCACCAGGGGGTAACGCTTCACCCCGCGGAGCTGCTGTTTCATGATGTAGGCGCCGACCCGCGCCGTCACCGCCAACGGAATGCCCAAGGTTGAGCTCCTGCCACGCCTGAAGGCGTTCCCGACTCTTGACGCCACGGCCGACTTAGGCGTCACGCGCCCGGCGATCAAGGCCCAGAAGACGTGGGGTCGGGCGAGGCCTGTCATCTGTTGCCCCGGCGCCAACAGCGTGTTTGGGCGCCATTTGACTTTGCGGCTAAGACCGGGTGAGCGTGAACGGGGCCGAGGCGGAATCAGCGGAGACAAGGGCGGTTGAGCGAGCCGACGCCACAGAAGGGCCGCGTCCGACGCTGGGTGCTCATCGTCGGCATCGCTGGTCTGGCCCTCGCGGCGGGGATCATCGTCGTCGTCGGCTGGGACAAGATCGCCGCCGGTTTCATCAGGATCGGCTGGCGCGGCCTCATCGCCCTTTGCGCCACCTATATGGTCCCGGTCGGCATCCTGGCGGCTGCATGGCTGGTTCTTGACCCTGGCGCCAAGCCGAGCACTTGGCTCACGTTCTTTTTCGCCCGGCTGGTCAGGGACGCGTCGGGCGAGCTGTTGCCATTCTCCTCCCTCGGCGGCTTCGTCTTCGGCGCTCGCGCGGCGATCCTGGGGGGCGTTGAGCCGGCCGCGGCGATCTCGACGACGGTGGTGGACGTCACTGCGGAGTTCATCGGCCAGCTGGGGTTCGCAGCGCTGGGCGTGGCGCTGTTGTTCTATCGACCCGAGGCGCCGCCACAGGATCTTCTCCCATCGTCCCTCCTGGGATTGGGCGCAGGCGCTGTCGCCGCGGTCGCCTTTATCCTGATCCAGCACCGCGCATCGGGGCCCATCGAGCGCTGGGTGGCGGGCTGGGCGCCTAGCGCGCTTGCTCAACAGGGGGCCGTGACGGCCTCCCTTCACGCGCTCTATGAAAAGCCGCTGCGCCTGGTGCTAAGCTCGTTCCTCCACTTCGCCGCCTGGGTGCTGGGCGCGGTCGGCGTGTGGGCCGGCCTCTGGGTCGCGGGCATCCACCTGAGCCTCCGGACAATCGTGTGCCTCGAGAGCCTCGTCTACATCGTGCGCACGGTGACCTTCGCGGTGCCCATGGGCCTGGGTGTGATCGAAGGCGGCTACGCCTTCGTCGGGGTGCTGCTTTTTGGCCCCGAGCATGGCGCCGGTTTCGCCGTGGCGCTCTCGCTGATGAAACGCGTGCGCGACATTGCCATCGGCCTGCCGGCGCTGGCGGTGTGGCAGGTGTGGGAGGGCCGCCGCCTGCTGGCGCCGGCCCCGCCCGATCCGCCAAAGGTGCTCGCCGAGTCGGACTGAGGCTAGCTACCCCGCCAGCAGGGTGCGGGCGATTTTCTCGCGGGTGAACGGCAGGTCTCGGATGCGCGCACCCAGCGCATGGGTGACGGCGTTGCCGATAGCGGCCATGACCGGGCCCAGCGAGACCTCGCCCGCCCCCGCCGAGCGCTCGTCCTGGGCCATGATCAGCTCGATATCCACCGGTGGGATCTCGTCGAACCGAAGGATCGGGTAGTCGTCCCAAGTGATTGACGTGACGCCGGTTCCGCCCAGCCGCATCTGCTCCTTCAGGGCCCAGCTTGCGGCCATGATCATGCCGCCCTCCAGCTGGTTCCTGGCGCCGTCCGGATTGATCATCTGGCCGCAATCGGCGACGCACCAGATGTGGTCGAGCCTGACCTCGGTCTCCACGGTGAGCGCCACGGCGGTCGCCACGTAGGCGCCGCGGTCGCGGTATCGGCAGTAGGCGAGGCCAAGACCCCTGCCCGTCCCGGCCGGCCCGCGCTTCGACCAGCCGCACATCTCCGCTAGCCGGCCCAACACGACCTTGGCGCGCGGGTCGGAGATCATGCCCAGCCGGAAGGCCAGCGGATCCTGGCCGGCGATCTCGGCCAGCTCGTCGATGAAGCACTCGCCGGCGTAGGTGTTCACCGGCCCGCCGAGACCGCGCAGGGAGGAGGTGCGCACTGGACTCTGCGACACCAGGTGCTCGGTATGGCGCTTGGCGGGGATGTCGTACGAGGGCGTGGCGTTGAGGATGCCGCCGCTGAAGCGGAAGCCGGGGGGCATGTTCGGCGGGACCATGGGCGGCGGCGCTTCCAGGCCCAGCGCGACTTCCGCGAGGCACCGGCCGCGGCCGCCGGTGTGCGAATTGCTCCAGATATCGGCGGTGTAATCGACCAGCTTGCCGCCGGCGTCGAGTTCGGCCGCCAGCTCGATATGCATGGCCGTCCCCAGCGGTTCGTGGCCGAACTCGTCCTCGCGCCGCCACTGCACCCGGATCGGCCGGCCCGGGCGGCGCACGGCGATGATCGCGGCGTCCGCGGCCGCATCGTCGGAGCCGTTGTGGCCGTAGTTGCCGGCGCCCTGGGCGTGGATCACCTTCACCCGCTCCGGCGGCAGGTTGCAGATCCGCGCCAGCAGCATCCGCATCGGATAGACGCCCTGGGCGTGGGTCCAGACGGTGAGCTGGCCGTCCTGCATCACCGCCAGGCCGCAGGAAGGTCCCATGGATCCGTGGGCGATGTAGGGCCGGCCGTACGAGGCCTGATGCCGGCGGCGGTTGGAGCTTTCCGGCGGCGGATCGCCAGAAGGATGGGCGACGCTCTCCAAGGTCTTCAGAGAGGCCGGCTCGGATAGCTCGGAGGCGAGGTTGCGCGCGTCGTCCCACTCAGCGTTCAGTTCGGCCGCCCCCACCGCCGCGTTCACCGCCCGCTCGCTCTCGCCCAGGAAAGCGATGAACTGGCCGTCCCGCAGGATCTCGATCTCCTCGCCCGCGGCGCGCCGGATCGCCGCCTCGTCCAGCGACTTCAGCGTCGCCTTCGGACCCGGCTGGCGCAGCACCCGGGCGTGCAGCATGTTCGGCTGGGCCAGGTCGTTGACGTAGGCCGCGCCGAACACCTTGGCCGGCAGGTCAAGCCGCTGATGGCTCTCGCCGACGATCTTGTAGCGGTCCGGCGATTTCCATTTGGCCTCGCCGTCGGGCGGCCGGTTCAGATCGACGTCACGCGCCAGCGCCCAGTAGTCGATGCCGGTCGGCTTGCCGGCGCGCAGGAATGCGCCGTCGTCGATGTCGAGCTCGTCCGGCGCGCAGCCCAGCCGGCTGGCCGCCGCCGAGACGAAAAGCGCGCGGGCCTCAGCGCAGGCCTGGCGGATCGCGGCGCCGGAGGTCTCGATGCTCATGCTGCCGACGGTGAGGCCCTCGTCGGGCGAAAGGTCGGTCTCCGGATTGACCACGTCCAGACGGTCCAGGCCGACGTCCAGCTCCTCGGCGGCGATCTGGGCCAGGCCCGTCATCGCGCCCTGGCCGTATTCGACCTTGCCCACCGCGACGCGGACGATGCCCGGCGTCTCGAAGCCGACCCAGCGGTCGAGGCGCGGGTTGCCCGCGAGGTTGCCCGGGATCATGCCGCCACTCCTTCGCGCAGGCGCTGCGCCGCCAGGGCGACAGCGGCCAGGATCCGGTTGTGCGCGCCACAGCGGCAGAGGTGCCAGGACAGCGCCTGCGCGATCTCGGCGCGGCTGGGATTGGGGTTGCGGTCGAGAAGCGCCTTGGCCCCTACCAGGATTCCGGCAAGGCAATAGCCGCACTGGCCCGCCTGCAGCTCGATGAACGCGGTCTGCAGCGGGTGTGGTCGGTCGGGAGTCCCGATCCCCTCCAGGGTGGTGATCTGCTTTCCGGCCAGATTGCCGACCTCGACCTGGCACGAGGCTTTGTCCTCGCCGTCGATCAGCACGGCGCAGGCGCCGCACTGGCCAGAACCGCAGCCGTAGCGCGCGCCCTTCAGCTCCAGGTCACTGCGGAGTACGTCCAGTAGGGTGGCGGTGTCGTCGGCCTTGAACCGGCGCGTCTCGCCATTGATCGAAAGCTCGAAATCGCGGACCAATCGACGTCCTCCGTGGCGGCCTTAGATGTCGGCGTAAACCTTGCGCTCGGCGGCCATGCCGGGGTGGGTCACCGCGCCCAGGTGAGCGGGGCCGACCCCCTGAGCATACTTCCACAGCGCGCCCGAGCCATAGCCGTTGTCGTGCGGCGCCCAGTGGCGCTTGCGGTTTTCCAGCTCGATGGGATCGACCTCCAGGTGGATGGTGCCCGCGTCGGCGTCGATGGCGATGATGTCGCCATCCTTGATCAGCGCGATCGGACCGCCGACCTGGGCCTCGGGCCCGACATGGCCGACGCAGAGCCCGCGCGTGGCGCCCGAGAAGCGGCCGTCGGTGATCAGGGCCACCTTGTCGCCCCGGCCCTGGCCGGTGAGCGCGGCGGTGGTGGAGAGCATCTCGCGCATGCCGGGGCCCCCTCGTGGCCCTTCGTAGCGGATCACCAGCACGTCGCCGTCCTTGTAGGCGCCGGCCTCGACCGCGGCGAAGCAGGCGTCCTCGCCATCGAACACCCGGGCCGGGCCACGATGCTGGAGATGCGATTTCATGCCGGCCACCTTGACGATGGCTCCGTCCGGCGCGAGCGAGCCCCACAGGCCAACCACGCCGCCGGTGGGCGAGAGGGGGTTGGAGACCGGCCGGATCACGTCCTGGTCGGAGCGCCATTTCACGTCCGCCAGGTTCTCGGCGATGGTTTTGCCGGTGACGGTCATCACATCGCCGTGGATGAAGCCGCCCTCGAGCAGGGTCTTCAGCAGCACCGGCACGCCGCCGGCCTCGCCCATGTCCTTGGCCACATAGCGACCGCCGGGCTTGAGGTCGGCCAGATAGGGCGTGCGGCGGGCGATCTCGGCCACGTCGCGCAAAGTGAACTCGATCCCGCATTCGTGGGCCATGGCCGGCAGGTGCAGGCCGCCGTTGGTGGACCCGCCGGTCGCGGCCACCACCACCGCGGCGTTCTCGAAGGCCTTGCGGGTGCAGATGTCGCGCGGGCGGATGTTCTGCTCGATCAGCCGCACCACCGCCTCGCCCGAGGCCACGGCGTACTGGTCCCGGCTCTCGTAGGGCGCCGGCAGCGCCGCCGACAGCGGCAGGGCCAGGCCAATGGCCTCGGAGACGCAGGCCATGGTGTTGGCGGTGAACTGACCGCCGCAGGCGCCGTCGCCGGGGCAGGCGTGTTTCTCGAGGTCGCAGAGGTCGTCGAACGAGAGCTTGCCGGCCGAGTGCTGTCCCACCGCCTCGAAGACGTCTACCACGGTGACGTCGCGGCCATGCCAGCGGCCGGGCAGGATGGAGCCGCCGTAGAGAAACACAGAGGGCACGTTCAGCCTCAGCATGGCCATCATCATGCCGGGCAGCGACTTGTCGCAGCCGGCCACGCCCACCAGGGCGTCGTAGCTGTGGCCGCGCATGGTCAGCTCGACGGAATCGGCGATGAGATCGCGGCTGACCAGGGACGACTTCATCCCCTCGTGGCCCATGGCGATGCCGTCGGTGACGGTGATGGTGCAGAACTCGCGCGGGGTCGCTCCGGCCCGCTTGACCCCGACGCTTACTGCGTGCGCCTGGCGCATCAGGGCGGTGTTGCAGGGCGCCGCCTCGTTCCAGCAGCTGGCCACGCCCACGAACGGCTGGTTGATCTCCCGCGTCCCCAGCCCCATGGCGTAGTAGTACGACCGGTGCGGCGCTCGGCTCGGCCCCTCGGTCACGTGCCGGCTGGGCAGCTTGGATTTGTCCCAGGTCCCGTCGGGTTTCTTGGTCATGGCGGCCTCACGCGAGAATGGCGCGCATACCTAAACGAGGCCGCCGCCCCCGCCTAGGCTTGAGCGGCCAGACCCCCTTGGGGCGCCGATGGCCCGCGACTGCCTCACAACTGCGCCATTGCCGGCCCTGGAGATCGATGCGGTGATTTTCGGTCCGCATTTCGTCCGGACGCGCGAAACAAGTTGGCGATGGTCAGTCGGCGCAGCTTCATCCAGCGCGTGGGCGCAGCGGGGGGATACCCGGCCGCCTATGCGACCATGCAGGCGCTCGGCTTCATCAGACCTGCTGCAGCCTCCGCCGGAGGCCCCCCGGACCTTGCCGCTGGCGGCGGCGGTCGGGGCGCGAAGGTGGCGATCCTCGGCGCGGGCGTCGCCGGCATGGCGGCCGCCTATGAGCTGGGCCGGGCCGGCTACGACTGCACGATCCTCGAAGCGCGCCGGCGGGTCGGAGGCCGCAACTGGACCGTCCGCAGGGGCGATGTGGTGGAGCTGACCGACGGCTCGCGCCAGGTGTGCGACTTCGACAAGGGCCAATACTTCAATGCCGGCCCTGCGAGGCTGCCCAGCCACCATCAGGCGGTTCTGGGCTATTGCCGCGAACTCGACGTGGACCTGGAGCCGGAAATCAACACGTCACGCAGCGCCCTGCTGCTCAATCCGAACGCCAATGGCGGCCGGCCCATCCAGCTGCGCCAGGCCGTCAACGACACCCGCGGCCACGTATCCGAGCTGCTGGCCAAGGCGGTGAACCGGGGCGCGCTGGACGATCAACTTGCGGCCTCCGACAAACAGCGGATTGTGGCGTTCCTGAAGACCTACGGCGACCTCAACCCCGACCTCTTCTATCGCGGCTCGACGCGGGCCGGATACAAGACGGCGCCAGGCGCCGGCGACGAGAGGGGATCGGCCAGGGACCCGCTCGACCTTGGCCTGCTGCTGGACGAGGACATGTGGGCCGGCGTGCTCTTCGAGGAAGTGATCGACATGCAGGCGACCATGTTCCAGCCCAAGGGCGGCATGGACCACATCCCGGCCGCATTCGCGCGTGCGCTGGGACCGGTGATCAGGCGCGGCTGCGAAGTCCGCGAGGTCCGCAAGACCAGCAAGGGGGTGACGATCGCTTACCGCGATGTCGAGCGTGGCGCGGACGCGATGCTCGAGGCGGCCTATTGCATCTGCACCATTCCGTTGCCGGTGCTGCGCAAGATCGACTGTGACTTCAGCCCCGCCTTCCGCGAGGCCATTGCGCGGGCGCCCTACGGCGATGCGATCAAGATCGCCTGGCAGGCGCCGCGGTTCTGGGAAGGGCCGACCTATCAGATCTACGGCGGCATCTCGTTCGTGAAATCCCCGAATTCGCTGATCTGGTATCCGAGCCACGGGATGCACAGTAAGACCGGGGTGCTGCTGGGCGCCTACGCCACCGGGCCGGCCGCCGTCCAGATGGGCGCGATGAGCCGCGCCGCCCAGATCGAGTTTACCCGAAAGGTCATCGATCAGCTTCATCCGGGCTCCGGCGCACTGCTGGAAAAGCCAGTGCAAGTGCAGTGGTCGCTGATGCCCTATAACCTTGGTCCCTGGGTCCAGTGGCCTACTGACCATGAGCCGGACTACAGCCTGCTGAGCCAGCCGGACGGGCCGATCTACTTCGCTGGCGAATACCTCAGCCACGTCGGGGCCTGGCAGGAAGGTGCGATCAGGTCCGCCCACCGCACCGTCGCCCTCCTCGACGCAGCGCATCGCCAGGGCCAGCCGGTCGCCGCGACCCGGGCCCAATAGGGAGGACACCATGATCAGAGCCATCATCTGCGCCACGGCGCTCGCGGTCGCCGGAGCCGCGGGCGCTGACCCGGCGCCGGTGACGCGGACGCTCGCCAGCCCGACGGCGGCGATCGCCCAGACGGTGACCGTGCCGGCTGGTCACGACACCATCTATGTGTCGGGCGTCATCCCGGATCTGCCCAAACCGCCGGCGCCGGCCGGCGACACCGAAGCCCAGGCCGACAGCGTGTTCGGCAAGATCGCCGGCATCCTGACAGGTCAGGGTCTTTCCGAAGCGGATGTGGTGTCGATGACCATCTATATGGCGGCGCCTGCAGACGGCCCGCGGATGGACTTCGCCGGCATGATGAAGGCCTACGCGCGCCACTACGGAACCGCGGCCCAGCCGAACAAGCCTTCGCGCTCCACGGTGCAGGTCGCCAACCTCGCCCTGCCCGGCGCCCTGTTGGAGGTGTCGGTCATCGCCGTCCGCGCGCCGAAGCCCTAGTCCCAGGGCCTACAGCCCGCCGCCGGGCCTGCGTCGCTACAGCGCCTTCTCCACCGCCGCGGTGATGCTCTCGTCCAGCGGGTCGGTGCGCGGGCCGAAGGCGGCGACCGCTTCGCCGTCAGCGCCGACGAGGATCTTGTGGAAGTTCCACACCGGCACGGCGGGGGTTCCGAGCTTCTCCTCGGCCCAGGCGTAGAACGGATGGCGGCCGGCGTCCTTGACGTCGACCTTGGCGGTCATCGGGAAGTCGACGTCGAACTTCACCTGGCAGAAGGCCTTGATCTCCTCCTCGGTGCCCGGCTCCTGGCCGGCGAACTGGTTGCAGGGGACGCCCAGCACCACCAGACCCTTGTCGCGGTAGTCGCGGTAGAGGCTCTCCAGCCCTTCGTATTGCGGGGTGAGGCCGCATTTGGAGGCGGTGTTCACCACCAGCACGGGCTTGCCCTTGAAGCTCGAGAGCGGCAGCGGCTCGCCATCGATGCTGGTGAAGGAGAAATCATAGGCGTTGGACATCGGCGGCCTCCTGGTCTCGGTCTTTCGCTTGGCCCTATGGCGCCACAGCCTGTTCCACCGCAAGCGCCAGGTCCAGAGCCCTTGCGCCATCGCGCGCATCGGCCAGCGGCCCGCCGCGCTCGCCGCGCACCGCGGCGATGAAGGCGGCGAGGCTCGCGCCCAGCTTGTCGCGCCCGGCCGGGGTTTGCTCGAAATCGGGATTGAGGGCGAAGGGCGTGGTGTTCTGGAAGGCGTGGGTGATGAAATCCACCCGCACCTCGCCGGAGGGATAGACCAGCCGCATGGTCCGCTCGCGCGCCTCGGCGACGCGTGAGGCGCGGAAGCGGCAGACGAAGCCGTCGTCGAAATTGGCCTCCGCCTCGGCCTCGTCCAGGAGGCCGTCACCAACCACCCGCCCCTCGGCCTCCACCGCGAAGGGTTCGGCCGCAGTGAGGGCCAGGGCCAGGTCCAGATCGTGAATCATCAGGTCCAGCACCACCGAGACGTCGAGGTTGCGCTCGCTGGCCGGGCCCAGGCGGGTCGCCTCCAGCAGCCTGGGGCGCTCGGGAATGTCGAAGAGGCCCATGGCGGCGAAGCCGGCGCGTTCCAGGAACCCGCAGGCGGCGACGAGTCCGCGCCGCCTGGCCTCGTCCACGATCGCGTCGGCGTCCCGAAGCGTCGTGGCGATGGGCTTTTCCACATAGACCGGCTTGCCGGCCATGAGCGCCGCCAGGGCCGCGACGGCGTGGGAGACCGCCGGCGTGGCGATGGAGACCATGTCGGACGCCGCGATCAGCTGCGCCTGATCGTCGAACGCGGCGACGCCGTGCCGGGCGGCCAGGGCCTGGGCGCGCGCAGGGTCCTGGTCGTAGACGCCCGCCAGGGTCACGTCCGCCAGCCTGGCGAACTGCGCCGCGTGGTAGCCTCCGAATACGCCCGCGCCGATCACCCCGGCGCGCAGGACTGCGCTCATTCCCTCGCCTTCACCTCGACTCTTGCGGCCGCGCCTAGCACGCGCCGGCGCCTGACCGCCACCCAACGCCCTTGCGGGGCTATTGAAACATGTGTTTGAACCAGGGCCACAATTCCAGGAGTGACCCCATGACCACCTCGCGCGAAATCCGCCTCAAGAGCCGCCCGGTGGGCGTCCCCACCGCCGACAACTTCGAGCTAGCCACGGTCCAGCTGTCCGATCCTGGGCCGGGCCAGGTGCAGGTGCGCAACACCTGGATGACCGTCGATCCCTACATGCGCGGGCGGATGAACGACGTGAGGAGCTACACCCCGCCCTTCCAGCTGGGCGAGGTGATGCAGGGCGGCGCCGTCGGCGAAGTGACCCACTCGAACGATCCATCGCTGAAGGCCGGCGACCTGGTGCAGAGCTTCTTCGGCTGGCGCGAGGGCTTCACCGTCCCGGCGACCGCGGTGCAGAAGCTGGAGACCCACGGGCTGCCGGCTCAGGCTTACCTGGGCATGGCCGGCATGCCCGGGCTGACCGCCTATGTCGGGCTGATCCGCATCGCCGAAATGAAGGGCGACGATGTCGTCTTCGTCTCGGGCGCGGCGGGCGCGGTGGGTTCAGTGGCCTGCCAGATCGCCAAGGCGAAGGGCCACACGGTCATCGGCTCGGCCGGAGGGCCAGAGAAAGCCGCCTTCCTGCGCGAACTCGGCGTCGACCATGTGATCGACTACAAGGCGGAGAAGGATCTCACTGCCGCCCTGCTGCGCGCCTCGCCCGACGGCTTCGATGTCTATTTCGAGAACGTCGGCGGCGCGCACATGGAGGCCGCGCTGATGGCGTCCAAGCCCTTCGCCCGCTTCGCCCTCTGCGGAATGATCTCGCAGTACAACAACACCGACATGGGCGAGGGCGTGCGCGGCCTGGTGATGGCGGTGGGCAAGAGCCTGACCCTGCGTGGCTTCATCGTCTCCAACCACACTGACATGCAGGCGCCGTTCGCCAAGGACCTGGCCGGCTGGATGGCGGCCGGCAAGATCAAGTCCCGAGAGACCATCCGCGAGGGCATCGAGAACGCCCCCGGCGCCTTCCTCGGCCTCTTCAAGGGCGAGAACCTGGGCAAGATGCTGGTGCGGCTGAGCTGAGGGCGGCGGACCTCCCTGCCGTTGACAGCGCCGCTGGGGCGCGCTCCAAGTCGCCCGCCCTCCAACAACCCACCCAGCAAGGCCCGCATATGGACTGGACCAGCGGTTACGTCGCCGAGATCGACTACACCCACGGCTACTACCGCGAACTGGCGCCGGGCCTGATCGACTTCGCCCTGC
The DNA here is from genome assembly GCA_044445785.1 of Caulobacterales bacterium. GTDB lineage: Bacteria > Pseudomonadota > Alphaproteobacteria > Caulobacterales > Caulobacteraceae > Acaudatibacter. Next base: position 25,791 of record JBIOEF010000019.1, read on the forward strand.
TCTTCGCCGGCTACGAGCCGCCTAGCCGCTCTGGGATGAACTACCTGGAGCTGGGCTACGGCCAGGGTCTCTCGGCCAACATCCACGCCGCGGCGGTGCCGGGCGAGTTCTGGGGCGCCGACTTCAACCCCGTGCACGCCTCCAACGCGCAGGGCCTGGCGAGGATCTCCGGCGCGCCGGCCCAGTTCAGCGACGACAGCTTCGCCGAGCTCGCCCAGCGCGACGACCTGCCGGTGTTCGACTACATCAACCTGCACGGGGTCTGGAGCTGGGTCTCCGACGAGAACCGCCGCAACATCGTGGAGATCATCCGCCGGCGCCTGCGCGTCGGCGGCGCGGTCTACATGAGCTACAACACCCTTCCCGGCTGGGCGATGGCGATGCCGCTGCGGCACATGATGACCCTGCACGCCGAGACCGTCGGCAGCGACGCTCAAGGCGTGGTCAGCCGCATCGAGGCCTCGATCAAGTTCGGCCAGCACCTGGCCGAGATCGGCGCCCGCTACTTCGTCGCCAACCCTTCGGCCAAGGGCCGGCTCGACGCCATCTCAGGCCAGGACCGCCACTATCTGGCGCACGAGTACTTCAACCGCGACTGGGCGCCGATGTACTTCTCCGACGTCCACGATTGGCTCTCCGACGCCAAGCTGGGCTACATGTGCCCCGCCGCGGTGCTCGACCAGCTGGACGGCTTCAACCTCACCGGCCCACAGCGCGAAGTCCTGAGCGCCACCCCCTACACGGTGCTGCGCGAGACCGTCCGCGACTACCTGCTCAACCAGCAGTTCCGCCGCGACGTCTACACCCGCGGGGCCCGGCGCCTGTCTCCCCTGGAGCGGCTGGAGCGGCTGAAGGAGATCCGCATTGTCTTGCTGCGCGCCGACGCGGAGATCGATTTCACCGTTGATACTGGGCTGGGCAAGATCTCGCTCAACGCGGACATCTACCGCCCGGTCGTCGAAGCGCTGGCCGCAGACAACGGCGCGCCCAAGACCATCGGCCAGCTCAGCGACGATCCCAAGCTCGCCGACCTGCCCCCAGGCGCCCTGCTGGAGAGCCTCGCCGTGCTGGTAGGATCCAGCCGCGCCAGCCCGGCGCAGACCGAGGCCGAGATCGCCTCGGTCGAGTCCCGCTGCCGCCGCCTGAACGCCCACCTGATCGAGAAGTCTCGGATTGCCGGAGACATCACCTTTCTGGCCTCGCCGGTGATCGGCGGGGCGATCGCCGTTGGCCGCTTCGAGCAGATGTTCCTGGGCGCAAGGGCCAAGGGCAAGAAGACCCCGGCCGACTGGGCGAACGAGGCCTGGAAGACGCTCGCCCAGCAGAACCAGTCGATCATCAAGAACGGCGAGGTGCTGAAGACCGCCGAGGCCAACCTCGAAGAGCTCAACGCCCAGGCAAAAACCCTCGCCGACACCCGGCTGGCGCTGCTTCAGCGGCTGAAGGTCGCCGACTAGCGAAAACCCGGGGCGCGCCGCGTTGGCCCAGCGTCCTGGACCCGCTAGAATCGACCCCCCGCTGGAGCTCACCTTGGCCCGCCTCTTCAACGCCTACCTGATCGTCAAATGGAGCGCGGCCTCCAAGCCGGCCGCGGGCGCCGACGCCATCTGCATCGGCGTCTCCAAGCGCGACGTACGCTTCCGCATGGCGTTCGAGGCCCACACGCCCGCGACCCGGGCCGAGGCGGAGAAACTGCTGGCGAGCATCCTCGACGACCGGGCCAAGCGCGCCGAGCGCACGCTCATCGGCTTCGACTTCCCGCTGGGCTTTCCGCGGGGCCTGGCCGCCGGCCTGAAACTGCCGGGGGACGAGCCCTGGCGCGCGGTCTGGAACCAGCTGGACCGGATGGTCAGGGACAAGGCCGACAACACCAACAACCGCTTCGGCGTCGGCTCGGAAATCAACCGGCGGCTCACCGGCGGGCCGTTCCCGTTCTGGGGCGTCCCGCCGCGCGACACCCTGACCACCCTGCAGCCCAAGCGCGGCCGCGACCATGGACCAGGCGACCTGCCGGAGTTCCGGCACGTGGACCTGGCGGTGAAAGGCTCGAGCCCGATCTGGAAGCTCTACTATCAGGGCGCGGTGGGCGGTCGGGCGATCCTGGGCATCCCCATGGCCCGCCGTCTGAAACTGGCGCGCGAGGCGGCCTTCAAGGTCTGGCCGTTCGAGACCGGCTGGAAGGCGCTCACCGAAGCGGACCTGGCCGGCGTGGAGGTGGTGGCGGCCGAGGTCAACACGGCCCTCGTCAAGGCGCCGCCGCTGCCGGGCGAGGCCAAGGACGTCACGATGGTGCGGGGTCTCGCCGACCACTTCGCCAAGCTCGACGAGGCGGGGAAGCTGGGCGCGCTCTTCGCCCCGGGCAAGGCCGTCAAGCCCAAGACCATCGCCGACGCCGAGCGCGAAGAGGGCTGGGTGCTGGGCGCCTAGTCGCGCCGCGACAGCAGCCAGAACCTGGCCAAGAGCAGGCCGGCGGAGATGTAGCCGGCGATGATCACCGCCCAGACGATGCCCGTTATGCCCCAGCCGGCCTTGATCGCCAGCAGCCAGGCCAGCGGCAGCATGACCAGGAAATAGCTGGTCATGTGAGTGATCGTCGGCGCGACAACGTCGCCGCGCGCGCGCAGCGCCTGGGCGACCACGACCTGCACGCCGTCCGGCAGATAGAAGACGCACGAGAGCGCCAGCGCGCCGGCCGCCAGCGCCAGAGTCTGGGCGTCCGAGGTGTAGAGCGGCGCAATCGACGCCGAGGTCGGCCACACCAGGAGCCCGATGCCTACGCCGAAAGCTGCGGTCACCGCGAAGCCGATCGCCGCCGCCCGCTTCAGGCCGCGGGCGTCGGACGCCCCGTAGGCCTTGGACACCATCACCGCCGTGGCGGTCGACAGCCCGAGCGGCACCATGAAAATCAGCGCCAGCACGTTCAGCGTCACCGCCCAGGCGGCCACCACCAGCGGGCCGATCCACCCGGCGATCACGTTCATGGCCGAGAAGGCCGACATCTCGAAGAAGTTCGAGGCCGCCGCGCCGTAGCCGATCCGCCGCTGCTCGATGGCGAGCGCGCGGCCAGACGCCGGCCGGGAGAAGACCCCGAGCGTGCGGGCGTCCTTCATCAGCGCGATGTAGGCGAGCGTCGCCAGCGACAGGAACGTGCGGCTGGAGGCCGTCGCCAGCGCCGCGCCGGTGGCGCCCATGGCCGGCAGTCCGAAAGCGCCCGGCACTAGCACCAGGTCGACGCCGAGGTTGAGGCCGTTGGCGATCCACATCAGGAGCATCGGCGGGGTCATGCGGCCAAGGCCCTCGAGCCAGGACGCCGACGCGGAAGATAGGGCGAAGCTCGGCATCGAGAGCGCCAGCACCACCAGCGGCCCGGCCGCGCCGGCGGCGAGCCCCCCCTTGAGGCCCAGCGAACGCAGCAGCACCGGGCCGCCCAGGGACAGCACGACGGCGCCGGCCAGCCCCACCCAGAAGCCGTAGACCAGTCCGCGGCGGAGCACCGCGCCGGCCTGCGCCGGCTGGTCTTCGCCCAGCGTCCGCGAGGCCATCACCTGGACCCCGGAAAGCAGCCCCATCACCGAGCCCAGCACGGCGCTGGTGCCGGCCCAGCCCAACGCCAGGTAACCCAGCTGCTCGGCGGAGTAGCGGCCGACGACGATGGTGTCGGTCAGCCCCATGGTCATGATGCCCAGGCGCGAGATCACCACCGGCCCGGCCAGGCGCGCCAACTTGGCGAGATCGGTTCGAACGGGATGCGAAGCGGCGCCCACAGCGGGGGCCGCTTCGGCGGCCTGGCCGCTCATCTTCAGACGCCTTTCAAAGAAGGCGCGGAACCTGAACGAGAACCCGAGCAAGGGCAAGTGCGGTCGGGAATGACGCCGATTCCGCCGCAAACCACCGTAAACAACGGTGACGTCGCCGCCTTAAGACGCCGCGACACCTTGATCCATCGGCGGCGTTCCTCCGTATAGTCCAGCCAGCGGAGGGGGCTCGCCATGGCGAAGATCATCGAGAAACGCGTATGCGCGGAGATCGAGGGGCCGTTCGTGGTCTTCCTGATCGGCGCCAGGATCAACCGGCCGTGGAAGCTGAACGTCGCGCTGCCGTTCCTGGCCACCATGCCCAGGATGCTGAGGGAGCTGGGGGCCAAGCCCGAGCTCGGCCTGCTGCACGTGCGCCAGCATTTTGGCCTGGGCGGCCTGCTGCTCGTCCAATACTGGCGCAGCTTCGAGCACCTGGAGGCTTACGCCCGCGCCGCCGACAGCCAGCACCTGCCGGCGTGGCAATGGTTCAACACCCAGCTGGGGTCCAACGGCGACATCGGCATCTGGCACGAGACGTACCTGATCCAACCCGGCTGCTATGAGAGCGTCTACAACAACATGCCGCCCTGGGGCCTTGGCGCCGCCGGGAAATTGGTCGACGCGACGGGCGCGCGGCAGAGCGCCCACCAGCGGATCAAGGCGGTCGCGGCCAAGGTCGACGCCTGACCGAGGCTAATGCCAAAGGCCGAGGACAAGGCCGATCAGGGTGAACTCGAGCGTGTGGTAGCCGCCGTTGATCGCGAACAGCTTCAACGACTTGCCCTCGAATAGGTAGTTGATCCCGATCGAGGCGGCGACCCAGGTCAGGCCCGCCGCGAAGCCGTAGAGCGCGCCCTGGACCGGCGTCACCTTGCCCAGGAACTCGGCGAAGACGAAGGCGCCGATGAGCACCAGCGCCAGCGCCGCCACCAGCGTCGCGGGCCGGCTCGCGGCCTTGGCCTGATCGTCGGAAAGGCCGACCGCGCCTTGCCAGGCTTTGAAGAACAGCACCGGCGAATACCAGAGCGCGGCCAGGACGTAGGCCGCCAGCCCGGCCGTGCCGACCGCCAGGATGTTGACCCCGGCAACCATCACCTGAGGCATTGATGTTCCCCTCTTTCAGGCCCGCGCGAGATGTCTCGCCCGACGCTCCATCAGCATCTCGAAGTGCGCCCGCACGGTTGCGGTCATCCGGTCGAAGTAGGCGACGTCGCGATGGGTGCGCGCCTGCATCACCGCGCCTTCCATGGCGGTGAGCACGAATTCGGCCAGCGCCCCCCGATCAAGATCGGCCGGCAGCCGCTCCGCCGCCTCGGCCAGCCGCGCCTCGATGGCGGCGGTCCAGTTGGCGAAGTTGGCGGCGAGGAGGGCGCGGACGGCGGGGTCCGGCTCGTGCAGCTCCAGCGCCAGGCTGCCGATCGGGCAGCCGTAGACGCAGTCGGTCTCCACCAGCGAACGGCGGTAGCGCGCCAAGAGGGCGAAGATCTTCTCGATCGGATCGTCGACGCCGTCCCAGGCGGGCGAGAGCAGCATTTCGCCGATGCCGTCGCGATAGGCCTCCAGCACCCCGATCAGCACGTCCTGCTTGCCGGGGAAGAAGTGATAGAGGCTGCCGGAATTGACCTGGCTGCGCGAGAGGATGTCGGCCACCGAGGTGGAGTTGAAGCCCTTCTCCCAGAAGAGCTCCAGGGCCGCGACGACGATGCGGGTGCGCGTGTCCATCACTTGATTGAACGATCAACCAAGTGCGGCTGTCAAGCCTTGCGCCGGGCGGTGTAGAGGATGGTGATCATGTTCCGAACCACACGGCCGCCGAACTCACCCTCGGCGATCCGGCGCAGCTCGCCGAGCACGTGGCGCTGCTCGTCGGGCGGCCGTGCGGTCATATCGGAATAGGTGGAATAGAGGGCGACGGTCTGGTCGGCGGTCAGCACCAGTTCCCAGCGGCTGATGTCGTGCTGCAGGGCCTCGAACGCGCCACAGCGCCCGAAGGCGGAAGCCCGCGCGTTCGCCTGCAGGGCGAAGGGCACGCCGCCTCGCCCGCCGTTGCTCGGGCTCCTCGGGCCGTCGTTCAAAAGCGCGTTGGTGGCCTCGTGGAAGGGATCGGCGCGAGAATCATCGCCGAAGACGTTCCAGACCGCCGCCCACCACCCGCCGGGGCGCAGCAGCGTCGCGATCTTGTTCAGCGCCGCCACCTCGTCCAGCCAGTGGAACGAGGTGGCGGCGAGGCCAAGGTCGAAGGCGCCCGCGGGCAGCTCGGCCGTCTCGAAGGGGGCGGTCACCACCTCGAGCGCGGGCGAGTCGGCGCTGGCGCGCAGGAACGCCGCCAGCCTGGGGTCCGGCTCGACGGCGACCACCGAATCGGCGCCCGCGCCCAGCAATCGCCGCGTCGCTATACCCGTCCCCGCCCCGATCTCGAACGCCGCGCAGCCGGGGCCCAGCCCGCACCGCTCGCGCAAGGTCTCGTAGACCCAGTCCGGATAGTCGGGGCGGATGGCGTCGTAGTTCGCCGGATCATCGCCGAACGCCTGGCGGCCAAACGACTTCGCTATGTCGGTGCTCACGGCAGGCGCCCTCTATCCAACCGCGGAGATCGCAGAGATACGCAGAGGAGACGGGGCTGGCTGGCCGGTCTCCGCGTATCTCCGCGATCTTTGCGGTTCAATCTCTTGCGACCTCGACGCGGTCGCCGCCCTACTCCGCCGCCTGCAGCCCCGCCAGGCGCTCGGCCTTCAGCTTTTCGGCCACCAGGAAGGCCAGCTCCAGCGCCTGTTCGCCGTTGAGGCGCGGGTCGCAGTGGGTGTGGTAGCGGTCGCCGAGGTCGCCTTCGCTGAGCGCTCGCGCGCCGCCCAGGCACTCGGTGACGTTCTGGCCGGTCATTTCCAGGTGCACGCCGCCCGGATGCACGCCCTCGGCCTCGGCAATCTCGATGAAGCTCTTCACTTCCGCCAGGATGCGGTCGAAAGGCCTTGTCTTGTAACCATTATTGGCGGTGAGCGTGTTGCCATGCATCGGATCGATCGCCCAGACGACGCGCCGGCCCTCGCGCCGGGTGGCGTCCATCAGCATCGGCAGGCGCGCCGCGATCTTGTCCGAGCCGAAGCGGCCATAGAGGGTCAGGCGCCCCGGCTCGTCCTCGGGGTTCAGCGCCTCGACGATCCGCAGCAGCTCGTCCGGCTCCATGGTCGGGCCGACCTTCACGCCGACGGGGTTCTTGATCCCCTTGGCGAACTCGACGTGGGCGCCGTCCAGCTGGCGGGTGCGCTCGCCGATCCAGATCAGGTGCGCGGAGCAGTCGTACCAGTCGCCGGAGGTGGAATCGACGCGGGTCATGGCTTCCTCGAAGCCCAGCAGCAGGCCCTCGTGGCAGGTGAAGAACTCCACCCGGTGCAGGTCCGGATGGCTCTCTGGCGTGACCCCAATGGCGGCCATGAAGGCCAACGATTCCGAGATCTTGTCGGTGAGTTCTCGATACCGAGCGCCCTGCGGACTGCCGTCCACGAAACCCAACGTCCAGCGGTGGATGTTGTGCAGGTCGGCGTAGCCGCCGCCGGCGAAGGCGCGCAGCAGGTTCAGCGTCGCGGCCGACTGGCCGTAGGCCTTCATCAGCCGTTCGGGGTCTGGCCGGCGGGCGTCCTCGGTGAACTCCATGCCGTTGATGTTGTCGCCGCGGTAGGACGGCAGGGTGACGCCGTCGATGGTCTCGGTGGGCGCCGAGCGGGGCTTGGCGAACTGGCCGGCCATGCGGCCCACCTTCACTACCGGCTTGCCGCCCGCGAAGGTCAGCACCACCGCCATCTGCAGGATCAGGCGGAAGGTGTCGCGGATGTTGTCGGCGGAGAATTCCTTGAAGCTCTCGGCGCAGTCGCCGCCCTGGAGCAGGAACGCCTTGCCGGCGGCGACGTCGCCCAGCAGCGTCTTGAGCCGCCGCGCCTCGCCGGCGAAGACCAGCGGCGGCATGCGGCGAAGCTCGGCCTCCACGCGCGCCACTGCTGACACGTCCGGATAGTCGGTCGGGACATGCTTGGCGGGCAGCGCTCTCCAGGACGCGGGCGTCCAGCGGTCGGTCATCAAAGGGCCTTCTCGAAGGGCGGGGTTTCTAGCTTAGATGGGAGCGGAAGGCAAAAATGGCGCCGGCGGAAGGATGAACCACAAAGGCACGAAGGACACGATGGGCGCGCGAACCGCGCGCCGGACAATCAGTTCGCCACGCGGGGACTGGCCGCGCGCCCGGAGGCGCGCCTTGGTGTCCTTCGTGCCTTCGTGGTGAAACGATCCTCGCGGCTGAGCCGATTTGAGCGGGAGACCACGCCTGATGCGCAGCTTCGATGAGATCTACGAGCGTGCGGCCGAGTGCAAGGGCGGGGCCGCGGCGCTGGAGCCGATGATCGAGGAGTGGAAGTCCAAACCCAGGGCCGAGGTCGCCGCCACGCCGGACGACCGGTGGCTGGCCGAGATGACCCGCGGGGTCTTCCGCGCCGGCTTCAACTGGCGGGTGATCGACAACAAGTGGAAGGGGTTCGAAGCGGCCTTTCACGCCTTCGACCCGCCGCTCAACGCCGCCATGAGCGAGGAGGAGTTCGACGCCCACCTGAAGGACACCGGGATCATCCGCAACGCCCAGAAGATCGCCTCGGTGCGCGCCAACGCCCAGTTCCTGGTCGACCTGGCCAATGAGCACGGCAGCGCCGCGAGGTTCTTCGCCGAGTGGCCGGACGACGACTTCGTCGGCCTGCTGGAGGTGATGAAGAAGCGCGCCGCCCGCTGCGCCGGCGAGACCGCCATGCGGTTCTTCCGCACCATGGGCAAGCCCTCGTTCATCACCTCGCGTGACGTGTCGGCCGCCCTGATCGAGGCCGGCGTGCTGGAAAAGCCCCCGAGCGGCAAGAAGGACTTCCAGGCGGTGCAGGACGCCTTCAACGCCTGGTCCAATCAATCCGGCCGCGACCTGACCGCGGTCAGCCGCGTGCTGGCGATGAGCACGGGGGCGAGCTACGCGGGGGTGTAGGGCTGAGAGTCAGGTGTGGCGGCCTTGCGCCCCCTCCATCATCCTCCTTCGCGTGCGGCTACGGAGGACGGTCCCCCTCCCCCGCGATGCGGTGAGGAGATTGCGCACGACAGTCCTTCTCCTCACCCGTGAAACGGGGGAGGTGGCGCGGCGCGCAGCGCCGTGACGGAGGGGGCGCAAGGAAGCCGCACGCTGAACTGTGCAGACTGATCCCTACCCCGCTTCCGCCTCGGCTTCAGCGCGGGATCCGTAAATGTGGTCGACGATGCCCCAGGCCTTGGCTTCCTCGGCGCTCATGAAGGAGTCGCGGTCGAGGGTCTTCTCGACCTCGTCCAGCGGATGGCCGCAGTGCTTGGCGTAGAGGGCGTTGATCTTGGCCTGGGTCTCCAGAACGTCCTTGGCGTGGCGCTCGATGTCGGAGACCTTGCCCTGGAAGCCGCCGGAGCCCTGGTGGACCATGATCCGCGCGTTGGGGAGGGCGACGCGCAGGCCAGGCTCTCCGGCCATCAGGAGGAACGAGCCCATCGAGGCGGCGAAGCCCATGCAGGTCGTGGAGACCGGGCTCTTGATGTACTGCATGGTGTCGTAGATCGCGAAGCCGGCGGTCACCACGCCGCCTGGCGAATTGATGTACATGTCGATCTGCTTCTTGGGGTTCTCGCTCTCGAGAAACAGCAGCTGGGCGCAGATCAGGGCGGCCATGTCGTCCTCGACCGGGCCGTTGAGGAACACCACCCGCTCGCGCAACAGGCGCGAAAAGATGTCGAAGGCGCGCTCGCCGCGGCTGGTCTCCTCGACCACCATGGGGACCAGGCTCATCACGCCGCCCATTTGAAGGTGTTGGCGGCGTGCGCGGTCATGGTCCGACGGCCTGAACTGCGGGGGGTGAAGGCGACGACAGCCTGAGCCGGCGCGCAGACGCTGTGGACGATCTTGAGGTGGGTGCCGCCAGCCTCGCCAGGTTCGATCTCGAAGGTCACGGTGGTTTCGAGCCCACCCTCCGGCCAGTCGAGGGTGAGCCGCTCGCCAGGCGCCGCCTCGATCACCTGACGGTCTTGCGCCTCGCCCAGCCAGGCGGCGCGCAGATCCGGCTCGCTGATCGCCCGCCAGACCTTCTCCGGCGGATCGGCGAGATCGCATTCGAAGACCAGGCTCTCGCCCGGCGGCGGCGCTTCGCTCATGGCTCCATCTCCTTCAGGACGTCCTTCAACCGCTCGATCCGCTGCGGCCAGAAAGCGCGGTAGCGGGCGACCCAGTCCAGCAGCGGGGCGAGCCCCGTCGGCTCGATCCGGTAGTAGACCTTGCGCCCTTCCCGGCGCTCGCGCACCAGGCTGGCGGCCTTCAGCGCCGCCAGATGCTGCGAAACCGCCGGCTGGGAGATCGCGAACCCCGCCGTCAGCTCCGAGACGCTCTGCTCGCCCGCCGCCAGCCGCTCGAAGACCGCGCGCCTGGTGGTGTCGCTGAGCGCCCGGAAAACCTCGGATTCGATCATGGCATAATTATAAGTCGATACTTATGGATTGGGCAAGCCCTGATCGCAGGTTAGGCTCGCCTTGACGGCGTCCTGGAAGCGGGCAGTGTTCGTGCTGGGCCCCAAAGTGCAGGGGCAAGGTTCTTGGGGGAGCAGCCGATGAACTTTCGTCTCGTCGTCGTGGCGGCGCTCGGCGTCGCGCTGGCGGGGTGCCATCAGGGCAAGCCGTCGACGTTGACCGGCAAGCTCACCGCCGACAACGCCTTCTACGCCTATCTCAGCACCAGTCCGACGGAGCGAGGCGAGCTGATCGGGTCGGGCGACGCCTGGGGAACGACCTTCGATCTCAAGCCGTCCGCGCTGGCGCCAGGCGCGACCTATTACCTCAACATCGAGGCCATCAACTACGGCGACCAGGGCGCGGCGATCGGCGAGTTCCATCTCAGCGGCGACGAGTTCCATTTCGCCAACGGCGCGCAGACGCTGCTCACGGGCGCCGCTGGCTGGACCGGCGGCTACGGCAGCCCGAACGGGACGGTCGCGCCACAGCCCTGGGTTCCGGCGACCGGGGCGGTCTTTTCTCAGGGCGCGAACGGCGTCGGTCCCTGGGGCAAGGTCACCGGCGTGGATCCCTCCGCCCAGTGGATCTGGCCCAGCGACCCTCAGTCGGCCCAAGGCAGTCCGCAGGGCGCGTGCGGCACGTGCACCGTGGTGCTCTCGGCCAGGATCGTCGCGGCCGGCTAGCCGTTCATCGCCAGTTCCGGCGGCACGTATTTCTCGCGCATGGTCACCAGTTCCTCGGCCGCGGTGGGGTGGACGGCGCAGGTTTCGTCCCACTGGTGCTTGGTGACGCCCATCTTGATGGCGATGGCCGCCATCTGGATCATCTCCGGCGCGTCGGGCCCGACGACGTGGCAGCCGAGCACCCGGCCGGACTTGGGCTCGACCACCAGCTTCATCAGCATCCGCTCCTCGCCGCCGTAGAAGGTCGCCTTCATGGGACGAAAGACGGAGCGGTAGACATCGACCTTGCCGTACTTGTGCCGCGCGTCCGCTTCGGCCAGGCCCACCGCGCCGATCGGCGGCTGGGAGAAGACGGCGCTGGCCACCGTCTCGTGGTCGAAACTCATCGGGCGGTCATAGAACACCGTCTCGGCGAAAGCCGCGCCCTCGCGGATCGCCACGGGCGTGAGGTTGATCCGGTCGGTGACGTCGCCCACCGCCCAGATGTTGTCGACATTGGTCTTGGAGAACTCGTCGACCGCCACCGCGCCCTTCTCGTTCAGCGCCACCTCGGCAGTCTCCAGTCCGAGGCCCTCGGTGTAGGGATCGCGGCCGGTGGCGTACATCACCACCTCGGTTTCCATCTCGTGGCCGCTGGTGAGCGTGCTCTTCACCCCGGCGGCGGTCTTCTCGAGTTTGGTGTGCTCGCAGCCCAGCATGACGGTGATCCCGCGCCGCTCGATCTCGGTGGTGAGGTGTGCGCGCACGTCGTTGTCGAAGCCGCGCAGGATGTTGGCGCCGCGGTACATCAGGGTGGTCTGGACACCCAGCCCATTGAAGATGCCGGCGAATTCCACGGCGATGTAGCCGCCGCCGACGATCAGGATGCTCTTGGGGAGCGTCGGCAGGTGGAACGCCTCGTTGGAGGTGATGGCGTGCTCGATCCCCGGAATCCCCGTCGGCACCGAAGGACGCGCGCCGGTGGCGATGAGGATCTTGCCCGCGCTGTAGGTGCGGTCGCGGTCGTTCAGCGCGATGGTGTGCGCATCGCGAAGTTCCGCCCTGGCGTGGACCAGATCGGCGCCGGCGTTCTGCAGGTTGGTGACGTAGATTCCCGAGAGCCGGGCGATCTCGATGTCCTTGGCCTCGATGAACCGGGCCCAGTCGAAGCTCGCGTTCGACTTCGACCAGCCGTAGCCCTCAGAGGCCTTGAAGGCGCTGGCGAACTCGCTGGCGTAGACCATGAACTTCTTCGGGACGCACCCGCGGATGACGCAGGTGCCGCCCACCCGGTGCTCCTCGGCGATCGCCACCCTGGCGCCGGACATAGCCGCCATCCGCGCCGCCCGAACGCCCCCCGAGCCCGCGCCGAGGACGAAGAGGTCGTAGTCGTAGGTCTGGGCCATGGATCGTTTCCGGAGGTTCGCTGTTCACGTCGGTAAATAGTCACTCGCCGGCGAAGTCGAGCCCCTCCCCCACGAGGGGAGGGGTTGGGGGTGGCGGTCTGCCGGCC
>JBIOEF010000020.1:0-37415 GCA_044445785.1 Caulobacterales bacterium
CTCTACCCCAATCTGGTCGTCTTTCAGCTGATCCCGAAGATCGCCCTGGCGCCCCTCTTTGTCGTCTGGCTTGGGATTAGCAGCGAGTCGCGCGTCACCTTTGCCACCTTCGTCAGCTTCTTTCCGGTGGTGATTTCGGCAGCGGTGGGCTTTGCCGGCACCGACGCGTCGACCCTGCGGCTGTGCCGCTCGCTCACTGCATCCGAGTGGCAATCCTTTGCGATGGTGCGCTTCCCGTTCGCGCTGCCGGCAATCTTCAGCGGGATGAAGATCGCGATGACGATGGCGATCATCGGCGTGATCATCGGTGAATTCATCTCGGCCAAGGCCGGCCTCGGCTTTTACATCCTCTACGCCAGCTCGCGCATGGAAACCGCGGTCGTTTTAGCGGGGCTGTTAGTACACAGCGTGATCGGGGTCGGACTGTTTGGCGCCGTTGCGCTCGCCGAATTACTGGTGCGTCGGGTTTATGGAAGGCGGTAAGACCGCAGGAAGGAACCGATGACACTGCGACGCAGCATCTCGCGACGCCGCCTTGTTGGACAGGCGATGGCCGTTGCAGGCACCGCTCTCCTGCCGACGCCCGCGCTTGCGGTGCCGGGCCCTATCAAATTCACCCTTGCCTGGCTCGCGACAGGCAGCCAGCTATACGTCTTTGTCGCGCGTGCCAAGGGGATGATGAAGGCGCGCGGGATCGATCTCGAAATTGCCCGCGGGTTCGGGTCGATGGCGTCGGCGCAGAGCATCGCGGGCGGCCAATTCGACTTCGGCATCGTCGCGGCGCCGTCGCTGATCCTGTCGGTTGCGAAGAACCTGCCGCTGATCGCGCTCGCCACCTGCGACTACGATTCGACGATGGGGGTCGGCGTATTGGAAGACTCCCCGATCCTCAGAGTCCGTTTTAGAAGTGTGTTTCATGCCAGTCGAGCGGCCATGAGGCGGATCATGGCGAGTTTGACAAAGGCTTCGCTGACGGCGGGGAGATGTTCGTAGTCCTTGGAAAGACGGCGGTTTCGACAGAGCCAGGCGAGGGTGCGCTCGACCACCCAGCGCTTGGGCAGTACGTGGAAGCCCTGTGCCGCTGGGTCTCGGGCGATGGTGATCAGGTGGCAGCCGCCGAGCGCTTCACAGGCGGTTTCGACCATCGGGCCGGCATAGCCGCTGTCGGCGTAAAGGATGGCCAGGCGCGAGACTACCCCCTGAAGCCGGGGCAGCAGCGCAACGGCTCCGGGCCGGTCCTGAATATCGGCCGGGTGGGCCAGGACGGCGAGCAGGAAGCCCAGCGTATCGACCACAATGTGGCGCTTGCGGCCTCTCACCTTCTTGCCGGCGTCCCAGCCGCGCGGCCCCCCCTTTCCGTCGTCTTGACGCTCTGGCTGTCGATGATGGCGGCGGACGGACTGGCCTCGCGCCCCTCGGCCTCGCGCGCCGCCATGCGCAGGACATGCAGCATCTCGTCCCACACCCCGGCGGTAATGAAGGCCCGCCAGTATCCGTACACGGTCGGCCAGGGTGGGTACGCCGCCGGCAGATGGCGCCATTGGCAGCCGGTGCGCAGCACATGCAACAGCCCGTCGAGCACGTCGCGCAACTCGGTGGTGCGCGGCCGCCCTCCGGGCTTCGCCGGCGGCAGCATCGGCGACAGCAGCGCGAATTCGCCATCGCTCAACCGGCCGCCACACCCGACATCGCCAACCCGATGCCGCGTTTCTGGTGTCCAAACCATCCCCTGACCCCAACATGTTGATGTTGGGTCGCATAGATTCACACTTGATCCCCACGCTCAAGCACTTTCAAAACGGCCAGTCAGGATGAGGGTAAATCTATGATGGAATTGAGAAAAACCTCATCCTGAGGAGCCCGCGCAAGCGGGCGTCTCGAAGGACGCAACGGTCTAAGTCGGCCAGGTTTCCGGGGTCATGGCCAGGACTTCGCCGACGAAGTGCAGCGAGCCGCAGATGATCACGTGCGGCGCGGGGCCGTCGGCGGCCAGCGCGCGCGCCAGCGCATCCTCGACCCCATCCGCCACCCCGGCCTGAAGGCCAGCGTTGGCGGCCGCCTGCGCCAGCAGGTCGGGCGCCGTGGCGTTGGGGGAATCGAAGAGGGTGGTGAAGACCCGCGGCGCGAGCGCGGCGAAGTGCGGGAAGAAGCTGGCGGCGTCCTTGCGGCCCAGCATGCCGACGATCAGCGTCACCGGTCGGCCGTCTCGCGCCGCCAGCCGTCCCGCCGCTTCGGCGAGCGCGGCGCCGGCGTGGGGATTGTGCGCCCCGTCGAGCCACAGATCCGCGCCCCGCGCCCTCGCCCGTTCGGCCAGCGGGCCGCGGGTGAGCGCCTGGAAGCGTCCCGGCCAGACGGCGGCGGCGACGCCGCGGCCGATGGCGTCCTCGTCGATGCGCGCCTCGCCCAGCGTCAGGATGGCGGCCACCGCCAGGCCGGCGTTGGCGATCTGGTGCGGACCGAAAAGGCTGGGCGGCGGCAGGTCCAGCAGCCGGTCACCTAGCTGCACCACCAGCCGGCCGTGGGACTCATAGGCGTCGAACTCACGACCCATCAGGGCCAGCGGCGCATGCAGGGTTTCGGCTTCGTGCTCGATCTGCTCCAGCGCCTCGTCCGCCTGGCGCGCGACCACCACCGGCCGGCCGCGCTTGATGATCCCGGCCTTCTCCCAGGCGATCTTGGAGAGCTCCGGCCCGAGGATCTCCAGATGGTCCAGCGCCACCGGGGTGATCACCGAGACCGCCGGCGCCTCGAAGACGTTGGTGCAGTCGTAGCGGCCGCCCAGCCCAACCTCGATCAGGCAAAGGTCGGCGGGCGTGCGCGAGAAGGCCTCGAACGCCAGCGCGGTGGCGATCTCGTGGAAGCTGATCGGCTGACCCTGGTTGGCCGCCTCGACCTCGTCGGTGAGGTCGGCCAGCAGCGCGTCGGTGATCAGGGTCCCGGCGATCCGGATCCGCTCGGAAAAACGCACCAGGTGGGGCGAGGTCAGCACATGGACCTTGAGGCCCGCCGCCTCGGCGATGGCGCGCGTCAGCGCGGTGGTCGAACCCTTGCCGTTGGTGCCGGCCACGTGGATCACCGGGCCCATCCGCTGCTCGGGATGGCCCAGCGCCGCCAGCAGCCGCTCGACCCGGCCGGTGGAGAAGTCGATCTTCGAGGGATGCAGCGCGCGCAGGCGCTGAATCGTCCTGTCCGAGGTCCGGATCGGGTCGTAGTCGATGGTCAAAGGGGGCTCAGGCGGCGGAAAGGCGCGACCGCCCCTGCATCAGCGTGCGCAGGATCGACCCCAGCACCGCGGGAAGCTCGCCGCGGGTCACCACCCGGTCGACCATGCCGCGCTCCACCTGGAACTCGGCGGTCTGGAAGCCGGCTGGCAGGGTCTCGCGGATGGTCTGCTCGATCACCCGCCTCCCGGTGAAGCCGATCAGCGCGCCGGGCTCGGCCAGATGCACGTCGCCCAGCATGGCGTAGGAGGCCAGGACGCCGGCGGTGGTCGGGTCGGTCATCACCACGATGTAGGGGAGATGCGCGGCGCGCACCTTCTGCACCGCCACGGTGGCCCTGGCCATCTGCATCAGCGAGAGGATCCCCTCCTGCATGCGCATGCCGCCAGTGGCGGTGAAGACCACCAGCGGCGCTTGCAGCCGCACCGCCTCGTCAGCGGCGGCCAGGAAGGCTTCGCCGGCCGCGGTCCCCAGCGAGCCGCCGATGAAGGCGAAGTCCTGAACCAGCACCACGGTCTCTACGCCGCCGATCTCGCCGACGGCGGCGCTCATGGCGTCCTCTTCGCCGGTGGCCTTGCGCGCCGCCGCCAGGCTCTCCTTGTAGGGCTTGCTGTAGGTGAAGTTCAGCGGATCGTCGGGGGTCTTGGGCGCGGGCAGCTCTTTGTAGCGCCCGCCATCGAAGGTGTAGGCGAAGCGCAGCAGCGGGCGGATGCGCATGTGCCGGCCGGCCGGCGTCACCCAGAGCGCCGTCTCCAGGTCGGGGCGATAGATCATCTCCCCGGTGTCGGGGCATTTGACCCAGAGGTTCTCGGGCGTTTCGCGCTTGGAGACGAGCTTGCGGACCCCTGGCGCGATCTTCGCCAGCCAGCCCCCGCGCTCACGGTTCGCCGGCGGCGGAGGGTTGCGCACGGGCTTGTTGCGTTTGTCGTCTGCCAAAGCCATGCGTGCTCTTTAAATGACCTCAGCTCGCGCGGACGCGACAGCCTTAGCCAGCAACCGCGCCGTTTCCAGAACTTTTGGGACCGGATCACGGTTCTGTGCGATGGCGTCAGCCACCGCCTCGACCAGGGCCGAGCCCACCACCACCGCGTCCGCGACCCTTGCCACCGCCGCCGCCTGATCGGGCGTCCTGACCCCAAATCCCACCGCTACGGGCAGTCCCGACGCCTTGCGGATCCGCGTCACAGCGGGCCCCACCACCGACGCGTCGATGGCCTTCACGCCGGTCACGCCGGTCAGGGAGACGTAGTAGACGAACCCCGAGGTGCGCCGGATCACGGCCGGCAGGCGCTTGTCGTCCGTGGTCGGGGCGGCCAGGCGGATCAGGGCTAGGCCGGCGGCGTCGAAGGCGTCGGCGATGGGATCGGCCTCCTCCGGCGGACAGTCGACGATGATGACGCCGTCCACGCCCGCGGCCGCCGCGTCCTTGGCGAAGTCCGCCACGCCGTAGGTCAGGATCGGATTGAGGTAGCCCATCATCACGATCGGCGTCGCCTGGTCGCCCTGACGGAACCTTCGCGCCAGGTCGAGCGTGCCGGCGAGCGTCATCCCGGCTTTCAGGGCCCTGAGGCCCGCCCGCTGGATCGCCGGGCCGTCGGCCATGGGATCGGAGAAGGGAAAACCGAGCTCGATGAGGTCCGCGCCGGCGCCCGGCAGACCCTGGACGATCCTCAGCGCCGTCTCCGCGTCCGGATCGCCGGCCATGACATAGGCCACGAACCCGGCGCGGCCTTCGCGCTTGAGAGCAGCGAAACGGTGATTCAGGCGCTCGACGGTCATACGGCGGCGCTCGCCGCGGTCGCCCGGCCCCTCACCGCACCTCTCTCCACTGGCGTGGGGAGAGGGATATTGAGAAGGCGGCGAAGCGGATGGATCGCGTCGCTCGTGCTGCCCCCACAGTATCCCTCTCCCCGCCGAAGGTGGGGAGAGGTGCGGTGAGGGGTTGGGACGAGACAGATCACTTGCCCCGCCTCATGCGCGCCATCACCGTTTCCAGGTCCTTGTCGCCGCGGCCGGAGAGGTTGAGGACGATGATCCCGTCCGGGCCGACCTCGCGGGCGACCTCGCCGAGGCGCGCCAGGGCGTGGGCGGATTCCAGCGCCGGGACGATCCCCTCCAGGCGCGAGCAGAGCTGGAAGGCCTCCAGCGCGTCCTCGTCGGTGGCCGTGAGGTAGGTCACCCGGCCGACGTCGTTGAGGTAGGCGTGCTCGGGCCCGATGCCCGGATAGTCGAGGCCGGCGCTGATCGAATGGGCCTCCAGGATCTGGCCCTCGCGGTCTTGCAGCAGGTACGTGCGGTTGCCGTGCAGCACGCCAGGGCGCCCGCCGTTGATCGCCGCGGCGTGTTCGTCGGTCGCCATCCCCCGGCCCGAGGCCTCGACGCCGAACATGCGCACACCCTCGTCGGCCAGGAACGGGTGGAAGAGGCCGATGGCGTTGGAGCCGCCGCCGACGCAGGCCAGCAACGCGTCCGGCAGCCGTCCTTCCGCCTCCAGGATCTGCGCCCTGGCCTCCTCGCCGATCACCCGCTGGAAGTCGCGGACCATGGCCGGATAGGGGTGCGGGCCGGCGGCCGAGCCGATCAGGTAGTAGGTGTCCGTAACGTTGGTCACCCAGTCACGCAGGGCCTCGTTCATGGCGTCCTTCAGGGTCGAGGAGCCGCTGGTCACCGGCCGCACCTCCGCGCCCAGCAGCTGCATGCGCTGGACGTTGGGCGCCTGCCGCTCCACGTCCACCGCGCCCATGTAGACCACGCACGGCAGCCCATAGCGCGCGCAGACGGTGGCGGTGGCGACGCCATGCTGGCCGGCGCCGGTCTCGGCGATGATCCTTCTCTTGCCCATCCGCTGGGCCAGCAGGATCTGGCCCATGCAGTTGTTGATCTTGTGCGAGCCGGTGTGGTTCAGCTCCTCGCGCTTGAGCCAGATGCGCGCGCCGTGGTGCGCTGAAAGGCGCCTGGCGAAGTAGAGCGGGCTCGGGCGGCCGACGTAGTGCTTCAGCTCGCTCTTCAGCTCGCCCTGGAACTCAGGATCGGCCTTGGCCGCCGCGTAGGCCAGGTCCAGCTCCAGCACCAGCGGCATCAGCGTCTCGGCGACATAGCGGCCGCCATAGTCGCCGAATCGCCCGGCGGCGTCGGGATTGGCCGAATAGTCGTTCGGTTTCAGGGGCTTGGTCACTCAATTGGCTCAGGCGCGGTCGGCCGCCCGCAGGAAGGCCTCGATGAGAGCCGGGTCCTTTAGTCCGGCGCCGCGCTCCACGCCAGAGGAAACGTCGACGATCGGCGCGCCGGAGAGCCTCACCGCCTCGGCGACGTTGTAGGGATCCAGCCCCCCCGCCAGGAACCACGGGCGGGCGAACTTGCGCGCGGCGGTGAGGCTCCAGTCGAAGCTGACCCCGTTTCCGCCGGCCCGCTCCGACCCCGGCGGCGCCTTGGCGTCCAGCATCAGGTGATCGGCCACCGCCTCGAACTCGGCGATGTGCGCCAGGTCCGCCTCTTCGCCCACCTGGATCACCTTGATCGTGCCGGCGCCGGAGCGCATCGCCGCCTCGCGCACCCTGGCCGGGGTTTCCCGCCCGTGCAGCTGCACGAAGTCGGGGCGCAAGGTCTCCCTCAGCTCCGCCAGCAGGGCGTCGGTGGGATCGACGGTCACCGCCACGATCTTCGCCCGGCCCAGGGCGGGCGCCGCCAGCCGCGCCGCGGCGCCGGGGGTCACGACGCGCGGGCTCTTGGCGAAAAAGTTGAACCCCAGATAGTGCGCGCCGCCGTCCAGCGCCGCCGCCACGGTCTCCGACGTCGATAGCCCGCAGATCTTCACCAGGGTCATGGGCGCACAAGTAGTCTCGCGCCCGCGTTCGCGCCAGTTGGGGGCGTAGAGCACTGTCGGCTCCGGATGGCGTGTCCGGCCAGCATTCGAAGGCCGAACCACGAAGCGCACGAACCACACGAACAATTCCCCTCAATGTCTGTCATCCCGGAAGCCGCGCAGCGGCTATCCGGGACCTCCTCCAGCGTCGGCGTTGGGAGATCCCGGCTCTCCAGCTCGCTCTCGCGGACTTGCGGCCGGGATGACAGGCAAGAGGTGGAGCGTTTTCCTGTGGTTCGTGTGGTTCGTGGTCAATTCTTGGGCCGGTCGGGACCAACGCGACGATTGAGGCTAACCCGACGCCGTGCTTGCCCCTTGCCAGCCGGCCGAATTAGTCGAAACGTGTTCCGAAAAGCGCCCGACCCCAAGGACGCAGGCGGTGGAGGACGGCAATGAAGTTCGGAATCTTCTACGAGATCAGCGTGCCGCGGCCCTGGGGCCCCGAGACCGAGCGGCAGGTCTACGACAACTGCATCGAGCAGTGCGTGCTGGCCGACCAGCTGGGCTTCGACTACGTCTGGGCCGTCGAGCACCATTTCCTGGAAGAATACTCGCACTGCTCGGCGCCGGAGATCTTCCTGGCCACCGTGGCGGCCAAGACCCAGCAGATCCGCGTCGGCCACGGGATCAACGTCTGCGTGCCCGAGATCAACCATCCGATCCGCATCGCCGAGCGTTCGGCAGTGCTGGACCTGGTCTCGCACGGGCGCCTCGACGTCGGCACCGGCCGCAGCGCCACCTGGACCGAGCTCGGGGGCTTTCGCGCCAACCCGGACCTGACCAAGGCCACCTGGGCCGAGATCGTCCGGGCGCTGCCGAAGATGTGGATGAACGAGCGCTACGCCCACGACGGCGTCTGCTTTTCGATGCCCGAGCGGGCGGTGATCCCCAAGCCCTACCAGAAGCCGCACCCGCCGATGTGGGTGGCCGTCACCAGCCCCGGCACCGAGATCGACGCGGCCGAGCACGGCATCGGGGCGCTCGGCCTCACCTTCAACGACTTCGCCGAGCAGGAGCGGCGGGTGAAGGTCTACCGCAAGATCATCCAGACCTGCGAGCCGGCGGGCGCGGTCAACGACCAGGTGGCGACGGTGAACTTCCTCTACTGCCACGAGGACAACAAGGTCGGCCAGCAGACCGGCCTGCGCCTGGCCGGCACCTTCGGCTACGCCGCCGCCCAGCTGGTCTCGGCCCGCGAGGTCTACGCCTCGCCGTCGTACGCGAGCTTTGGCCTCTTGCCACAGGTGCGCCGCCAGTCGGCGGTGCCAGGTGAGGCGCCGGGCGCGCCTCCAGGGATGGCGGTGGGCGATCCCAAGCACATCATCGAGGTGCTGAAAGGCTGGGAATCCACCGGCGTCGACGGCGTCAACTTCCTGCTGAACGCCCTGGAAACGGTGCCGCAGGCCGAAGTGCTGGCCTCGCTGCGCCTCTTCGCCAAGGAGGTGATGCCGGCCTTCAAGACGGATACGCGCGCCAAAGCCTCGGTCGCGGCCGAATAGGAGCGGCGCCCATGCCCATCTTCGGAGGCTACAAGCCCACCGCCGCCGGCCTCACGGTTGTCAAGCAGCTCGGCCAGGACCGGATCGATATCGAGAGCGCCCAGACGCTGACGTTCACGTTCGAAGTGCCCGCGACGCCCGCGATCGCCCTCTTGCCGGCGGCGCTGCATCCGCCGTTCCCCACCTATTGCTCGCTGGTGGTGCGCGCCTGCGACGACGGGCCTTACGGGCCCTTCACGACCGCGGAGCTGCGGCTGCACGCGCGGGCGACCAACCACTACGTCGGCTACGTGCTGGGCGGCTTCACCGACAACGAGCGGGTCTCGGCCTGGCTCGCCAACGCTTACGGCGATCTGCTGCAGGTCGCCGAGACGGTGTCGCTGAAGAAGCGGCACTTCGGCGTCGAGGCGAAGGTGGTCGCCGGCGGCCGTTCGGTGCTGGACGCGGTGATCGCCAACCCCGGGTACATCGCCGGCGTCGACGTGCTGCATGTTCAGAACAGCGTGCTGGCGGCGGTCGACGGGACGCCGACGCTGATCGCCGAGGAGTTCGAGTACCAGATCAAGGAGGCGCGGCGCGGACACCCGCACTTCCACGCCCTCGACGTGGCCGCCTTCGGGGCGCCGACGCTCCATCCCAGCAACCACCTGCCGACCACCTGGCTGGTGGGGAGCTGGAGTTACATGCCGGTCCGCTTCACCATCGACCCCCTGCAGCCCGCCGCCGTCGGCACCCGCAAGGTCGGCCAGCCCGCGACGGCGTGACTTCCTTCTCCCCGTGCGGGAGAAGGGCGTAACGAGCGGGTGGGGAAGGCATGGCCTATCGCAGTCTTCGAGACTTCATCGCCCAGCTCGAGGCCGAGGGCGAGCTGGTGCGGGTGGCCGAGCCGGTGCGGACCGAGCTGGAGATCACCGAGATCTGCACGCGCCTGCTGGCCACCGGCGGGCCGGCGGTGCTGTTCGAGAAGCCGGTGCGGGCGGATGGGCAGGTGTCCGACATCCCGTGCCTGGCCAACCTCTTCGGTACGGTGAAGCGCGTGGCCATGGGCGTCACCCTCAAGGGCAAGGGCCGCAGCACCGCCGCGGATCTGCGCGAGGTGGGCGAGCTCTTGGCGTTCCTGCGCAGCCCCGAGCCGCCGCGGGGGATGAAGGAGGCGCTGGATCTGCTGCCGCTGGCCCGCACGGTGATGGACATGCGGCCCAAGACCGTCACCCGCGCCCCGGTGCAGCAGGTGGTCTGGACCGGCGATGACATCGACCTTGGCAGGCTGCCGGTGCAGACCTGCTGGCCGGGCGAGCCGGCGCCCCTGATCACCTGGCCGCTGGTGGTGACCAAGGGGCCGTCGCAGAGCCGCGAGGACGACTTCAACCTCGGCATCTACCGGATGCAGGTGACGGGGAAGGACCGCACGATCATGCGCTGGCTCGCCCACCGCGGCGGCGCCCAGCACCACCGGCGCTGGAAGGGCGCCGGCAAGCGCGAACCCCTGCCGGCCTGCGCGGTGATCGGCGCCGATCCCGGAACCATCCTGGCCGCCGTCACGCCGGTCCCCGACACCCTCTCGGAATACCAGTTCGCGGGCCTCTTGCGCGGCGCGCCGGTGGAGCTGGTCGCCGCCAAGACCCAGCCGCTGCTGGTCCCGGCCCAGGCCGAGATGGTCATCGAGGGCGAGGTGCTGCTGGACGACTACGCCGACGAGGGCCCCTACGGCGACCACACCGGCTACTACAACGCCGTCGAGCGTTTCCCGGTCTTCCGCGTCACCGCCATCACGATGCGGCGGGACCCGATCTACCTCACCACCCACACCGGACGCCCGCCGGACGAGCCCTCGGTGCTGGGCGAGGCGCTGAACGAGGTGTTCGTCCCCCTGCTCACCGCCCAGTTCCCGGAGATCGTCGATTTCTGGCTGCCGCCGGAGGGCTGCAGCTACCGGATCGCGGTGGTCTCGATGAAGAAGGCTTATCCCGGCCACGCCAAGCGGGTGATGATGGCGGTTTGGTCGTACCTGCGCCAGTTCATGTACACCAAGTGGGTGATCGTGGTGGACGACGACATCGACGCGCGGAACTGGAAGGACGTCATGTGGGCCATCTCCACCCGCATGGACCCGGCCCGCGACATCACCCTCGTCGAGGGAACGCCCATCGACTATCTCGACTTCGCTTCGCCAGAGTCGGGTCTGGGCTCGAAGATCGGCCTGGACGCCACCAACAAATGGCCGCCGGAGACCCGGCGCGACTGGGGGACGCTGATCCGCATGGATGAGACGGTGATCGAGAAGGTCACCCAGAAGTGGCCGCGCCTGGGCCTGCCCGGCGATGGCAAGCCGATCTGGAAATAGGCCGCGGAGGCTCGCCGCGGTCGCGATGACCGATCCTTAACGTGAACCCCCGGGCGAGGCGGCCTAGCGTCCCGCTTGCGGTCACGCTCCGGGCCGCTGCGCTGGGGGACGGCGATGAAGCCTTACGCCTGGACGGCCGTCGCCGCGGCCTGCTTGATGATCCCGGTCTCAAGCTCGGCCGCTGTCTCCCAGGCCCGCCGCATCGCCCGCATCGAGGCGCATCTGGCGCCGCCGGTCACCGTGCGAGGCCGCCCCGTCGTGATCCACACCCTCGCCGAGGAGATGGCGGCGCACCACACGCCGTCGGTGAGCATCGCCGTGGTCGACCATGGCAGTTTCATCTGGGCCAGGGCCTACGGCCTGGCCGACGTCGCGACCGGACGCAAGGCGACCACCCGCACGCTCTTCCAGGCCGGTTCGATCAGCAAACCGGTGGCGGCCAGCGGCGCGATGACCCTGATCCAGCAGGGCCGCCTCGCCCTCGATGTCCCGGCCAACAGCCAGCTGACCAGTTGGCAAATTCCGGAAAACGCCTTCACCAAGGACCACCCCGTCACCCTGCGCCATCTCCTCACCCACACCGCCGGCACGACCGTGCACGGCTTCCCGGGCTACACGGCCGGAGCGCCGGTTCCGAGCGTCGTCCAGGTGCTGGAGGGCAAGCCGCCGGCCAACACGGCGCCGGTGGTGGTCGAGCGTCAGCCGGGGACGCTCTGGAACTACTCCGGCGGCGGGATCACCATCGCCCAGCTGATGATGACCGACGCCACCCATCAGCCATTCCCCGACCTGATGCGCCGACGCGTGCTCACGCCGGCGGGCATGGCCGACAGCACCTACGAGCAGCCGCTCCCGGCCGGGCGCGCGGACGCCGCCGCCACCGGCTACTTGCGGACCGGCGCGGCGGTGGAAGGACGCTTCCACACCTATCCGGAGATGGCCGCGGCCGGGCTCTGGACCACGCCAACCGACCTCGCCAGGTGGGCGATCGCCCTCGAACAGGCCTACCACGGCGCCTCGAGGCGGCTGATGTCGCGGGCCAGCGCCAAGGCCATGCTGACCCCGGGGCTCGGCCATTGGGGACTGGGCGTCGAGGTGGGCGGTTCGGGCGAGGATTTCCACTTCACCCACGGCGGCGACGACGCCGGCTTCAAGGCCAATCTGATGGCCTGGCCGAGCGGGAGCCGCGTGGTGGTCGCCATGGCCAACGGCGACGACGGCGCAGTCGTGGTCTCCGAGCTGATGCAGGCGGTGGCCCGGGAATACGGCTGGAGGGGGCTGGAGCCCCGGGTCATCGAGTCCATGACGCTGAGCGAGGCGCAGATCAAGGAGATCGCGGGCGGCTATGGCCACGGCCTGGTGGTCATCTCGGCGGACGGGCCGGCGCTCGGCCTCACCTACGGGGGGGTGCGCGTCGAGCTGATCCCGCAGGCCGCCGACCAGTTCATCGCCGATCCCGCCGGCGCCAACATCCCGGTGGCGCTCGTCCGCGGCCCGGACGGCAAGGTCAAGTCGCTCTCCGCCCAGGGCCTGACGATCCCGCGCGACCCTTAGGGACCAGTCGACGTCGGCGAGAACCACGGCCCGACCCCTCACCGCACCTCTCCCCACTGGCGTGGGGAGAGGGATACTGAAAAGGCGATGACGCGGATGGAGCGTGAAGACGCCGCTACTCCATCAGTATCCCTCTCCCCGCCCAGAGGGTGGGGAGAGGTGCGGTGAGGGGTCGGTCGGGCGATCCACTGCCGGTGCTTTAGCGCCTCAGCATTTGGGGGAAGCGAGACTACACCGTAGCGGTCGCCTCTTCCGTCGCCGCCTGGCGCGTGGCCGGGGCCTGGATCAGCTCGATGGTGTAGCCGTCCGGGTCCTTGGCCAGCGCGATGACGGCGCCGCCCATGGTTTCGATCGGGGCCGGCTCGCGGGTGATCTCCAGGCCCTCGGCGCGAATCCGCTCGGTCAGCCCCACCGGATCGACGACGTAGAACACCAGCTTCACCGGATTGTCCCGATAGTTGCGCACCGAGCCGTCGGTGTAGTGCATCAGCACCACCGCGTTGCGCCCCTCGTGGGCCAGCATGATCTCTTCCATGTAGTCGAGCTTGAACACCTGCAGCTGCTTCATGCCGAGCACGCGGCTGTAGAAGTCGGCGGACGTCTTCAGATCGCTGACGCCGATGCCGACGGCGGTGAGGAAATCGGGTGAGCGCATGATGGGGTTCCTTCGGGTGGGGCTGGCGCCACGTTAAACCAGCGATCGAGCAATGTCCGCAGCTCCTCCATGGTCAGGCCGGATGAAACCCAGGCGCGTTTCCAGAGGCGGCGGACTGGCGGCCGTCGTCATCGTCTTGCTGATCGTCATCGCCCTGGCCACCGCCCGTGGCGGCGATCCCGCGCTCTATCCCGCGCGGCCAGGCGAGGGCGTGACGCTCTACCTGGTCGACAACGGGACCCACAGCGACCTGACCATACCCCGCGCCGCCCTGACCTCGCACGGCGGTCCAGCCGCCAAGGCGGCGGCGCTGACCACCGCCGATCCCTGGGTGATGGTCGGCTGGGGCGATGCGCGGTTCTACGAGGGCCGGGGCGTCTCGCTGGACCGCGCGGCCGACGGCCTGCGCGCCCTCTTCGCGCCGAACAACCGCTCGGCGGTGCATCTGCAGGGCGTCGATCGCCGGCCGGACCAGGCCTGGCCCGACGGGGTGCAGCGGCTGGTGATTTCCCGCGCGGGCCTGGCCGCCCTGCTGACCCGCCTGGACCGCTCGTTCGCCACCGACGCGGCGGGCGCGCCGATCCAGAGCCCTACGTTCCACGGCCCGGACGAGGCCTTCTTCCACAGCGGCGAGACATTCAGCCTCGTCCATCTCTGCAACCACTGGACCGCCGACCTCCTCAGCGCCGCCGGCGTCCCCACCACTCCGGTGCTGGACACCCTGCCGGCCGGCCTATGGCTGGACCTGAGGCTTCGGGCCGGGCTGTGACGCGGCCGCCGGCGCAGGTGGTGCGACTGGCGCGGGCGGCGCGTCCGCCGGCGTCAGCTTCGCCGGCTCGATGTGCGCGGCGATGAAGTCCGCCACCTCGGTGAGCGCGGCTTTCTCGTGGTCCGGATCCCAGCCGGTGTGGTCTTCGTTCTTGACGACGTCCAGGTGGACGCTCCGACCGGCCGCCTTCAGCGCCCGCTCCATCTCCCACGACTGGTCCACCGGCACGGTGGTGTCGTCCTCGCCGTGGATCAGCAGCACCGGCGGTCCGTAGTGCGCCGCGTAAGTGATGGCTGAGGTGCGCGCCAGGCGAGCCTTGTCGGCGTCTGGGTCGCCGATCGCCTTGACGTCGTAGTCGTAGGCGGGACTGCGTTCACCGGCGAAAAGGCCGCCACGCTCGGTCTTCACCAGCCGGCTAAGGTCTGAAATGCCGGCCCAGCTGACCACACACTTGTAGAGTTCCGGATTCAGCGCCCCGCCGATCAGCGCGGCGTAGCCTCCATAGCTCGCCCCGAAGATGCAGATCCTCGCCGGGTCTGCCTGGCCGGTCTCGACGAGCTTTCGGATGCCGTCGTTGATGTCGTCCTGCATGCGGCCGCCCCATTGGCCATAGCCGGCCTCGGCGTAGGCGACGCCGTAGCCGCCAGAACCGCGATAGTTCGGCTGCAGGACCAGATATCCGCGCGTGGCGATGAACTGCGACCAGGTGTCGAAATCGAAGTTGTCGCGCGCCTCGGGGCCGCCGTGAGGAATCACCACCAGCGGAAGCGGACCTTTTGGCGCGCCTGGGGGACGGGTCAGATAGGCCGGAATGCTGGTTCCGTCCCGCGCCGCATAGGTGAACCGCTCCATGGTTCCCAGGCGTTCGGGCGGCAGGTCGGGGTACAGCGCCCCCAACTGCTGCATGGTCTTGGCGCGCCAGTCGTAGAGGTAGTAGCTCGCCGGATCCGAGGGTCCGCTGACCAGG
Organism: Caulobacterales bacterium; assembly: GCA_044445785.1. Taxonomy (GTDB): domain Bacteria; phylum Pseudomonadota; class Alphaproteobacteria; order Caulobacterales; family Caulobacteraceae; genus Acaudatibacter. The sequence continues at coordinate 14,872 of JBIOEF010000020.1, forward strand.
AACAGCCACCAGCGTCCGTCGTTGGAATAGGACACCGGCGCCAGCGAACTGTCCCCGTGAAAGTACTTGTCCAGGCCACGAAAGTTGGCCTGCAGGTCGCTGTCCTTGAAGTCGCAATGATAGGTGTCGATCCAGTAGCAGACGCCCATCAGCGCGTTCGAATCCTTCGGGCTGACGATGGTCGCCACATCGTACTTGAGCGCGGGCCAGACCGGCGGACCCAGACTGCGCGTGTGGAAGTCATAGATGCGGACTGTCCGGGCGTCCCCCTGCTGTTGGTTCTCCGGCCTCACCGCCACATAGAGCTGGCCCGGCGCTTCGGCGGGGCCCAGCAGCTCGAAATCCGCCAGCGCCTTGACGTCCTTGGGCCGGATTCGCACCACCTCGGTCCACTGCTTTTCGCCCGGCGCTCGGCCCTGGATGACCACGTCCCGACCCCGCAGGATCATCCGGGCGATCACCGCGCCTGTTCGGTCCGTTTCCCAAGCGACGGTGGTGTCATCGCCCAGTTCGACCACCTCGGCGGCGCCGGTGTGGATGTCGGCGCGCCAGATCGCCGGCGCACCGGTCTCCGTCTGAGCCTGGACCAGGATATGGTCAGGATCGTTGCGAAGCTCATCGACGAACTCCACGAACCGGCCCGACCGATAGGCCGTATGCTTGTCGCCCTTCAGCACGGCGACCACGTGCTTGCCCTCTCGATCGAGCACCACGACGAACTTGGCGTACTCCCAGTTGAGGATTTCGCCGTCGGGCTTTCCGCCCAGCCGATTGATCACCAGCAAGGTGACGCCGGCGACCAGGTTGTCCTCGCCCTTCCAGCGCAGCCAGTCGAACGAGTAGTTCTTGTTCTTGCTCGCGAGGATGCTGGTCGCGGCGTGGGTTTCGAGGTCGTAGACGATGATCGCCGAGACATCGCCGTCGTGCCGCACATAGGCCAGCGTGCGCCCGCCCGGCGACAGTTGCGCATCCGAAATGACGGCGTCGGAGAAGAATGCGCTGATCGGCAGCGGGCCGTTCGCGGTCGACTGCGCCGGCGCTGCCGGCGCCGTCGTCGGTGTCGGTGTCGGTGGCTTAGGATCAGCCGCCCAGACCGCGGACGTCAGCGCCCAGAACGCCACGATGGCGACCGCCTTAGCGAGCATGTTGGTCGTCCCCCACAACCTGTAGCTCAGTTCCACGTCCGACCGGCTCGCGTCAATCGCCTCGACAAGCGCGGGCCGCGGGGCTAAGGACGCGCCCCTTTAAGGTTCCAGCCGCGCGCGGCGTTCGATCCGCCGCCCGGTCCGAGGTCTCGATGTCCCGACCCTCCCGCCGTCATCGCCCGCCGACCGGGCCCAGCCAACGCCAACTGCGCGCTGGCGAGCTGGTGCGTCATGCGCTGACCGAGATCCTGCTGGAGGAGGACCTGCAGGATCCGGCCCTCACGGGGGTCTCGGTGACCGTCACCGAGGTGCGGGTGAGCCCGGACCTGAAGCATGCGCTCTGTTTCGTCGAGCCCCTGGGCGGCGCCCACGCCGCCGAGGTGGTCGCCGGGTTGAACCGCGTCGCCCGCTTCCTGCGCGGGCGTCTGGGCCACGCCATCGAGATGCGCTCGACGCCGGCCCTGAAGTTCGTCCACGACGAGAGCTTCGACGCCGCCGAGCACATGAACCGGCTGCTCAGCGACCCGCGGGTGAAGCGGGACCTGGACGGCTGATGGCCCGCAAGCGCAAGGGCGACGCCGTCTCCGGCTGGATCTGCCTGGACAAGCCCGCCGACCTCACCTCGACCCAGGCGGTGGGCCGGGTGCGCCGGGCGTTCAACGCCCAGAAAGCCGGGCACGCCGGCACGCTGGACCCGCTGGCCACCGGCATCCTGCCGATCGCGCTTGGCGAGGCGACCAAGACCGTCCCCTTCCTGATGGACGCCGACAAGACCTACCGCTTCGTCGTCGAATGGGGCCGAACCACCGCCAGCTTCGACCGCGAGGGCGTCACCACCGCGACGTCCGACGTGCGCCCCAGCCGCGCGGCGACCGAGGCGGCCCTGCCGGCGTTCGTCGGCGAGATCCTGCAGACGCCGCCGGCCTTCTCGGCGGTGAAGGTGGACGGCGAGCGGGCCTATGACCTGGCCAGGGCCGGCGAAGAGCCCGATCTGAAGCCGCGACCGGTGGTGATCCATTCGGCCAGGGTGGTGGACCAGCCGGGTCCCGACCATGTCGAAATCGAGATCGATTGCGGCAAGGGCACCTACGTCCGCGCCCTGGTCCGCGACTTGGGCACGGCGCTGGGCGCCTGCGGCCATGTGAGCTCGCTGCGACGGACGCGGGTCGGTGGGTTCACCGAGGGGCGGGCGATAAGCCTGGAAAACCTAGAAAATCTGTGTCATAGGGGCGCCGCCTCGGAGGCACTGCTTCCCGTCGAGACCGCGCTGGACGACATCCCGGCGCTGGCCGTGACCCAGGAAGACGCCTTCAGGCTGACGCAGGGACGATCCATCGTTCTTCTTCCCCGGCAGGCGGAGGCGTTGAAAGCGAGGCTCAAAGGGGGCTCGCGCACCGTCTCGGCATTGCATGAAGAGGTGATCGTGGCGCTCTGCGAGATGCGCGCGGGACGGCTCAATCCCACGCGGGTCTTTCATCTTAGCTGAGCGGAGAACACCCGATGTCGATTACGGCCGAACGCAAGGCTGAACTGATCACGACCCATGCCCGTGGCGAGCACGACACCGGGTCGGCCGAAGTGCAGGTGGCGATCCTTTCGGAGCGCATCACCAACCTCACCGAGCACTTCAAGACGCATAAGAAGGACAACCACTCGCGCCGCGGCCTCTTGTTGATGGTCTCTCAGCGGCGCTCGCTGCTGGATCACCTGAAGAAGTCCGACGAGACGCGCTATCAGGCGCTGATCGGGACCCTGGGACTGCGTCGATAGCCCGTTCTGTTGCTATACTGACAAATCACTCGTTCGCCTTTGCGGCGAATGAGCGGATAATGGATTCGCCGCGCGCCGCCGAGACAGGCCGGACGAGCGCGGCGTCCGAGGGACGCTCAAGTGTCCCAACCACACGCCGAGGGCTCACAGCAGTCCTCATCCGCCTGTCGCAAGGAGAGGACTCCCGGATCCGCACAAGAGACGCCGTTCCGCCCCTGTCCGTCCCCGAAGGAATGGGCCTTTGGGATGAGAGAAAGAACCAACCAAAATGTTCGATATCAAACGCAAATCAATCGAGTGGGGCGGCCGCAAGCTGACACTCGAAGCCGGCCGCATGGCCCGTCAAGCCGACGGCGCGGTGCTGGCCACCTACGGCGAGACCATGGTGCTGGCCACCGCCGTCTTCGCCAAGAGCGCCAAGGCCGGTCAGGACTTCTTCCCCCTGACGGTCAACTACCAGGAGAAGTTCTACGCCTCGGGCAAGATCCCCGGCAGCTTCCCCCGCCGCGAGGGCGCGCCCTCGCAGAAGGAAACCCTCACCTCGCGCCTGATCGACCGGCCGATCCGGCCGCTGTTCGTCTCCGGCTTCAAGAATGAAGTGCAGGTGGTGGCGACCGTGCTCGCCCACGACCTGGAGAACGACCCCGACATCGTCGCCTTGATCGCCTCCTCGGCGGCCCTGGTGCTCTCCGGCGCGCCCTTCATGGGTCCGATCGGCGCGGCGCGCGTCGGCTACATCGATGGCGCCTACGTGCTCAACCCCACCACCGACCAGCTGAAAGAGTCCGCGATGGACCTGGTCGTCGCCTCCACCAACGAGGCGGTGATGATGGTGGAATCGGAGATCAAGGAGCTGAACGAGGATCAGGTGCTGGGCGGGGTGATGTTCGCCCACCAGAATATCCAGCCGGTGATCGACGCGATCATCGAACTGGCCGAGCATTCGGCCAAGGAGCCCTTCGAGTTCGAACAGGACGACACCGAGGCGGTGAAGGCCGAGATCAAGAAGCTGATCGGCAAGGATCTGGCCGCCGCCTACAAGATCGTCGCCAAGGGCGAGCGCCAGGACGCGGTCCATGCGGCCAAGGAAAAGGCCCTCGCCAAGTTCGCAAAGTCCGAGGCCAATCCCACCGGCTACGACGGCGCCAAGCTGGGCGGCGTCTTCAAGGAGCTGGAAGCCGACGTTGTCCGCCGCAACATCCTGGACACCGGGGTGCGCATCGACGGCCGCAGCGTCGACAAGGTCCGTCAGATCGTCGCCGAAGTGGGCGTGCTGTCGCGGGCCCACGGCTCGGCCCTCTTCACCCGCGGCGAGACCCAGGCCCTGGTGGTCGCCACGCTGGGCACCGGCGATGACGAACAGCTGATCGATGCGCTGGACGGCAAGTACTATGAGAAGTTCATGCTGCACTACAATTTTCCCCCCTTCTCGGTGGGGGAAACCGGCCGCATGGGCGCGCCCAGCCGCCGCGACGTCGGCCACGGCAAGCTGGCCTGGCGGGCGATCCGGCCGCTGCTGCCGAGCGAGGAGGACTTCCCCTACACGCTGCGCCTGGTCTCGGAGATCCTGGAGAGCAACGGCTCCTCCTCGATGGCCACGGTCTGCGGCTCCTCGCTGGCGCTGATGGACGCGGGCGTCCCCCTGAAGAAGCCGGTCAGCGGCATCGCCATGGGCCTGATCCTGGAGAAGGACGGCTTCGCCGTGCTCTCCGACATCCTGGGCGATGAGGACCACCTGGGCGACATGGACTTCAAGGTCGCCGGCACCGCCGACGGCATCACCTCGCTGCAGATGGACATCAAGATCGCCGGGATCACCGAGGAGATCATGAAGAAGGCCCTGGCCCAGGCCAAGGACGGCCGTCTGCACATCCTGGGTGAAATGGCCAAGGCCATCGACGGCGCCCGCCCGGACGTCGGCGAATACGCGCCCAAGATCGAGACCATGACCATTCCGGTGGACAAGATCCGCGAAGTCATCGGCACCGGCGGCAAGGTGATCCGCGAGATCGTCGCCACCACCGGCGCCAAGGTCGACGTGGACGACGAGGGGGTGATCAAGGTCTCCGCCTCCGACGGGGCCAAGATCAAGGCCGCCATCGACTGGATCAAGTCGATCGCCTCCGAACCCGAGGTCGGCCAGATCTACGACGGCAAGGTGGTCAAGATCGTCGACTTCGGCGCCTTCGTGAACTTCTTCGGCGCCAAGGACGGCCTGGTGCACGTCAGCCAGATCGCCAGCGAGCGGGTGAACAAGGTCTCCGACGTGCTCACCGAGGGCCAGATGGTGAAGGTCAAGCTGCTGGGCTTCGACGACCGGGGCAAGGTGCGCCTCTCCATGAAGGTCGTCGACCAGCAGACCGGCGAAGACCTCTCGGCCAAGTCCGAGTCGCGCGAGTCGGTGGAAGCCTAGGCTTTCACGCCCGCCGCCAGCGCTTCGGCGATGGCGGCGGCGATCTGGTTGACGTTGTAGGGCTTGCGCACGACGGGCACGTCGAAGCCCTCTGGCGCAGGCCCCGCGTCGCCATAGCCGGTGGCGATGATGAACGCCTTGCCCCTGGCGCTGAGCGCCTCGGCCACCGGCGTCACCGAGACGCCGTTCAGGTTGGCGTCCAGCACCGCCACGTCGAAGGACGTGTCGATCAGGCGCAGCGCTTCTTCGATGTCGGCGGCGGTCCCGACCACCTGGGCGCCGGCTTCGGTAAGGCCAGCCTCCAGCTCCAGCGCCAGCAGCACCGCGTCCTCGACGATCAGGATCCGCCGGCCCTTGACGCCGTCCACGGGCGAGACCCCCGAGGATGCGCCATCGTGGGCGGGCAGGGCCGGCTCGGCGGGCTCGGGCGCCGCCGGCGAGGTTTCATCGGACGGCGAGGCGGCCAGCGACGAGGCGTCGGCGCAGATCGTCGCCCGCACGCCGTCGGGCCTGAATTCCATCCGCGCCTCGCCGCCCAACTCGCGGCCGGTGACCCGCTCCAGCAGGGTCGATCCGAAGCCGCGGCGGGTGGGCGCCGACACCGAGGGCCCGCCGCGCTCCACCCAGACGAGCTCGAAGCCGCCCTGAGCGCGCGGCTTCCATTTCACCTCGACCCGGCCAGTCTCGGTGGAGAGCGCGCCGTATTTCACGGCATTGGTGGCCAGCTCGTGCAGGGCCAGCGTGAGGGCGTTGGTGGCCCTGGGATTGAGCACGATCTCCGGTCCCGACCAGACCGCCTGGCCGGGCGCCAGACCGCCCAGTTCCGCGGCGGCGATGTGGCCGATCTGCGCGCCCCGCCAACGCGTGGTGGTGAGCAGGGTGTGGGCCGAGGCCATGGCCTCCAGCCGCCCGGCGAAGGTCTTGAGGAACGTATCCACCGAGGTGGTCTTGCGCGCGGACTGGGCGGCCAGCGACTGCACCGAGGCCAGCACGTTCTTCACCCGGTGATCCAGCTCGGCCACCAGAGCCTCGCGGGCGTCCTCCTCGGCCTTGCGCTCGCTGATGTCCTCGACGACGCCGATCACCCGCCGGGGAACGCCTGAGGCGTCGCGCAACGCCACCGCGGCGCTGGACATCCACAGCACCTTGCCGTTGTCGGGCCGGATCATCCGGTAGCGGACCTCGTAGCGCTGGTCGCGGATCAAGCCGTCGGTCACCGCGCGGCTCAGGGCCTCGCGGTCGTCTGGATGGACGAAGCGATAGGAGACTTGGCCCACTTCGGCGGGCATCGATCCCGCGGGCAGGCCGGTGATCGCCGCCATCCGCTCGCTGATGATCAGACGGTCTTCCTCGATGTCCCATTCGAACTCGCCCATCCGCGCGGCGGTGAGCGCCAGGCTGGCGCGTTCCTGCTCAATGGCCAGCTGGTGTTCCCTGGCCTTCCGCTCGTTGATGTCCTGGAGGACGCCGATCACCCGCTGCAGCTGGCCGTTCGGGCCGCGCAGCCCCACCACCGAACCGGAGAGCCACAGGACCTTGCCGTTGTCCGGCCGGATCAGGCGGAATTCGAAAGGACCACGATCGTTCTTCTCCAGGCTTTCGTTGGCCGCCCGACGGAAGGCCTCGACGTCGTCCGGATGGACATTGCGCGACATGAGCGCGCCGCCGGCGGCGCTCTCGGCCCCCGCGGGAACGCCGATGATCGCCGACATCCGCTCGCTGATGATGATCAGGTCTTCATCGACGCGCCACTCGAACTCGCCCATGCGGGCGACGTTGAGCGCCAGGCTGGCTCGCTCCTGTTCGATAGCGAGCTCTTCGGTCGGAGTGCGCGTCGAGGGGGCGCCGTCGTCCATCCCGGAAGCATAAGCCTGAGCGGGCCGGGAAGCGACCCTGGCGATTCGCTAGAAGACTCGGTGAACGGCAAGCTTGCGTTTATATTCCACCGGTAAAAGGCGAGCTGGAACTCCCCGATGCAGCCCGCGTTCAGGGGACTTGTCCAGCGGACGCCTGGACTGTTCTCGAACGCCGGAGACACGCACATGCCCGCTGAATCCATGTCCAACGCCGTCGATGAGGCCGCCGACGCGAAGACGGCGGCCAAGAACGCCGCCAAGAGCGCGCTCGAAAGCGGCCAGAAGACCTTCAACGAGGCCCTCGACCAGGCCGAACGCAGCCTCAACGACGCCAGCAAGCGGGTCGAGAAGGTGCTGCGCGAAGGGGTCGAGGCCCTGAAGGTGCAGACCTCCACCTACCGCGAGACCGCCGGGCAGCAGTTCGACGAGGCTCAGAAATACGCGGTCGAGCGGATCAAGGAGCGTCCGGTCACGGCCACGCTTGCCGGATTGGGTGTCGGCCTGCTGCTGGGTCTGCTGCTCTCCAACCGCAACAGCAAGTGATCCTCAGACGGATCCTGCTCTTCCTGGCCGCGACCACGGCGCTCTCGGTCAGCGCCGGCGTTTGCGTTGTCGCCCTCGCCTTCGCGCTCTACGCCCTGGTCAAGCCCTACGTCGGGCAGGCCGGCGGCGCGGCGGTGGTGGCCGGCGCCTCGGCGTTGCTGATCGGGCTCATCGGCCTGACGCTGGGCGCTGCGGCCAGGCCGCCCAAGCGCAAGCCCAGCGAGGCGCAGAGTTTCATCGACCGGGTGGTGGAGTTCATCCGCGACAAGCCGGTCACGGCGATCGGCGCGGCCATCGCCGCCGGCCTGCTGGCCGTGCGCAACCCGCAGTACCTGGGCGCGGCGCTGCGCGCCTTCATCGAGGGACGCAACCCGCCCAAGCGCTAGGGTGGCCGGCAAGGCGGCGCGTTCAAGAAGAAGCGGGCGGCTAGGGGTTCTCCCGAGCCGCCCCAGTTTGCATCATCGAGAAATGGGTGCGGAGACGGCAGGCTGGCTAAGCCAGCCTCAAGTCGGGGGGGCGTCGCCGCCTCCGCACCACATGAACGGCGTGGGCGGCCCAGGGTTCCCGCGCCGCCTCGAATTTTGCGAGTGGCGCGGTCAGGCCGCCTTCCTGGTCCGCCTCGGGTGGAAGAACAGCGCCTGGCCGATCGCCGCCTTCACGGTTTCCGGCTGGAAGGGCTTGGTGATCAGGAAGGTGGGCTCCGGACGCTCGCCGGTGAGCAAGCGCTCGGGGAAGGCGGTGATGAAGATCACCGGCACGTTGTGGCGCTGGAGGATGTCCTTGACCGCGTCGACGCCGGACGAGCCGTCGGCCAGCTGGATGTCGGCCAGCACCAGACCGGGCGCCGCCCGCGCGACCGCCTCGGCAGCCTCGCCGCGGGTGGCCGCGATGTCGCTGACCCGGTGGCCCAGTTCCTTGACCAGGGCCTCGATGTCGGCGGCGATCACCGGTTCGTCCTCGATGATCAGGACGTCGGTGGCCAGTTCCGCGTCGATCTCCCGCTGGGCCTCGCCGATGAGGCGTTCGACCTCGGCGAAGTCGGTCCCCAGGATCTGCGCCGCCTCGGTGGGGGTGAAGCCTTCCAGCGCCGTCAGCAGGAACGCCTGGCGCGAGCGGGGCGCGATCCGCATCAGCCGCTGGCTGGCGTCTTCCGGGGGGATGCGAGGCTCGACGCCGCGCGGCTCCAGCCGGGCGCCGGAGCTCTGCCAGATGGCGTGGAACACGTGGTAGAGCGCCACGCGCGGCGACATCGACGTCTGCAGCTGCCGCTCGCCGGCCGCCAGGGCCTCCAGAGCGACGCGGACATAGTTGTCGCCGGTGGTCTGATCGCCGGTGAGGGCGCGGGCGTAGCGGCGAACGTAGGGCAGATGCGGCGCCAGGCGGGCTAGAAGGCTCATAAACCCCTCCGATGCTTCAATGTTTTCCAAGCGGCCAGACGGCGCGCGGCGGCTGCCGCGTCGCCCCCGACGACTGCTTCGCAACGCCGTCGGAACGCTTAGGTTCCCGCATATTCTTCATTTGCCTGTGGCGTCTTTGCGTCCAAATACGGCCGCAACCTGGGAACCCGACTGTGATTTGGGGCGTTCCGGCAGCAGTTACGACAGTTGGAGGGGGCGCGAGCATGAGCGCTGGCGCCGGATCATGATCGAGCAGAAGCCCATGAAACAGCCCAGGCGCCGCTCTCCATCGCTGGATGAGGCGCGACTTCGGCAACAGGCCATCGGCGTCAAGCTCCGCCAAATGTTCGATGAGGTGGTGAACGAGCCCGTTCCGGATGAGTTCCTGGAAATACTTCGCCGGGGGGACAAGCGACGCCCGGGAGGCGGCTGATGCCGGCCGATCCGCCGCGGGACGCCCAGAGCGAACGTGACAACGCCTTCCGTGACGCGCTGGTGGCGCTGATCCCGCACCTGCGCGCCTTTGCCCGCACCCTCTGCGGCGACGCCACGGCGGCGGACGACCTGGCGCAGGACGCCATGCTGAAGGCCTGGGCCGCCCGCGCGAGCTTCCAGATGGGCACCAACATGAAGGCCTGGACCTTCATGATCCTGCGCAACCAGTTCTATTCGGGCAAGCGCCGCTCCTGGCGCCAGGTGCAGCTGGACCAGGAGGCGGCGGAGCGCCAGCTGGTGGCGGTGGACAATCCCGAGGCGCCGATCGCGCTGGACGAGCTGCGCCAGGGGCTGGACATGCTGCCGGCCGAGCAGCGCGAGGCGCTGATCCTGGTTGGCGCCGGCGGCTTCGCCTACGAGGAGGCGGCGGCCATCTGCGACTGCGCGGTCGGAACCGTGAAGAGCCGCGTGAGCCGGGCGCGCAAGGCGCTTCACGCGGTGCTCGAAAGCGGCGACTATCGGCGCGACGGCTCCTCCGCGGGTGAGGCCATGAACACCATCATCGCCGACGCGGAGAGACTGAGCTCCGCCAGGTGAAGACCGAGGGCGCGTCCGGTCGGCCGGCCAGGGCGTCGATCCGCCTGCGCCTCGGCTTCGCCCTGACAGTGGCGCTTTTGCCGGTGCTGATCCTGGGCGCTTTACAGGCGGCGCTCAGGCTTTGGCTCAATCCTGTGGCCGCCCTGGTGCTGCCGCTGCTGGCCTTCGGTCTGGCGCTCGTCGCCGTCCTGATCGTCGCCGAGCGCGGCGTGGTGCGGTGGATCGCCTATCTGCAGCGAATCGCCGCCATCTACGCCCGCGGCCGCTTCAGCATCCGCCCGGTGCAGGCCGAGCGCGCGCCGCCGGAGATCCGCGACCTGGCCGAGACGTTGGGCGACATGGCCGCCACCATCGTCGCCCGCGACGCCGCCCTGATTGAGCACCTGGCCCAGAAGGACGCGATGCTGCGCGAGATCCATCACCGGGTGAAGAACAACCTGCAGGTCATCTCTTCCCTGCTCAACATGCAGCAGCGGGCGCTGACCGACCCGGCGGCGCGCGCGGCAATGTCGGACACCCGCCAGCGCATCGGCGCGCTGGCCCTCATCTACCGGGCGCTCTACCAGAGTCCGGACCTGCGCAAGGTGGACCTGCGCGAGTTCCTGGAAGAGCTGATCGGCCAGCTGGTGACCGGCGACGGGCAGAATGCGCCTTTGCGCACCGAGCTTTCCTGCGAGCCGGTGGAGATCGATCCAGACCGGCTGGCGCCGCTGGCGCTCTTCGCCGTCGAAGCGATCGGCAACGCCCGCAAGCACGGGCTGAGCCAGGGCGGGCTGATCAGCGTCACCTTCGGGGTCCGGGGGGCGGAGGCCGAGCTTTCCATCAGCGACAGCGGCGTCGCCGGACGGGCCTCGAAGATGGGCCCAGGCGTCGGCCGCACCCTGATGACCGCCTTCGCGCGTCAGCTTCGCGGGGACGCGTCGTTCCGCGCCAACCCGGATGGCGGCCTGACCGCGCGCCTGACCTTCCCCACGCCCGGATACGCCATGGGAGCCGCGCCGGCGGTCGCGCCCGTTGGGACCCGGGCAAGCGCCTAGGGTCTTAGTCCCGCAGCAGTTCGTTGATCGAGGTTTTCGAGCGCGTCTGGGCGTCGACGGTCTTCATGATCACCGCGCAGTTGATCGAGACGCCGGTCCCGTGCGGATCCTCGCGGCTGCCGGCCATCACCACCGAATAGGGCGGCACTTCGCCCCGCCGGGTCTCGCCGGTCTTGCGGTCGACGATCGGGGTGGTCGAGGTGATGTAAACGCCCATCGAGATCACTGAGCCTTCGCGCACGATGACGCCTTCGGCGATCTCGGATCTGGCGCCGATGAAGCAGTTGTCCTCGATGATCGTGGGGTTGGCCTGCAACGGCTCCAGCACCCCGCCGATGCCGACCCCGCCCGACAGGTGCACGTTCTTGCCGATCTGGGCGCAGGAGCCGACGGTGGTCCAGGTGTCGACCATGGTCCCTTCGTCCACATAGGCGCCGATGTTCACGAACGAGGGCAGCAGCACCACGTTGCGGGCGACAAAGGCGCCGCGCCGCACGATCGCGCCAGGCAAGGCGCGGAAGCCCGCCGCCTCGAACTGGGGCGTGTCCCAGCCGTCGAACTTGTTGGGGACCTTGTCCCACCACGGCCCGACAGCCCCGCCCAGCGCCGCCGCGCGCATCACCTGATTGGGGTTCAAGCGGAACGACAGCAGGATCGCCTGCTTGACCCATTGGCGAACCAGCCAATCGCCGTCGACCTTCTCGGCGACCCGCAGCCTGCCCGCGTCGAGAAGGCTCAGCGTCTCGTCCACCGCCGTGCGCACCGGGCCGCTGGTGGCGATGTTGACCGTCTCGCGGCGTTCCCAGGCGGCTTCCACCTCGGTCTGCAGGTCAGCGAAGGAGATCTGGGTCATGCTCTTGTCTCACTCACCCTCGCCGCGGCCAGGAAGGCGGCGAGGTTCGGGGCCCGATGGCGCACGAAGGGGTCGGTGTTGTGCTCCGCCCCCAGCCCCACCAGCACCGTGGTCATGCCGAGCTGGGCGGCCGGCTGGAGATTGAGCGCCCGATCCTCGAAGAAGGCGGTGGCGGCGGGCGCGACGTCGTGGGCCTCCATGAGCCGCTCGAACGCCCTCGGGTCGGGCTTGGGCGCGAAGTCGGCGCTGCCGATGTGGAACACCCCCTCGAAGAGGTCGCAGAGCCCGAGCCGGCGCATCACCCGCCTGGCGTGACCCTCGTCGGCGTTGGTGAAGATCAGCCGCCGCCCGGGCAGGCGCCTGAGCGCCGCGGCGAGCGCCGCATCGTGCGAGAGGACCTCCAGCGAGAGGTCGGCGAAGACCTGATGGTACTCGTCCGGATCCACCGCATGGTGCAGCATCAGGCCGCGCAGGGTGAGGCCATGCTCCTCGAGATAATGCTTCTGCAGGGCTTCCGCTTCGGCCCGCGGCAGGCCCGTCAGACCCACGACATAGTCGGTGATGCGGGCGGAAATGTCCCGGCCCAGACCCGACTCCAGCGGATAGAGGGTGTTGTCGAGGTCGAAGAGCCACGTGTCGACGTGGCGAAGGTCGGCGGCCTTCACGCCCGCACCAGCGTGCCGGCCCCGTGCTCGGTGAACAGCTCCACCAGCATGGCGTGCGGCCGGCGGCCATCCAGGATGACCGCCGATTCCACGCCGGCCTCCACCGCCGCGACCGCCGTCTCCAGCTTGGGGATCATGCCGCCGCTGGCGACCCCGGTGGCCACCGCCTTGCCGGCTTCCTTGACCGTCATCTGGCGGATCAGCTCGCCGTTGGCGCCGATCACGCCCTGAACGTCGGTGAGCAGCAGCAGGCGCTTGGCCTTCAGAGCGCCGGCGATTGCTCCGGCCACCGTGTCGGCGTTGATGTTGTAGGTGTGGCCCTCGGCCGAGACCCCGATCGGCGCGATCACCGGCACATAGTCGTCCGCGGAGTTGATCAGGTCGAGGATCAGCTTGGGATCGACGTGGGTCGGCTCGCCGACGAACCCCAGATCCACCGCCTCCTCCAGCTTCGAGCCAGGGTCCTTGCGCGTGCGGGTGGCCTTCTCGACGGTGATCAGACGGGCGTCCTTGCCGGAGAGACCGACACCGCGCACGTCGGCCTCGGCGCCGGCCAGCGTGATCCAGTTGGCGATCTCCTTGTTGATCGCGCCGGAGAGGACCATCTCGGCCACCTCCATGGTCGGCGCATCGGTGACCCGCAGGCCATCGACGAAGGTGGACTTGACCCCGGCCCGCTCCAGCATGCGCGAGATCTGCGGCCCGCCGCCATGGACGATCACCGGATGCACGCCCAGCAGCTTCAAGAGCACCGCGTCGGCGGCGAACAGCTTGGCCAGCGCCTCCTCGCCCATGGCGTGGCCGCCGTACTTGATCACCACGATCTCGCGGTCGTAGCGCTGGATATAGGGCAGCGCCTCGGCCAGCGTCTTGGCGGTGGCCCAGCCCTGTTGTTCGCGCTCGTCGGCCGACTTCATCTCGAACCCTGTCTTAGTGGGGCGCCTCGATAGCGAAGGCGGGAGACAATGTCACCCCAGCGCGGCCAGGGCGACCTCGGCGCGCAGGTTCGGCATGCCGAGCGCGGTCTCCGCGGAGGTGGCGATCACCCGTGGGAAGGCCGCCGGGCGGCGCGAGACCGCTTTCAGGGTCGCCGCCTCGATCGCCGCGACCTCGGCGGCTTTGAGCTTGTCGGCCTTGGTGAGCACGATCTGGTAGGAGACGGCGGCGACGTCCAGCGCCTCCAGCGCCTCGGTGTCGGCCGCCTTGAGGCCATGGCGCGCGTCGATCAAGAGGTAGACGCGCCGCAGGTTCGGCCGGCCGCGCAGGTAGTCGCGGGCCAGGTTCTGGAACCGCCGCGTCTCGCCCTTCGAGGCTCTGGCGAAGCCGTAGCCCGGCAGGTCCACCAGGCGGATGCGGCCATCAAGCACGAAGAAGTTCACCTCGCGCGTGCGGCCAGGCTCGCCGGAGCTGCGCGCCAGGCCATGGCGACCCACCAATGCGTTGATCAGGCTGGATTTGCCGACGTTCGAGCGGCCGGCGAAGGCCACTTCCGGCAGGTCGGGCGCCGGCAACTGGTCGATCTGCGCCGCGCCCATGAGGAAGACCGCCGGTCGGGCGAAGAGCACGCGCGCCGCCTCGATCTCGGCCTCGTCGAAGGGGTTCACTCCGCCGCCTTGGCGACCTTGGGAGCCGAGAACCGGGCGAGGAACTGGTCGATGGGATTGTCCACCTTGAACCGGCGCATCAGCACGTATTGCTGGACCACGGTGAAGACGCTGGAGAACGACCAGTAGATCACCAGGCCGACGGTGCTCTGAGCCAGGACGAACATGAACACCCACGGCATCCAGCGCATCATCCGCTGCTGCATGGGATCGATGCCGGTCATGGTCGGGCCGGTGAGCAGGGAAAACCACATGGTCACCGCATAGATGATCGGCCAGGCGCCCAGGTGCAGGACCAGCGAGGCGATGCCGCCGACGAACGGGAACTGCATCACCGCCGTCGAGATCGGATTGTTGATCGGGTCCCACGGCAGGGCGCCAAAGAGGTTCCAGACGCTGGTCTGGTCGGGCGACGACAGGTCCTTCACCCACAGGAACGGCGTCTGGCGCATCTCGATGGTGACGGAGAAGATCTTCGTCAGGGCGTAGAACACGGGGATCGGCAACAGCATGGGGATGCAGCCGGTGACCGGGTTGATCTTCTCCTGCGCGTAGAGCGCCATCATCTCCTTCTGCAGGCCCTGGGGATCGTTCTTGAACTTGTCCTGCAGCGCCTTCATCTGCGGCTGCACCTTCTTCATCTTGGTCGACATCTCGTACGACGCGTTGAAGAGGGGGAACATCACCAGGCGGATGGTCACGGTGAGCGCCAGGATGGCGAGGCCGAAGTTCGCCAGGCGCCGGGCGTAGAAATCCAGGACATAGGTGAACAGCGGCTTGGTCAGCACCTCCAGGAAGCCCCAGTCCACCGCCTTGTCGAAGTTGGGCGTCCCGAGCGCCGCGCCGTAGTGGTTGAGCGTCTGCACGACTTTGGCGCCGGCGAAGAGGTGGGTGACCTCGGTCACCTGGCCGCCGGCGGGCAGCACCTTGGCCGCGCCCACATAGGCGACTTCGTAGTCGTCGACGCCGCCAACCTGGTCCACCCGGAACTGGGTGTTCAGCGGCTCGGATTGATTGGGGACGAAGGTGGTCATCCAGTACTTGTCGGTAACCCCCAGCCAGCCGCCGGTGGAGGTGTCGGATTCCGCGACGCCCGCCTTCTGGTCGGCGTCCTTCTTCCACTTGCTGTACTTCACCTCTTTCAGCGTGCGGTCGAAGACGCCGATCGCCCCCTCGTGGACGAGGTTGACCTTGCCCAGGGTCGCCGGAACCCCCAGCCGCTGAACCGAGCCATAAGGCCGCAGCGTGACCGGAACTGAGCCGTGGTTCTCCACCGTGTCGGTGACGGTGAAGAGGTACTCCGCATCGACCTTGATCTGGCGGTGATAGATCAGGCCCTGGGGCGAGGCGTAGGTGAGCTCCACCGGGTGCTCAGGGGTCAGGGGATCGCTCGAAGCCGCCGTCCAGAGGGTGGTCTTGTCGACCAGAGCCTTCGATTGGGTGTCCTCCCATCCGGCGAGCGCGAAATAGGCGTTCTCAGCGCCTTCGGGCCGCAGCAGCTCCACCGGCGGCGAATGCGGCGCCACGGTCTGCGGGTATTTGGCGAGATAGAGGTCGTCGAGGCGCGCGCCCTGCAGGCTGATCGAGCCGGTGAGCGAGGGTGTCTGCACCGCCACCCTTGGCGAGGCCGCCAGGGCTTGGGCGCGGCTCATCTGGACGACCACCGGCTGGCCGTTGGGCGCCAGCGGGATCCCCGCCTTCTGCGCCGCGGCCTGCGTCGCCTGAGCGCGCTCGGCCTCGGCCTGGTGGCGCTTCTGGATCGGGCCCAGCACGAACTGCTGGTAGCCGATCACCATGACCAGCGTCAGGACGATGAAGATGATCAGGTTGCGATTGTCGCTAGTCATTGGACGCGGGAGACCGGGGGTCTGGGGGCGAGGACTCGCCCTGAAGGGCGCCGAGGTCGGTGGCGAGCCTTATCAGCGCGGTTTTCATATCGTCAAGCAGACGCGCCCAGGGCCGGCTCGCGGAACCCCTACGAGCGACGAATACATAGTCACAGCCGGGCCTCGCGTGCAGGGGCGCCGTCAATCTGGCCGCCTCGCGCAGCCGCCGCTTGGCCCGGTTGCGCTCCACCGCCCCGCCGATCCGCCGGGTGGCGGTGAAGCCCAGACGGATCAGCGCACGCCCGTCGCGCCGGTCCAGCGCCTGCACCAGCACCGCGCCCCTGGCGCAGGTCGCGCCTTTGGCCGCCGCCAGGAAGTCCGGGCGCTTCTTCAGTCTTTCGATCGATGGAGCGGCTTCGGTCAGGCCGAAACCCTTCTCTGATGGGCCCCGGCTAGGCGGTCAGGCGCTTGCGGCCTTGACCGCGCCGGCGGGCGATCACCTTGCGCCCGTTCTTGGTCGCCATGCGCGCCCGGAATCCGTGCCGGCGCTTGCGCACGAGGCGGGATGGCTGAAAGGTGCGCTTCACGGCGAGCAACTCCGAGGCTTTAGGAGCCGGCGGCAATAGGCGAAGTGGGCCGCGAAGTCAATTGTTCGCCCTCGCGCGGTTCGGCGTTGGCGAGGCCGTAAGGCGCCGTATCTACTGTGAATCTACGGTGATCGGCAGGCCAGGCCGTCGCCGCGGCTTCCCCCCTGGGCATCGCCGGCGCGGTCGTTCTCGAATTTACTTCTCTGAACGCAAAGAATCAAGCGTCTTTGCACGGCTGCGTGGCGCGCTATCTTTCTCTTGAAGAGACGGAGGCGACGCCATGTGCCGCAACATCAAGACCCTGTTCAATTTCGACCCCCCGGCGAGCGACGAGGAGATCCGCGCGGCCTCGCTGCAGTTCGTGCGCAAGCTCAGCGGCTACAATGCCCCCTCCAAGGCCAACGAAGAGGCGTTCGAGGGAGCGATCGAGGAGGTGTTCACCGCCGCGCGGCGCCTCCTGACCTCGCTGGAGACCAACGCCCAGCCCCGCGACCGCGATATCGAGGCGCAGAAGGCCAAGCTGCGGGCCGCCGAGCGGTTCGGCCACCGCGCCCCAGCCTGAACTGTGCGCCCCGTCACCCCGGACGGCCTCAGGCCGATCCGGGGTCGGACCGGCCGGCGCCAAGACGACTTCCAGTTGGGCAGCGGCGCGTCCGCCCCCGGCTCTGCGCTGCGCTCCGGCCGGGGTGACGAGCGGATGGTGGCCTAGTTCACCGCGTCCAGGCGGCTGATGGTCTTCTTGGACGCCCAGTGGCTGGAGACATTGCCCCGGAAGTGCGGCGGGCGGTCGGCCAGGACCTCTGTCTCCAGCCACAGGCGCTTCAAATGCCGCACCTTGCCCATGGCGCGATCGTCCGTGTACGGCGTGCGGCCGTGGAGGACGTGGTAGTTGTTGACGAACTGCATGTCGCCGGGCCGGAAATCCATCACCACGTTGTAGGCGCCGCTCTCGGCGCGGTCGTGCATCCAGGCCAGGGCTTCGATCGCCTTGGGCGTCAGCCGCGGGGCGTCCGGATGGCGCTGGGAGGCGTGGATGTAGCCGGCGATCAGCCGCACGAAGAGCCGTCCGTTCCACTGCGTGAACACCGGCATCTCGTACCAGCCGCGCTTGCCGGGCGCCTCCTCGCCGCGCGCATCGTAGGGCTGGGGCTTGTAGAGCTCGGCGGCGAGGTCGGGGCGCTCGCGCACCAGGGCGTTGTGCAGGGCCACCGAATTGCACACCGCCGAGAGCCCGCCGGAGACGCCGGTCTGCAGGCAAAGCAGTCCGATGACGTCGGCGCCGTCGCAGTGGAAGTCCAGCCCGATCAGCCCCAGCTCATTGCCGCGCGCGGTGGGATCGCCCGAGAGCTTCCCCTGATCGGTGACGTCGCCCAGCAGATGGCCCTTGGCGTTCTGCGGCCATGGCCGGCCCAGGTGCGTGCCGACGCCCCAGTAGGCCATGCACATCTGATCGTTGGTCCAGCGCTCGCGCGGCAGGCCGCGGATCAGCACGAACCCGCGCCCCTCCATCAGCTCCCGCTCGATGGCCTTCAGGCGCCGGCCGAAAGTCGGCAGCGGGAAATCCTCCTTGCCGATCTCCAGCAGGTCGTCGGACTTGGCGGAGGCGTGGGCGAGCGCCGCCTCCAGCTCCGCGACCTCGGCGGCCGATACGTGCTCGGTCCATTTCGCCGGATCGGCGACGTCGGAGGCGGTCCATTCGCAGGCGGTCTCGAGGGCTTGCGGGGTCATGCCGCCCAGCCCTGCTACTCGGCTGCCGCCGCGACAGGGGCGGCCTGGGCGCCGCGGAGCAGGCGTCCTGGAAGGGCCTCGGTGGCCGCGCCGTCGCGGTAGGTGACCTCACCGGCGACCACGGTGGCGGTGTAGCCGCTGGCCCGCTGCAACAGGCGCCTGCCGCCCGCCGGCAGGTCGTAGGCCACCTCTGGGGCGTGCAGGCGCAGGTTGTCGTAGTCGATGACGTTGAGGTCGGCGCGGTAGCCGGGCTGCAGCACGCCGCGGTCGAAGAGGCCCACCGCCCGGGCCGTCTCGCGGGCCTGCAGCCGGACGATCTGGCCGATCGGCAGCTTGGGGCCCCGTGTGCGGTCGCGCGTCCAGTGAGTGAGGAGCGTGGTCGGGAAGCTGCCGTCGCAGATGGTGCCCACATGCGCGCCGCCGTCCGAGAGGCCGGGGATGGCGTCCTTGTGGTCGAGCATCTGGCGCGCCGGCTCGAGGTTGCCGTCGGCGTAGTTCAGCACCGGCACATAGATCATGGCGTGGCCGTCGTTGGAGACCAGGTGGTCCAGGGCGACGATCTCCGGCGCCTTGCCCGTGCGCTCGGCGATGGTGGCGATGGAGGTTTCCGGCGTCGGCTCGTAGTCCGGCAGGCCGGTGATCAGGTGCATGTTGGTCCAGTCGCGCATGCGCCCGCGCACCCGGCCTTCCGGCAGGTGGCTGAGCAGGCGTTCGCGGAACTGCGGATCCATCAAGAGCGCCACCCGCTCGGCCAACGGCCGCTTGGCGATCTCCTTGTAGACCGGATAGGGGCTGAACGGGTTCAGCGTCAGCTCCAGGCCAAAGAGCACGCCCACCGGTCGCGCGGCCACCTGGGCCTTGATCCTCAGGCCCGCCGCGACCGCGTCCTCCACCTGCGCCAAGAGGGTGCGGTAGTTGTCGGGCCTGACCGGGCTCTGGATCAGCGAGAACGACATCGGCAGGCCCGAGCGCTGGACAACGCGCCGCAGCATGGCGAACTCGGCCGCTTCGTCGGCGAAGTCGGAGACCACCTGCAGCACGCCCTTGCCCGCCGAGGCCATGCCCAGCGCAATGCCGGTGAGTTCGTCCTCGCCCGCGGTCAGCGTGGCGATCGGCGAGCCGTCGGAGGAGCGGTGGTTGAGCGTCCGCGAAGTGCCAAAGCCCAGCGCGCCAGCCTCGACCGCCCGCTTGGCGAGCGCGGCCATGGCGGCGATGTCGGCCTCGGTGGCCGGCTCGCGGTCGACCCCGCGCTGGCCCATGACGTAGACGCGCAGCGCCGCGTGCGGCAGCTGGCTGCCGATGTCGACGTCGAACCGGCGCTCGCCCAGCCGGTCCAGGTAGTCCGGGTAGCTCTCCCAGTTCCACGGCAGGCCCTCGGAGAGCACCGGGAAGGGGATGTCCTCGACGCCCTCCATCAGCCGCACCAGGCGGTCGTGATCCTGCGGCTTGCAGGGGGCGAAGCCGACCCCGCAATTGCCCATCACCACGGTGGTGACCCCATGCCACGACGAGGGCTGCATGCGCGATTCCCAGGTGGCCTGGCCGTCGTAGTGGGTGTGGATGTCGACGAAGCCTGGGGCTACGATCTTGCCCTTGGCGTCGATCTCCTCGGCGCCCGCCCCCGCGACCTTGCCCACCGCCGCGATCCGGCCGTCCTTGACCGCCACGTCGCCCTCGAAGCCTTCGCCGCCGGCGCCATCGAAGATCAGGCCGCCGCGCACGACGAGGTCATAAGACGGTTCCATGAACGCCTCCCTTGGCGCCAACTGATCGTTGGTCATATTAGCGGCTTGTTGCCCCTGGCGCGTCAAGACCGCAGAAGGTGCAACCCAACAAGGCCCGGCTTCGTTACAGAGGCCAACAGAGACCATCGTCGGAGAACGATCATGACCCGCATTTCCAGTATCCGGACCATCGCCGCCGCCGCGATCCTGGCCGGCGCCCTCGCCGCGCCCGCCCTCGCCGATCCCGCCGCGGACGGCAAGATCACCTTCTCGGGCGGCTCGGCCGCCTTCATCGTCGGCGGCAGCTGGGGAAGCGGGACGCTGACCTTCAAGGGCCACACCTATCCGCTGAAGGTCAGCGGTCTGGGCATCGGGGCCATCGGGGCCAGCAGCTACAAAGCGACCGGCGATGTCTTCCACCTCACCAAGGCCAGCGACATCGAGGGCACCTACGGCGCCGCGGACGCCTCGGCGACCGCGGGCACCGGCGCGGGCGTGCTCGACATGACCAACCCCGCCGGCGTCGAAATCCGCGCCACCACCACCACCCAGGGCCTCAAGCTCTCCGCCGCGCCCAGCGGGGTGGTGATCAAGCTGAAGTAGGCGGCTGCGTGGTTCGAGACGCGCTCTTCCGAGCGCTCCTCACCATGACTGAAGTTGTTGAAACTACGAGACTATGGTCATCCTGAGGAGCCGTCCCGGACTCAATCCGGGGCGGCGTCTCGAAGGACGCAAGATCATTGCGGCGAGCGCGCCATTCGACGCTAGACTCGGCGTGTGAGTCGCGCACCCCTCGCCTTCTATGAGTTCTTCGCCGGCGGCGGCATGGCGCGGCTGGGGCTGGGCGAGGCATGGACGTGCCTCTTCGCCAACGACTTCGACCCGGCCAAGGCGGCGGCCTACCGCGCCAATTTCGGCGAGGGCCACTTCCACGAGGGCGACGTCTGGAAGCTGAGCCCCCACGACCTGCCGGGCCGCGCGGACCTCGCCTGGGCGTCCAGTCCCTGCCAGGATCTCAGCCTCGCCGGCGCGCGGGCGGGCCTCTCGGGCGAGCGATCGTCGGCGTTCTTCGGCTTCTGGTGGCTGATGGAGGCGCTGGGCGGCCAGGACCGCGCGCCCCGCGCGATCGTGGTCGAGAACGTCTCGGGCCTCTTCACCTCGCACGGCGGGCGGGACTTCGAGGCGGTCTGCGCGGCCCTGGCCGGCGCCGGCTACAGGTTCGGCGCGCTGGAGATCGACGCGGCGGCCTACCTGCCGCAGTCGCGGATCCGCTGCGTGATCATCGCCACCCTGGAAGATCCCGCCGGACTGACCGGCCCGCCTGGCGCCAGCCGCGCGGTCGCCGAGGCGTACGAGCGCCTGCCGCCGGTGCTGAAGGGCCGGTGGATCAACTGGCGGCTCACGGCGCCGCCGCGCCGCAACCTCGACCTCGCCGCACTGCTGGAGTCGGACGACGCCGTCCCCTGGCGCTCGGCGGAGGAGACGCAGGCCCTCATCGCGCTGATGGACGACCTGCATCGCCGGCGGCTGGAAGTGGCGCTGGCGGCCGGCGAGCGGCGCGTGGGGACGGTCTTCCGGCGGATGCGCCAGGGCCGCCAGCGGGCGGAGGCGCGGTTTGACGGCGTGGCGGGGTGCCTCAGAACGCCCGGCGGCGGCTCCTCGCGCCAGTTCATCCTGATCGCCGAGGGCGGCCAGGTGCGGACCCGCCTGCTGACCCCTCGCGAGGCGGCGCGGTTGATGGGCTTGCCGGAATCCTACCGCCTGCCGGCGCGGAGCAACGCCGCCCTGCATCTGGCCGGCGACGGCGTGGTGGTGCCGGTGGTGCGGCGCGTGGCGGCGGAGATCCTGGAGCCGCTGCTGCGTGGGCGGGCGGCGGCCGCGGCCTGAGGCCTTCCAAATTCGGCCGGTGGGCCTAAGTTCGCTGCCACAGGACCGCAACCGACCCACCCGCAAGGACCTTCCATGGACACCGCCGCCAAGGAGTATGACGCCGCCCGCTACAAGCGCGCCGGGCGCGGCAAGATCTACGATTCCATCCTCGACACCATCGGCGACACGCCGCTGATCCGCCTCCCCCGGCTGACCGCGCTCTTGAAACCCAAGGGCGAGGTGCTGGCCAAGCTGGAGTTCTTCAACCCGCTCGCCTCGGTGAAGGATCGGATCGGCGTCTCGATGATCGAGGCGATGGAGGCCAAGGGACTGATCAAGGCGAACACCACCATCGTCGAGCCCACCAGCGGCAACACCGGCATCGCCCTGGCCTTCGTCGCCGCCGCCAAAGGGCTGAAGCTGATCCTGGTGATGCCCGAGAGCATGTCGCTGGAACGCCGCAAGATGCTCCTCCTCCTCGGCGCCAGGCTGGAA
>JBIOEF010000021.1:0-37281 GCA_044445785.1 Caulobacterales bacterium
CCCCTCAAGTGGGAGGGGCTCCCGGGTCACATCGAATAGAAGAAGCGTTCCTCGGCGATCTTGCCGTCGCGGAGTTTGTAGAAGGCGACTTCGTCCATGTGCTGGTTCTGGCCGCTTTCCTTGACGGTCATGTCCATGGCGAAGCGGACGGCGAACTCGTCGCCGTTGATGTAGGGGCCTTCGACCTCGACCTTGTGCACGTCGTGCGCCGACGACCACCACTCGCCCTTGGCCCGGGCGGCGGCCTTGCCGCGGCTCTCGGCGTTCTCGCCCATGGGTTCGATGCTGATGACGTCGTCGGCCCAGTACTTCTCGCCGGCCTCGGCGAACTTGCCCTCTTTGCACAGCGCCACCAGATCGTGCGCGACTTCCTGGATGTTCATCCGCCACTCTCCTACCGCGCGCGGGCCCATCCCGCGCTGGCGCGACCCTAGACCTGGAATGTGACGGCAGTTGGCAGCAGCCTAGCTGGGTGCGCCCGCACGCAGGACGTATTGCAGGCCCCAGTCCTTCAGCGCCTTCAGCACCGGGCGCAAGGCCTCGCCCTTGTCGGTCAGCGCATATTCGGCGCGCGGCGGATGCGCCTCGTAGAGGCGGCGGGTGACCAGGCCCGCGTCCTCCAGCGTCTTCAGCCGCGCCGAGAGGGTGTTGGGGCTCATGCCTGGAAAGGCCCGCTCGAAGTCGTGGAACCGGCGTGGGCCCTCCAGCAGGAGGTCGCGCAGGATCAGCATGGTCCAGCGCTCGCCGATGATCTCGAGCGAGCGGGCGACGGGACAGAACTGAGGGTAGCGAGCGGCCATGGCGGGGAAGGATCGGTGAGGCGCGGCGACATTGCAAGATTTGGAGTTACTATTGCTTTTATAGTCATATTGAGCGAGAACGCCAGCGGTCCGCCAACAGGAGCCGTCATGAAAGCCTTCGTTCGTCTCGCCATCACCCTTGCCGGCGTCGCGGGGGCGCTGGGCGCCTACGCCGCCCCGACCATTCCCGCCGCCGTCGTCGCGGCGGTGGCCAACCCGTACCGGCCGGATGCCGATCGCCAGCGCGACGAGAACCGCAAGCCGGCCGAGACCATCGCCTTCTCCGGCATGAAGGCCGGTGAGACCGTCGCCGATTTCATTCCGGGAACAGGCTATTACGACCGGATCTTCTCGGGCGTCGTCGGACCCAAGGGACACGTGTATGCGTTCTATCCGGCCGAGCTGAAGAACTTCATCAAGCAGCCGCTGCCGCCGGACGGGGCGGCGCCATTCGCGAAGTTCGCCAACCTCACCGCCCTCGTCGCGCCGGTGAATCAGTTCGCCGCGCCGGCGCCGCTGGATATCGTCTGGCTCTCCGACAACTACCACGACCTGCACGACCCGTTCTTCGCGCCGGCGGACCTGGCGCAGGTCAACGCGGCCGTGTTCAAGGCCCTGAAGCCGGGCGGCGTCTATCTGATCATCGACCACGCGGCCGAGGCGGGCTCTGGCCTGCGCGACACCAACACCCTGCACCGCATCGACGAAGCGGCGGTGAAGGCCGAGGTCGAGGCGGCGGGGTTCAAGCTGAAAGGCGAGAGCGACGCGCTGAAGAATCCCGCCGACACCCGCAAGGTGGCGATCTTCGATCCGTCGATCAAAAGCAAGACCGATCAGTTCATCCTGAAATTCCGCAAGCCCAAAGCGTGAGCCACGCCCCCCAGGCTAAAAGGCGATTCCCATGACCACCCTGACTACGCCCGTGATCTCCTCGATCACCGCCGGCGTCCTGATCATCCTGCAGATGGCGCTGATGCTGGCGGTCGCGCGGCTGCGGGGACCGGCGCGTCAGTCCCTGGGCGACGGCGGCAATCCGGTCCTGCTGGCGGCGATGCGGCGACACGGCAATCTGGCCGAGAACGCGGCCATGTTCGTCGCCGCCCTGACCCTCATGGAGTTGATGGGCGCGGCGCGGTGGTACGTCCTGGCTG
The DNA here is from genome assembly GCA_044445785.1 of Caulobacterales bacterium. Lineage (GTDB taxonomy): Bacteria > Pseudomonadota > Alphaproteobacteria > Caulobacterales > Caulobacteraceae > Acaudatibacter. Next base: position 1,952 of record JBIOEF010000021.1, read on the forward strand.
TCGCCGGCGTTTTCCTGGCCGCGCGGATCAGCCACGCTATCGGTCTTTCGCTGAAGGACACCGTCAATCCCTGGCGGATCGCCGGCGCGATCGGCACCGTCACGGCCGGCGTCGCCCTGGGCGGGCGCCTGATCCTGATCGCCGTCGCCCACCTGCACGCCTAGACGATCTGTCGGGCTTCAGTCGATCGCCACCACCCCCCCTCACCGCACCTCTCCCCACCCTGCGGGCGGGGAGAGGGATACTGATAGATGAGTGGCGGCTTCTCGATCCCTCGGCGTCACCATCCTCCCAGTATCCCTCTCCCCGCGTCAGTGGGGAGAGATGCGGTGAGGGGTCGCGCCGCGCTCCGTTGCAACCGATTGCCCGCCGAGCCTGGTCGGGACTGGCGCCCCCCCGCGCGCGCCCGCTATGATCGCCTCGTTAAATGGTAGGAGGCGAGGCATGAGGCGTATTCTGGCGGTGGTCGCAGCGGCGGCGGGGCTCTCGGCGTGCGTCTCCTATCACCAGGAAAACGCCGCTCTGCGCATGACCAGGCCGCCGGGCGAGCCGCCGGAGTTGACCACCTACGCGGCGGCCAATCCCGACTATCCCTCGATCGGCGGGGATATCCTCAAAGGCACCTCGCCAACCGAGGCGGCCGCTTATGAGTCGACCACCGCCACGTCTGCGCCAACCGCGCCGGCGGCCCAACCCTGATCTGCGATCCGCGCTAACCCCCGATCTCGATCTTGGAGCGCTCAGGCGCCGCCTGCTGGTCCTTGGGCAGGCCGATCTTCAGCACGCCGTCGCGGAACTGGGCTTCGATCCGATGGCGATCCACGTCCGGCGGCAGGGCGAAGCTGCGCTCGAAACGGCCGAACCGCCGCTCGCTCACGCGGTAGGCGGCTGAGGCGTCCTCGGTCTCCTCGGCCTTGTGGCCGCAGATGATCAGCCTGTCGCCCTGGACCGAGATGTCGACCTCGGCCTTGGTCAAGCCGGGGAGTTCGACATCCAGCAGATAGGCGTCCTTGGTCTCCTTCAGGTCGGCCGGGGGCAAGCCGAAGAGGCTGGCCGCGCCCAGCTGGCGGAACGGGCGCATCGCCTGCAGCGCGGGCGCCGGGCTGAACCCGAGCGTCTGACGCCACATCTCGTCGAACCAGCGGTTCACGTCGAACTGCATGGCCATGAAGGGGTCCAGCGTATTGCGCCAGGCCTCGGCCATCTGCTGGCCGGCGCGCCGGCCGGCTTCGGCGACCTGCTCGCCGGCCGCAGACGGGGCGATCTCGCCGGCGCCCGCCGCCGTCCCCGCAGCCCGGGCGATGGCCTGGCCCTCCTCGAAAGTGCGCTGCTCGGTTCTCGCCGCCTGGGCGCTGGCGTTTTCCTTGGCGCGCGACTGTTCCGTCTGGGTGTTCGCTTGAGGTTCGGCCATGACCGACATCTCCCGTCTGTGCTTGATGCGGGGCTTTGCGCCCCCAACACTTCAACAATCCTCTGGCTCGCCCTCTGTTCCGTGACAGATCGATCAACTTTTCTTCTGTGTCGCGCCGCTCTCGCCAGAGGCGGACGAGATCGCTAGATCGAGGCTGCAGATGACCGCTCCCAGCGTCCAGATCATCGCTCGCGGCCCCAGGCGCGCGGCCGAGGCCGCGGCGGCGGCCATCGACGGCGAGCCGGCGCTGGAGGCCGCCGCCTACTCGATCCTGGAGGAGGACGAGGCGCGGGACGTCTGGCGCCTCGATATCTATCCGACCTCGACGGCGGAGGCCGACGGCTTCCATCGCGTGCTCGCCGCCTGGCCGGCGCTGGCCGTCACCGCCCAGACCCTGGCCGACGCCGACTGGCTGGCGATGTCGCTCTCGGGACTGCCGCCGGTCCGCGCGGGCCGGTTCTTCGTCTACGGCGCGCACGACAAGGGCCGCATCCCGCCAAACGCCGTCGACCTGCGCATCGAGGCCGGCGCTGCGTTCGGCACCGGCCACCACGGGACCACCGTCGGGTGCCTTATCGCCTTCGACGCGCTGCTGAAGGCGCGACGCTTCGGCCGGGTGCTGGACGTGGGCGCGGGGACCGGGGTGCTGGCGATCGCCGCCGCCCGCGTCGGCGCGGCGTGCGTGGTCGGGACCGACATCGACCCTATCTCGGTGCGCATCGCCGCCGAGAACGCCGCCGCCAACCGCGCCTGCGTCCGCTTCGTCGCCGCCGACGGCCTGGCGAACCGGCAAGTCGCCGCCGGCATGCCCTACGACCTCGTCTTCGCCAACATCCTGGCGCGCCCGCTGGTGCGGCTGGCGCCGGACATCCGCCGCGCGCTCAAGCGGGGCGGCGTGGCGGTTCTGTCGGGCCTGCTGCGCCGCCAGGAACGCCAGGTGCGGGCCGCCTACCTCGCGCGCGGCTTTCGCCTGCAGCGGCGGATTCATCGCGACGCCTGGGCGACACTGGTCCTGCGCCGCCGCTAGCCGGCTTTGCCTTAGCGGCCTTTGGGCCTAAATCTTCAGGCATGCGCCAGACCTTCGATGAGACCACCGACCCCAGCTTCGGCCCCAGGCACGCGCCGCTGATCCGCAAGGCGATGTCCGACCAGGGGCTGGACGGCTTCGTCATCCCCCACGAGGACGAGCACCAGAACGAGTACCTTCCGGCCGCCAACGACCGCCTGGCCTGGGCCACCGGCTTCACCGGTTCGGCCGGCGCGGCGGTGCTGTTCAAGGAGAAGGCGGCTCTCTTCGTCGACGGCCGTTACACCCTGCAGGCCAGGGACCAGGTGGACCAGCAGCTCTACGAGATCCGCGATCTGGTGGAGGGCGGCGTGCCGGCCTATCTGCAGGCCGAGGCCAAGGCCGGCTGGACCATCGGCTATGACCCCAAGCTGCACAGCCCCGAGGCGCTGGAGCGGCTGCGCGCCGCGGCGGCCAAGGCCGGCGCGGCGCTGACCCCCGTCGAAGCCAACCCGCTGGACGCCGCCTGGGGCCAGGCCAGGCCCGCCCAGCCGCGCGCGCCGGTCGTTCCCCACGCGCTGGAGTACGCGGGCGAGGACTCCACGGCCAAGCGCGAGCGGGTCGGTAAGAGCCTCGCCGACCAGGGCGCGGAGGCGGCGCTGATCACCGCCCCGGCCTCGATCGCCTGGCTGTTCAACATCCGCGGCGGCGATGTGATCCGCTCGCCGCTGCCGCTCTCGCAGGCGATCCTCAACGCCGACGGCACGGCGCGGCTGTTCCTGGATCCGGCCAAGGTGACGGCCGATCTGCCGGCGTGGCTTGGCAATGCCGTGACGCTGGAGCCGGCCGAGGCGCTGGCGGGCGCCATCGGCGATCTGAAAGGGCGGCGGGTGCTGGTGGATCCTGGCCAGTCCTCCGCCTGGTACTTCGAGACCCTGAAGGACGCCGGCGCCGAGGTGGTGCGCGGCGCCGACCCCACCGCCCTCCCCCGCGCCTGCAAGAACACCGTCGAGATCCAGGGAACCCGCAACGCCCACATCCGCGACGGCGCGGCCTTGACCCAGTTCCTGCACTGGGTGGCGACCGAAGCGGCCCAGAGTCTGCCCGACGAGCTGGAGGTGGTGCGCCGCCTGGAAGGCTTCCGCGAAGCCACCGGGGCGCTGAAGGACCTCTCCTTCGACACCATCGCCGGATCGGCGTCGAACGGCGCCATCGTCCACTATCGGCCGACCAAGCGGCTGGCGAAGCGCACCGAGCGCGGTTCGCTGCTGCTGGTCGACAGCGGCGCCCAGTACCTGGACGGCACCACCGACGTCACCCGCACCCTGGCGATCGGCGAGGCCTCGCACGAGATGGCCGAGCGCTTCACCCTGGTGCTGAAGGGCCACCTGGCCCTGGCGCGGGTGCGCTTTCCCGCCGGCACCACGGGCTCGGCCCTGGACGTCCTGGCCCGCGCGCCCCTCTGGTCGGCCGGCTTCGACTTCGACCACGGCACCGGCCACGGGGTCGGCTCGTACCTGGGCGTGCACGAGGGCCCGCAGCGGATCTCCAAGCTGCCCAACAGCGTCGCGCTGAAACCCGGGATGATCGTCTCCAACGAGCCCGGCTACTACAAGGAAGGCGCCTACGGCATCCGCATCGAGAACCTGCAGGTGGTCACCGAGGCTGAGCCCCTGCCGGGCGGCGAGCGCCCGATGCTGGGCTTCGAGACCCTGACGCTCGCCCCCATCGACCGCAGCCTCATCGTCCGCGACATGCTGACCGACGAAGAACGCGGCCAGATGGACGCCTACCATGCGCGGGTGCTGGCCACGGAGGGCCCGCTGGTCCCCGCCGACGTCCACGCCTGGCTGGAGAGCGCCTGCGCGCCGCTCTGAATTCGGCCTTGCGCCATTCGGTCTTGCATTGGGAACTATCGGCTTGACATACCATGATACCACATCTAGACCGGCCGCCGCCAAGGGTGCGCTCGAACTGACCGACGAAGAGGTGGCGGCGGAAGACGCATACTTCCGCCGCCGGTTCGATGAGATTTTCAAGCGCCCAAGCGGGTCAACTCCTCGCGCATCCAGTCGGCAAGTTCCGTCAGCATGTTCCGCTGAAGGAAGTTCACCGTCGTTCGCGCGGTCGGCTCTAGAACGCGCCGGAGGTGAACCACGGTCTGCGCCTTCTCCGGATCGGACTGATCCGAATAAAGCAGATCAACCAGCGTCTTGCCGTCCGGCAGGGGCCGCAGTTTCGTCTCGCGAAGTTCCATCAGTTGTTCCTTCTCTGGTATGGTTTACGGATAGCTCCCCTGGATCGGGCGCCATCAAGGATGCCTCCGCTGGAGTGCCGCTCACTCCACAAATGATCCGGGCCGGGTGCGCGGCGTTTCGCGCTTGGAATCCCGACGAGGAGGAGATTGAGGCTATGGTGGTGTCGGTGTTCCTCACCATGGCTGACAGGATGCCTACCCAGACTCCCTGATGTGATCCTCCAGCGCCAAGACGTCTGGGGAGTCGACCAAACACTGGATTGTCGCAAGCAATTCGATAAGGGCCGGGTCCATCGCGTGCGCATCGAAGACCAAACCGTCGCTTAGCTTGGGGACGTTCAGCGCGAACGTGTCGATCATGATCGACACGTTGCCTTCCACCACTTGGTACTTCGCCACGCGCCGAACGTCGGCAATGGCTCTCTCCTCATCATCGTCCGGCGCGGCTGAGTGAACGCCGGACGCCACGTTCGCCAAATATTTGATGATGGCGCGACGACTGATCCAATGATTTCTGAGACACAGCACGCGCTGAGCTAAGAAGTTGTCCACTCTGAGATCTATCTTTTGATCCGGCTTGAACTCGCCTAGCGGTAGCCGGTGGCCGGAATAGTGGGCCATCGAAGCCCTGATCTCAATTCCGAGCACGCTGACTCCGGCGCTGCTGAAGAACGCCAATTCGCGCCCGCGTGCGGCTTTGTAAATGTGCTGGTTATCCGGCGCTCGCAGTAGAACTTTCCCGATCCTTGGGGCTGCGACCTGGGTCAGGTCGTTGTCAACGAGAAGCCTCCGAAGGACCGCGCTAGCCCGTCTCAGCTCAGCGCGGCTTGACTTGTCGCGCCGCGCCAATTCGCGGAGATATTCCATATCTTCCGCAAAGGCCGCTGCCGCGCCGGCGGTCGATAGGCGCATGGCGGTGCGGTGTTCTGGCGTCATTGCCAATGTGATAGAGTCTCCCGATGGATGATGCGCCGAACGATGATCCGCCAGCCGATCAGCGCCGCGACGCGCTACTGCGCCAGGTGATGAAACAGCCGCCCGAATCGCGCGCCGAATTCAAGGCGCGATTGAAGCACGAGCGGTCAGAGAAAAACGGGCGCGAGCCGGAGCCCGCGCCCAAGGCAAGCGTTACGAAGCCTTAACTAGGCTGCGTATTTGATCGGTACACCTGCCGAGTCCGCCGTCAGGTTGAGGCCGTGGATGCAGTCGGCCTTGTTGAAATAGCCCTCGCCAGAGTTGGCGATCTTGCGGTTATTCGCGGCATAGAGCGTCCAGCGCCACTGGCCCTGGACATCAAGATAGACGTAATAATACATGTTGGTGATTCCTGTGGATGAACGACACAACCGGTATCTTTTCGAATACCGGCACGAGGGATCAGAGTGGGCTCTGGAGGTGCGGGCTCGCGATCTGGACGACGCCAAGGCTCGGCTGCAAACTCTGCCTTCGGCGCAATACAGAGGCGAAATCGTATCCTCCGGGCACATTCCGGCCGAAGGGCGCTCCGATGCGAATCGCCCTTCGACACCGTCAGAATACCACCCAGTGGTTAACGACAATTAACTTCTAGTTCCGGCTCCGTTCTTTCGGAGCCGGAACAGGCGCTTCGCCTTTTGCTTAAGCGTGCGCGGCTTCACGAGGCTGTCGATACATCAGGCGCTTGCCCTTGGCGCCGCGCAGTAGTTCGGCCGCGCGCATGTCGTCGGTGATCCCGAGCGCTTCACGGTTCGACCAACGAAAATCGAACTCGGACAGGTAGCGGTGCAAATGGGCCTCGCTTACGTGGTGAAATGTTCCGTACACGCCACGTTTCAGGATGGCGAAGTAGGCTTCCGCAGCGTTGGAGTGAGTGTCGCCGCCGTCGCGGACGTACTCGCCCTTGGCGTGGTCCGTTGAACCATGGGAGGCGAACTCGCTGCCGACGCCGAGATAGATGGTGGCGCCGTCCGTCATCAGCCGCGACGAACGGTGAGCGTTCGTAGTGAGCACCTTGCGCACCGTCTTCGCGGTGACGTTGGCAACATGGAACGAACGGGCGCGGCCATCGCGCTCAACCAGCGTGACAACGGGTTGCTTGCCATCCGATCCCGAGCCGACGTTGAGCCGCTTGTTGGCGTGCTTGTTCTTCTCGCGACCGCCGACATAGGTCTCGTCCGCCTCAATCGTCTTCCCCTCGCCGCCTAAAGGGCTGGGGAATACCTCCCGCGCCGCTTCGCGCAGGCGGTGGAACAGGAACCACGCGGTTTCATAGGTGGTCCCCGTCATCCTTTGCAATTGGAGCGCGCTCATCCCCTTTTTGGATGCGGCCATGTAGTGAGCGGCCAGGAGCCACAGAGTAAGCGGAATGTGGCTGCGCTCCATGACCGTCTTCATGGTCACGGTGAACGGCTTGCGGCATTCCTTGGTCTTGCATTTGTAAAGACCAGGCCGCGTTGTGGCGCCCTTCATGGCTGTGGCTTTGTCGATCACTCCGCAGTGCGGGCAGACCGGCCCGTGCGGCCACAGCAGGCTTTCCAGATAGGCCCGGGCGGCGTTCTCATCATGATAGATCGGGTCGCGTAGGTTGGTCTTGCGGGCGGTCATGGCGGGCCTCATTTCTAAGGCCACATACTAAGGATAGATCATGGTATGTCAAGCCGATAGTTCCCCTTGCATTTGGGGAACGAATAGGGAACATTGGCCTTCATGCGCAGAAAGGCCGCGGGGGCATTGCAGGAAGCGCCGCTGAGGGCGGACGAGTGGTGGGCTGTCTCGTCCAAGCCGGACGCTCCCAGCCATTTCGGCCATCGCGAGCGGCTGCGCCACCGCGCCGCCCAGGGCCTGGCCGCCCTGCCCGACTACGAACTCCTGGAGCTATACCTCTTCCGCAGCCTGCCGCAGGGCGACGTGAAGCCGCTGGCGAAGGCCCTGCTCGGCCGGTTCGGCTCGCTGGCGGCGGTGCTTGGCGCGCCGGCCGAGGCTCTGAAGAGCGTCAAGGGCGTCGGCGCCTCGGTGGCGCTGGACCTGAAGCTGCTGCAGGAGGCGACGCTGCGCATCGGCCGCGCCGAGGTGACCAAGCGCACCGCGATCTCATCGTGGAGCGCGCTGCTGGCCTACGCCAAGGCCGCCCTGGCGCACGAGCCGCGCGAGCAGTTCCGGGTCCTCTTCCTCGACAAGAAGAACCAGCTGATCGCCGACGAGGTGATGAACGAGGGCACGGTCGATCACGCGCCAGTCTATCCGCGCGAGGTGGCCAGGCGCGCGCTGGAGCTGTCGGCCAGCGCGCTGATCCTGGTCCACAACCACCCCTCGGGCGATCCCACCCCCTCGGCCGCCGACATCGACATGACCCGCCAGGTGGTCGACGCCGGCCGCGCGCTGAAGATCGCCGTGCACGACCACCTGGTGGTCGGGCGCGAAGGCGTCGCCAGCTTCAAGGCGCTGGGATTGATCTGAATCATCAAACATAGTCTAATCAAGTCATCTCGATTGGAAGTGATTGGAATAGCCGTGGAAACCAGGGTCTTCACCGCTCACATTCCGTTGGAACTCGCCGAGAAGGTGGATGCGTTCGCCCATCGGCTCGAGCGACCCCGGGGCTGGATCGTCAAACAGGCGCTGCGGGCTTGGATCGAGGAGGAAGAGTTGCGCGATCGCCTGACGCGCGAAGGCTTGGCGGCGGTGGACGCCGGCGAGGTCGTAGATCATGAGGTGGTGCAGGAGTGGGTCGATAGCTTAGGGACTGACCACCCTAAGCCGAAGCCGCGATTGTGAAGCTCACCTGGTCGCGACCTGCGCTCGCGGACCTGGTTCGACTGCACGACTTTCTAGAACCTGTGGCGCCGCGGGCCGCTGACGCGGTGGTCAAAGACCTCAATCGCGCTGCACTGCGCCTGCGCGATTTTCCGCGGGTTGGCATGCGCGTCGAGCACTATAGCCCGCGCGAGGTTCGCAGGATCATCGTCGGCGCCTACGAGCTGCGCTACGAAGTCATCGGCGAAGAGGTCTTTGTCGTGCGCGTCTGGCATGGCCGGGAGGATCGCTGACCCTTGGCGGCATGGGGCCGGCAGGCGAGACGAAGGAACGGAGAGAGCATGACGCTGACACCCGGTGCGGACGGCGAGGCCGCTTCAGCGAAGATCAGCAAGCGGATTGAAGACCTGGGGGATTGGCGAGGCGTGACCCTGGCGCACCTGCGCCGGCTCATCCACGACGCCGACCCCGAGGTCCTGGAAGAGTGGAAATGGGAGAAGGCCAAATCCCCCGGAACCCCCGTCTTTTCCCATGACGGCATCGTCTGCACCGGGGAATCGTACAAGGCGGTGGTGAAGCTCACCTTCGCTCGCGGCGCCGCCATCGCGGATCCCAAGAAGCTCTTCAATTCCAGCCTGGAGGGGAACGTTCGGCGCGCGATCGACTTGCGCGAAGGGGAGAAGATCGACGAAGCCGCCTTCACGCAGCTGGTCCGCGCCGCGGTGGCGGCCAACGCCGCGGTGGTCGCTGCGCGGAGGGCCAAGAAAAAGTAGATGTCTCGTCGACCCCCTCGGCGAATCCCAGCCGATTCAAGAGGCCGGTGAGGCTGTCGTGGCAGGCTGTCTGCAGCCCATCTCGGCGGGCCTGTGCAGGGTGACATCTCTCGCTGTGGCCACCACGGCCGGTCGGTCGGCGACAAGCGCATAGCGGATCGAGAGTTCGATCCGGAGCGGACGCCCGTCCTTCGCCTTGGCCTGCCATTCGAGCGTCTGGGGGCCCTCTGACAGCGCATTGGTGATCCAGCCGAGGACTTGCTCATGGGTGTGGGGCGCGAGCCCCGGCGACAGCACGCCCAAATCGGCGCCGATCAGCTCGCCAGGCGAATATCCGAACATATCGGCGCCCACCTGATTGACGTCGATCAGCTTCGCGGTTTCAGGGTCCGCGACGAAAATCCCGTCATCAACCGCGTCCAAGATCGCGGTCAGCCGTTCGGCCTCCAGGCGGAGTTCGCAGGCTGCCGGAGGCGGCGCGCGGTCGCGCCGGGCCATGGCGCGGCTGACCCAGCGGATCGCGACGGCCCCCCAGAGGACACCACCGATCGCCAGCCCTGCCGCGGTGGCGGGATCGAGAGCCTCACCCCACTGGCGCAGAGCCGCCAGCGCCACCCCAATGGCCAGCCCGATCGCGAGTATGGCGAAGGCTGGCGTCGCTCGAAGTGGGCGGGCGTCGTCTGGGCGAGGAGAGCCGGCCGCGAATTCTTCGGACTCGGCATAGGTCAAAGACAAGGGCATCAGCGTTTCACCTGGCCTTGGTGATCGATCGGCGACGCCGGCCTTCGTCGCGGCGACTAAGTCCAGGTCTTGCCTGCGCTCGAAACCGCTTGATCGCTGAACGGCGCGTCTTGTTAAGTAGACAATCCCCGTTTGCCTGCAGTTTTGCTCCAACCGGAGATCCGCTTCATTGACTCAAATCAAGTGACGGCAATATTCATGGTTACTGAAATATGAATAACACTCAAATACTGCTGACGAATTGTATGGATTATCCGCCTGGACGGCTGCGCTCCGCCGCGTTCGCAAGCGGTCGGGCGGGCGTGTTCACCTGGCCGGCGGCGGACCTTCGGGGTACCGCGGCAGCGGGTCGTTGGGGCCCAGATCCCAGGGCGCCTGGTGGCTGACCCAGATGTGGCGGACCGGGCGCTGGCCTTCCAGGCCCTCATCGACGCTGCCGATGCGCAGGATCACCTGGTCGTCGGTCACCCACTCGGCCATCAGCTGCGAGCCGCACCGGGCGCAGAAGTGGCGCAGCTTGCCTGGCGAGGACTCATAGGCGCCCCGCGCGTCATCGCCGCGGATCCAGCGGAAGTCGGCGCGCATCACCCGCGCGGTGGTGGCGAAGGCGGCGCTGTGGGCCTTCTGGCAGGTGCGGCAATGGCAGTTACCGATCGGCGCGGAGAGCGCATCGGCCTCATAGGCCACGGCGCCGCAGAGACAGGAACCACGGATCATGGCTGCACGTCGGCGAGCGCCGCCGCCTCCCATTCCAGGAATTCCGGCGCCTGCAGCAGCCGCTCGGCATAGGCGCCCGCGGCGCCCTGGTCGCCGTAGTCGGAAAGGTGGACGCCGTAGCTGCGAAAGCGGGTGGCGACCGGTGTGTAGAAAGCGTCGGCGATCGACCAGCCGCCGACCAGGAACGGGCCGCTGAAGCGGGCCAGAAGGCCGCTCCACAGCGCCACGATCCGGCGCAGGTTCTCATGAGTGGCTTCGGACACTTGGGTCTCCTGGCGGCGGGATAGGTCCATCGGACATTCGCCGCGCAGGGAAGCAAAGCCCGCATGCATCTCCGCGGCGGCTGCGCGCCCTAGCGCCCTGGCGACCGGATCAGCCGGCCAGAGCTGCGCGGCCGGGTGCGTCTCGGCCAGGTACTCGCAGATCGCCATGCAGTCCCAGATGGTGACCTCGCCGACCTTGAGCACCGGCACCTGGCCGTTTGGCGATCCGGCGGCTCTGGCCTTGGCGTTGGTCTCTTCGGTGCGCAGCCGGATCAGGGTCTCGGTGAAGGGCGCGCCGGTGTGCTTCAACGCCAGCCACGCCCGCATCGACCAGGTCGACCAGAGCTTGTCGCCAATCAGGATTTCCATGCCTCGCCTCGTTCCGATCCGCCCAGCGCTCTCTGGCGCTATTGGCGCCAGAGCCAAAACGCCGTCTAGATGCGGCAACGACAAAACGCGGCAGGGACCGCGTCCGTGGGAGTGACGCTCAGTATGACCGACGCCGTAGCCGGCGGCGAGATCGCCGCGCCCGCCGAGACCCCGGCCGGCATCGCGCCCGCGTCCGTGGGCTACCGGCGCTTCGCCCTTTGGCTGCTGCTGCTGGTCTACATGGTCAACTTCCTCGACCGGCAGGTGGTCAACATCGTCGCCGAGCCGATCAAGAACGAACTGCACCTGAAGGATTGGCAGATCGGGGCGATGAGCGGCAGCGCCTTCGCCATCTTCTACAGCGTGCTGGGCATTCCGCTCGCCCGGGCGGCCGAGCGCTTCAACCGGCCGCTGATCCTGGCCGGCTGCATGGCGATCTGGAGCGGTTTCACGGCGCTTTGCGGCTTCACGGGCAACTTCGTCCAGCTGCTGGGCGCGCGGCTGGGCGTCGGCATCGGCGAGGCCGGATGCTCGCCTTCCGCACACTCGATGATCGCCGACGACACGCCGCTGAAAGACCGCAGCTTCGCGCTCTCGTTCTACTCGATGGGGACGCCGCTGGGCACGCTGCTGGGCTTTGCTCTGGGCGGAGTGGTGGCCGACACCTGGGGCTGGCGCGCGGCGTTCTTCGTCGCCGGGGCGCCCGGCATCCTGCTGGCGATCGCCGCGGCGCTGACCCTGCGCGAGCCCCGCCGGCGACTGGGCGCTGCACACGCCGCGGCCAAGGCCAGCGCGCCCAGCCTGATGGCGACCCTGGCTTACCTGGCCGGCAAGCGGACCTTCTGGCTGGTGGCGCTGTTCGCCGGCCTTTCGGCTTTCATCGGCTATGGCCAGAACGCGTTCATCGCCTCGTTCTACCTGCGCAACCACGCCGCCGAGGTGACTCGGCTGGCGGCCGGCTTCGGGCTGCAGAGCAAGGGGTTCCTGGGCTTCGCCATCGGCGGCATCGGCGGCACGACTGGCGCGCTGGGTTCGATCTTCGGCGGCAAGCTCTCGGGCTGGGCCGGCGGCAAGGACGCCAGGGCTTTCGCCACCCTGCCCGCCATCGCCGGCCTCGTCTGGGTCCCGCTGTTGATCGTCGCCATCATGGCGCCCAGCGCGGCGGCGTCGCTCTGGCTCTTCGCGCTGCCGGCGATGCTCGGCACCTTCTGGTACGGCCCGGTCTACGGCACCGCCCAGAGCGTCGTGCCGCCCAACATGCGCGCGACCACCGCGGCCATCCTGATCTTCATCATCACCGTCATCGGGCTGCTGCTTGGGCCGCTGTGCTTCGGCGCCTTCAGCGACTACCTGGCCGGTCCGATGCACATGGGCTCGGCGGTGGGCCTGAAGTGGACCTTCATCGCCAGCACCGTGATCGTGCTGCCGGCGGTGGCGCTGCTGCTGATGGCCAGAAGCTCGATCCGCGAGGACATCGTCAGCTGAGCGCGGCGCGGCGCAAACACCAACAACACCGGGGGAACTTCAAGCATGGTCGACGCTACGGCGCCGCTAGCGGCCGGAACGGTCCGCAAGCCTTTCTTTTCCGACAGTTACAAGCGGGCGGTGCTGACCATGCTGACGCTCGCCTACACCCTCAACTTCGTCGACCGCACGATCATCTCGATCATCGGCCAGCCGATGAAGGAGAGCCTGAAGATCACCGACAACCAGCTGGGCCTGCTGGGCGGTTTCGCCTTCGCCATCCTCTATACGGTGCTGGGGGTGCCGATCGCGCGGATCGCCGAGCGCGTCAGCCGCGTCAACATCATGGCGATCTGCATCACCCTCTGGTCCGGCTTCACCGCGCTCTGCGGCCTGGCGCCCAACTTCACGGCGATGCTCGCCTTCCGGGTCGGGGTCGGGATCGGCGAGGCCGGCTGTTCGCCGCCCGCCCATTCGTTGATCAGCGACTACTACGAGCCCAAGCGCCGGGCCTCGGCGCTCTCGGTCTACGCGTTCGGTATCCCGCTGGGCGCGATGCTGGGAGCGATCTTTGGCGGCCTGATCGCCCAGTTCCTGAACTGGCGTATGGCCTTTTTCATCGTCGGCATTCCGGGGGTGCTGGTGGCGATCGCGTTGAAGCTGATCGTCAAGGAGCCGCCGCGCGGCCACTCCGAGATCGAAGCCCACCCGGTCTTGCCGGAGGATGTCACCCCGGAAGAGACGGCGACCGCGGGGAGAAGCCTCGGGGAGGAAATCTCCTTCGAGTTCAAGGAACTGTGGGCGGTCTTTCGCCGCATCTTCGGCACCTGGTCGTTCCTCAACATGGCGCTGGGGATCACGCTGGCCTCGTTCGCCGGATATGGCGCGGGCGCGTTCAGCTCGAACTACTTCATCCGCACCTTTGGCCTGGGCCTGGCGATCGTGGGCGTGCTCTTCGGGATCATCGGCGGCGTCTCCTCCGGCGCCGGGACCCTGGTGGGCGGCTTCGCCACCGACTGGGCCAATCGCCGCAGCGCCGCCTGGTACGCCCTGGTCCCCGGCATCGGCCTGGCGGTCGCCATGCCGATCTACATGATCGCCTTCACCCGCACGGACTGGCACATGGCGGCCTGGGTGCTGCTGCTGCCGGGCCTCTTCCAATACACCTACCTCGGGCCGACCTTCGGGGTGATCCAGAACGCGGTCGACACGCGCCGGCGGGCGACCGCCACGGCCGTCCTCTTCTTCTTCCTCAACCTGGTCGCGCTAGGCGGCGGGCCGCCGTTCACCGGCTGGCTGATCGACCAGTTCGCCCAGTTCAACTTCACCCACGCCGGACCGCACTCGATCCTGCAGTCGCTGAACGGGATGTTCGTGCATGGTGAGGCGGCTGGGCGGGAGTTCTTCAATCTCTGTCCGGGCGGCGTGCCGAAGAAGGGCGCGGACACCGCGCTGACGGCCGCCTGCCGCCCGACCCTCGCCAGAGCCACGCGCGAGGGGCTGCTGGTCACCTTCTTCTTCTACGGCTGGGGCGCGCTGCACTATTTCCTGGCCGCCTTCACCCTTTCCAAGGACCTGAAGAGGGCCAGGGCCGAGCGCGGGGAAGCCTGAGCCAGCGCGCTAACCCTTCATCGCGTTCAGGCTGTCGCCGACCGACTTCATGGCCTCGCCCGCGGCCTTCATCTCGGCGCCGCAGGTCTGCGCCGACTCGCCGAGCGCGTCGGGGCTCGCCCAATCGGCGGCGTGCTGGACGATGCGCGATTGCACCCCGTCCAGCGCCCCGCGCCCCTCAAGCCGTCCCCAGTAGTAGAGCGAGGCGGCCTGGCCGAAGCTCTTGGTCTTGGGGTCCGTGTCCTGCGAGAGTACGAAGCCCATCAGCAGGCACCGTGTGTCGGCGCTGATCGCGGCCTCGCCGGTCAGCGCCGGCGGCTTGGCGCTGGCCTCGGCGGCGCCGAGCATCGCTAGCGTGACCGCTGCGGCGACGCATCCCATCGTGTTCTTCATGGCGATCCCTTCCTCCCCAAAAGGTGCGGCCTGGCCAATCTGGCGAGGCTACTTGCCCTTTTCCTTCTCCAGATCCGGCGTGTGGCCGCCGGTGGTGGCGGTGGCGGCGCGGCGGGTCTCGGCCAGCGCCGCGGCGGCGCGTTCGTTGCCCATGATCTTCTGCATGATCGCCTGGCCGGCGCGCTCGAACGATTCGCGATGGTCGATGACGTGCTGACGGGAGGTGCGGTAGCCTTCCAGCAGGCCGTTGACCTCCGGCACGACGTAGCGGGCCACCAGGTCCCAGCTCCTCAGGGTGTTTTCGCGGTTCGCCCAGTCGTGGGCGAAGCCGATCACCGTGCCGAAGCCGCCGCTGATCTCCTGCAGGCGGCGGATGTTGGCCACCAGGTCGTCGGGGGTGCCGATGACGCTGGCGGCGCCCTCGGCGAAGGCGGTCTTGTCCACCGCCTCGTCGGGCGAGCCATAGGCCTCCGCGCCCGGCCGCATCAGGGTGCCGACGTTGTACTCGTTGTGCCAGCGCATCAGGCCCTCGCGCGCCTGGGCCCGCGCCTCTTCCCGGGTCTCGGCGATATGCCAGGTCATCACCACGCGCCAGTTCTTGCGCTCCACGGTCCGGCCGTGTTTGGCGGCCGCCTCTTCGGCGAAGCTCCACTGGGTCGGCAGCGCGAAGAGCCCGGCGCTGGACATCGAGCCGATGGAGAGCACGCCGGCGCCATACTTGCCGGCCAGGGTCATCCCCGATGGGCTGATCTGCGAGGCCACCGCGAAAGGCATGTCCTCCTGCAGCGGAAAGAGCTGCAGGCGCGCATCGCGCAGGGTGAACCAGTCGCTCTCGTGGGTCACCCGCTCGCCGGCGAAGAGCCGCTTGATGACGCCGATCGCCTCGTCCTGGCGGTCGCGCTGCACCATCGGGTCGATGCCCAGCATGTAGGCGTCGGAGGGCAGCGCGCCCGGTCCGGAGCCGAAGATCACCCGCCCGCCGGACATGTGGTCCAGCTGCACCATCCGCTGGGCGACGTTGAAGGGGTGGTGGTAGGGGAGCGAGACGACGCCGGTGCCGAGGTGGATGCGGTGCGTATGCTCGGCGACGGCGGCGAGGAAGAGCTCGGGCGAAGCGATCACCTCCCAGCCGGTGGAGTGGTGCTCGCCGACCCAGAACTCGTCGAACCCGAGCTCATCCATGCGCTTGGCGAAGGCGATGTCGCTTCTGAGCTGCAGCATCGGGTGCTCGCCGATCGGGTGGTGAGGGGCGAGGAAGGCGCCGAATTTCACGCGGGACATGGTTGTTCTCCTTAGCGCTTGGGGGGCGCTCCGGCGCCGGTGTTCCCTATCAACGGGCCTTGTCCCAGGGGCAAGCAAGGCGGCGCTCGGAAGTCGCCAGCGCGCTCACACCATCGGCGCCCAGAGCCAGCGCAGGGAATCGGCGAAGACGGCGCCGCCGTGGCGCAGGTTGTGCGCGCCTTCGCCGAACACGAACTTCACGTCGTAGCCGGCGAACTGCAGCGCCGCGGCCACCTCCTTGTTGGCCATCGGCCAGCTGCCGAACAGGATGTCGGCGTCTTTCTCCCCGCTCTGCATGAAGACCCGGATCGGCTTCCTCTGCGTACTGCGGATCAGGAACGGATAGTTGTGGCCGCCGCGGATGGCGGTGAACGAACCGCAATGGCATAGCACCCGCCCGAAGGCGTCCGGCCGATACCAGGCGGCGGTGAAGGCGCAGATGCCGCCGCTGCTGATGCCGCAGATGGTCCGCCGGGCTGGATCGGCGGTGAGTGTGCAGCCGATCTCGGTCTCCACGAACGGCAGCAGGTCCTCCAGCACGAACCGCGCATAGGCGTCGGTGCAGCTGTCGTATTCGACGCTGCGCTGCTGGGGCGAGCCCTCCGCGCGCCCCGGCATCACGAAGACGCCGATGGTGGGGCCCATCTCGCCTGCTCCGATCAGGGTGTCGAAGACCGCCGCGGCGCGCACCGGGCCGCCCCGATCGAGGTAACCGGCGCCATCGTTGAACACCATCAGCGCCGGCGCCGGTCCGCCCGGATCGAAGCCCGGCGGCCGGTAGATCCAGAGGTCGCGCTGGGTCGCCGGATAGACTTTGCTTCGCGCCCAGTCCTTGAACGAGCTCACCTCGCCCCGCGCCACCCCTTCGGCGGCATAGGCTTCGGGGCACGGGTGGTACTGGTTGTCGCCCGGCGTCGCCAGCTGGTCCATGATCTCGCGGTTGGCGCGGCCGTTGACGTTGCGCGTGGGGTCCACGTCGCTCAGCGAGAGATTGAGGCCCAGGCTCTCATAGGTCTTGGTGTCCACCCGGCCCTCCCCTGTTCTTGGACCCCGACCCTAGCGCCGGGCGGAACGCCGCGCCAATCACGGCGCGGCGGCGCCCAAGCTTCCTTTCGGGGGCGGCCGGGACTATCTAGCGGCCATGATCCCCCGCTACGCGCGCCACGAGGCCGCCGAGATCTGGTCGGCGCAGACCCGCTTTACGATCATGTTCGAGATCGAGGCCCATGCGGCGGACGCCATGGCCGAGCTGGGCGTCATCCCCAAGCTGGCCGCCAAGACCATCTGGGAGAAGGGCGGCAAGGCGATCTGGAACGTCTCGCGGATCGACGAGATCGAGCGGGAGATCAAGCACGACGTCCTGGCCTTCCTGACCCACGTCTCCGAGATCGTCGGACCCGAGGCGCGGTTCCTGCACCAGGGGATGACCTCGTCGGACGTCAACGATACCGCCCTGGCCGTGCAGCTTACGCGCGTCACCGACCTCTTGCTCGAGGACGTGGAGCTGGTGCTGAAGGCGTTGAAGCGCCGGGCGCTGGAATACAAGCTGACGCCGTGCGTCGGCCGCAGCCACGGCATCCACGCCGAGCCCACCACCTTTGGCCTGAAGCTCGCCGGTCACTACGCCGAGTTCGTCCGCGCCCGCGAGCGGCTGGCGATGGCCAGATACGAAATCGCCACCTGCGCCATCTCCGGCCCGGTTGGCACCTTTGCCAGCGTCGACCCTCGCGTTGAGGCCCATGTCGCCGAGAAACTGGGGCTGGCCGTCGAGCCCGTCTCCACCCAGGTGATCCCGCGTGACCGCCACGCCGCCTATTTCGCCGCCCTGGCGGTGGTCGCCGCCTCCATCGAGCGGCTGGCGACCGAGATCCGCCACCTGCAGCGCACCGAGGTGCTGGAGGCCGAAGAGCCGTTCGACGAGGGCCAGAAGGGCTCCTCGTCCATGCCGCATAAGCGAAACCCGATCCTCAGCGAGAACCTCACGGGCCTGGCGCGCCTGGTCCGCGCCGCGGTGATCCCGGCGCTGGAGAACGTCGCCCTCTGGCACGAGCGCGACATCAGCCACTCCTCCGTCGAGCGGGCGATCGCCCCGGACGCCACCGTGCACCTGGACTTCGCGCTGCGACGCCTGGCGGACGTCGTCGAGCGCCTGGTGGTCTATCCGGAGAACATGAAGCGCAACCTGGATCGCCTGGGGGGCCTGGTCCACTCCCAGCGCGTGCTCCTGGCCCTGACCCAGAAGGGCGTCTCGCGCGAGGCCGCCTATGCTGCGGTGCAGCGGAACGCGATGAAGGTCTGGCGCGGCGAGGGCAATTTCGCCGACTTCCTGCGCCATGACCCCGAAGTCCGTCCGCACCTGACCGACACCGAACTGGCCGACCTCTTCGACCCAAGCTGGCACTTCAGCCAGGTGGAGACGATCTTCGGCCGGGTGTTCGGCGAGACGGCGCAGCACGCGGTCAAGGCCGCCGAATAGGCGTCCGGTCGGGGCGGTCCACCACCATCCTAGCCTGTCATCCCGGCTGGGAGCGCGCGTCAGAGAGCTGGAAAGCCGGGATCTCCTCAGCGCTAGCGCCTCAGTGCAGGTTCGCCTTGCTCTTCGAGAGGATCTGCACGGCGCTGTCGTCCGGCTGCTTGCCCGCGGCGACGGCAGCGTCGATCGCCTTCTGCGCCAGGGCCGCCGCCTTGGCGTAGTCGCCGGCGCCGAAGTAGGCGAAGGCGAGGGCGACCGCGGCGGTGTCGTCCATCGCGCCCCGGGCGGCCAGCTTTTCGCCAAACGCCACCGCGCCGGCGAAGTCGCCGGCTTCGTTGGAGAGGATCATCGCATTCTTCAGCATCGCGCTCTGTTGCTGGGGCGTCTCGGCCGTTGCGAAGAGCGGACTGGCGATCACCCGCTTGTAGCTCGCCAGCGCGCCCGTATGGTCGCCCGTGTTCACGGCGACGAAGCCCGAAACGACCTCGATTTCGAAACGGTCGAAGTCCGAGGGGTTGTTGACCGCGCGCACCCTGACGAGCTTGGCCTTCGCCGTCGTCCAGTCGTGCCGGCCGGCGGCGTCCATCAGCGCCTTCAGCAGGTCGCTCACCGGCGCGGACATCATCGGCCCGGCGGCTGCTGGTGGGACGCCGGTGGCATCGGGATTGCCGCCGTAGGTGGCGCCCGTAATGCTTTGAGATGGCATCTGCTCGGCTGCGCGGGTCTGGAATGCCGCTGCGGCGAGCATGGTCGCGCCGAGCGCGGCGGCGACGGACTTCAATTCCATCGGGTGACCCTCCCTTGTCTTGCATTCCGAGGCGACCAGCAGGCTTTGCCGTTGGGGAAGCGATCGAACCATATTGCGGGGGCCGGGCGCCGGCAACTGAGGCCGCGTGACTGCGGCCTGGCGGCGAGTTGCGAAAGTCCGCGGACCCGCGGCGTGCTTGACGCTGGCCGGGCGGGAGCGTGAAGTCGTCCGTCCCAACCGGAGCGCGCCATGCCTGAGCTGAAACACCTGCCCCGCGACGCGGCCCCCGAGGCGATCGCAGCGCTGCTGGACAGCGAGGGCGCCCTGATCCTCGACGACGTGCTGAGCGCCGCGGACGTCGACCAGGTCATGGCCGAGATAGGCCCCTATGTGGCGGCCACCAGCGCCGGGCGCGACGCCTTCACCGGCTTCCAGACCACCCGCACCGGAGCCTTGGTCGCCCGCTCGCCGGCCTGCCGGGACCTGGTGATGAACGGGACCATCCTGGGGGCCTGCGACGCCTTCCTCAAGCGCGCCTGCGACCGCTATCAGTTGCACCTGACCCAGGTGATCAGCATCGGCCCGGGCCAACCGCGCCAGCCGCTGCACCGCGATCGCCTGGCCTGGGGCGGCTTCCTGCAGGGGGTCGAGCCGCAGCTGAACACCATCTGGGCGTTAACCGATTTCACCGAAGCGAACGGCGCGACCCGAGTGGTCCCCGGCTCCCCCGCCTGGCCTGAGGAGCGGCGCGCCGAGCCGCACGAAGTCGGCTTCGCGGAGATGAAGCGCGGCTCGGTGCTGGTCTATTCCGGCTCGGTGATCCACGGCGGGGGCGAGAACCTGACGCAGGACGACCGGGTGGGCGTCAACATCACCTACTGCCTTGGGTGGCTCAGGCAGGAGGAGAACCAGTACCTCTCTTGCCCGCCGGCGATCGCCCGGACGCTGGATCCGAAGCTGCAGGCCCTGATCGGCTACGCCATGGGAAGCTACGCGCTGGGCTATTTCTCCCCGCCCCTGCCGCCCGGAGAGGGGCCCGAGGTGGCGCCGCCGCAGTTCGCCCTGGGCTCCGAGGTCGCCCCTGGCTGGGGCGAAGACCTGCTCGCGGCCATCAACGAACGTCAGCGGGCGAAACTGAAGGGATAGAAGCGCTTACTTGGCGGTCTTCACGTGTTCGCGGGCCATCGCCAGGAACTCGTCCATCCTGGCGCGGATCTCCGAATCGCGCACGGTGATGCCGGCGCCCGCCAGATCCTGAGTGATCTTGCGCAGCACGTCGTCGTCGCCAGGCTGTTCGATATCGGAGCGCACCACCGCGCGCACGTAGTCGTCTACGTTCTCGAGCCCCATTTTCTTGGCCGCCCATTCGCCCAGCAGATGGTTACGGCGGGAATGAGCGCGGAACTCAAGCTCCTGCTCGTTGGCGAATTTCCTCTCGAAACCTCTTTCACGTTCGTCGAACGCGGACATGTCCACTCCAGATACGCGGCGGGGTTAAGGGTCTTAGCCTGCAAGGGGCCGCCCGGCAATCGCCCGAACGGGGATTGCTCAGACGATATCGTGAAAGTGCGTGTAATCGATCACCCTGCGTCCCTCGTCGTCCATGGCGAAGATGTCGACCAGGCGGGCGTCCCAGACAATGTCGTCAGGCGCGTAGGAAGTGCGTGCATTGATTGTTTGGGCGAAGGTTTCGTCCAGGCCCTTCAACACCACCAGGATCTCGGCGCCCTTCGCCGCCAGGGTCTCGGTCGTCTCTCCCGCCAGCGGGCTCTGCTCATCGATCGGATGCATGATCTGCCAGCTGAGGTAGAACAGCGGCGAGCGCGAGCGCAGCACCGGCAGGTCGCGGAAGCGGCGGATGGTGTGGCCATCGACAGTGGTGTGGTCGTGCGCCAGGGTGAGGGTGACCTCGGCCTCGACGATCCGGTTCCGGCGACGGTTTGCCGCACGGAACATCAGCGTCGGCGCTCCTTCGAACGAATTAACCACGGCCCGATCTGAGAACATCACCCGCGCCGTCGGCCGCGAGATCCGCGCGAACATCAGGCCGGTGGCGATCGCCAGGTTGAAGAGCCCGACGAAGGTCTCCGCCGTGGCCGCGAGGTTCGCCGCCAGGGTCTTGGGACCCATCAGGCCGTAGCCCTGCGTTCCCAGCGTCTGGACCGAGAAGAAGAAGGCGTCGCTGAAATCGCCCGGCCGGGCGCCCTGGATGCCGCCGGTGGCGAGGTAAACGAGGGCGAAAAGGACGTTGATGCCGATGAAGGCGCTGGCCAGCACGCCCAGGAAGGCCGCCAGTGGCATGGTCAGGAGGAAGTGGTAGGCGTCGCGCCAGCTGTCCTTGCCGCCGCCCCGATAGACGATCTGGGTGCGCCCGTCGCCTGGCCCGCGCCGGCGGCGTTCTGGCAGAGGGGCGGTCTCGTCGCTCACCGCCAAGTCATCGCCCGGATCGGCGCGGCTGGACAAGCGCGTTGATGGCCGAGGAAGGCGTTCCGGCTAGCTCTCCAGCCCGGCTTCCGCGAGCTGGCGGACGAAGCGGCGCGCCATGGCGACGTTCTTTTCCGCCAGGCGCGCGGCGGTCTGCGACGAGGTCACCGGCGCTCCGATGATGACGCCGCCGCCGGTTCGGACCAGCACCCCCCGATCCACCAGCGTCCCGGTGCGGCCGCTGACGACCTCCACGGGAAGCTTCAGCGACTCGGCGATGCCCCTGCAGCGTCACCGGCGTCATCCTTTCGGGCGGCACCGGGACATCGGAGGCGCCGACATGGGCGAGCGTCTTGCCGTTCAGGTGGCCGATGTTGCTGGCGGCGACGACGAGCACGATCGCGAAGTCCAGAATGTCCAGGCCGGTGTCGGTCACGCCCTCGGAAAGAACGCAGGCGATGTACTCGGTCGACAGTCGCGCAACGGCCCTTCGGCTTTGGTGCTGATCCACGGGTCCCAGATCCTCCACGGAGGGAACAGTGTTCCACAAGCCGCGATTCGGCGAAATGCGGCGGCGCGGTGCGTCGCAGCGCCACGCGTCGTTTGCGGCGCTGCGGCATTTCCGCTAGGCTCTCGCAGCCTTGAAGCGATACGCGACCCCGAGTCGGAACCCGCGCGCCGGATCGTCATCCGCGCGCGCTTTCATTTCCGGTCCATGGCCGTGCGCTGGAGGAGGCTGACACCATGACCCGCCGCAAGAAAATCTACGAGGGCAAGGCCAAGATCCTCTACGAGGGCCCCGAACCCGGCACCCTGATCCAGTACTTCAAGGACGACACCACCGCCTTCGACGCCCAGAAAAAGGCGGTGCTGGAGGGCAAGGGCGTCATCAACAACCGCATCAGCGAATATGTGATGACGCGGCTGAACACGATCGGGGTTCAGAACCACTTCATCAAGCGGCTGAACCTGCGCGAGCAGCTGATCAAGGAGGTGGAGATCATCCCGCTGGAAGTGATCTGCCGCAACATTGCGGCCGGCTCGCTCTCCACCCGCCTTGGCATTCCCGAGGGCCAGGCGCTGCCGCGCTCGATCATCGAGTTCTGCCTGAAGGACGACAAGCTGCACGACCCGATGGTGGCCGAGGAGCACATCACCGCCTTCAACTGGGCCACCACCCAGGAGATCGACGACATCATGGCCCTGACCTTGCGGGTCAACGACTTCCTCTGCGGGATGTTCGCCGCGGTCGGCATCACCCTGGTGGACTTCAAGGTCGAGTTCGGCCGGGTCTGGGACGGCGACTTCTCCCGCGTGATCCTGGCCGACGAGATCAGCCCCGACAGCTGCCGGCTGTGGGACAGCGTCACCAACGAAAAGCTGGACAAGGACCGCTTCCGCCGCGACCTCGGCAACGTCATCGAGAGCTACACAGAAGTGGCGCGGCGCCTGGGGATTATGAAGGAAATGCCGACGGTGATTCAGGGCGGTCGGCCGTCGGCCAATGACGAGGACGAAGAGGCCGTATGAAGGCGGTGGTGCACGTCTTCCTGAAGCCCGGCGTCCTGGATGTGCAGGGCAAGGCGGTGGAGAACGCCCTGCACGGGCTGGGCTGGCCTGGGGTCGGCGACGTGCGCGTCGGCCGGGTGATCCAGTTCGACCTCGCCGGCGACGACCAGGCGGCGGCGGAGGCCCAGGTCAAGGCCATGTGCGATAAGCTGCTGGCCAACACCGTCATCGAAAGCTACCGCGTGGAGGTGGGGTGAAGGCCGCCGTCATCGTCTTCCCCGGCTCCAACTGCGACCGGGATTGCAAGAGCGGCATCGAGCGCTCCACCGGCGCGCACGTGGACATGGTCTGGCACGCCGAGACCGCCCTCCCCTCCGGCGTCGACCTGATCGTGCTGCCGGGCGGCTTCGCCTATGGCGACTACCTGCGCTGCGGGGCGATGGCGGCGCTCTCGCCGGTGATGGCCGAGGTGCGGGCGGCGGCGGAGCGCGGCGTGGCGGTGGCCGGCATCTGCAACGGCTTCCAGATCCTTTGCGAGGCGCGCCTGCTGCCAGGCGCCCTGCTGCGCAACGCCGGGCTGAAGTACGTCTGCAAACCGGTCGACCTGGAGGTCACCAACCTGCAGACCCGGTTCACCGCCGGCTTCGGCGGCCGCCGCCAGGTGCGGATGACCGTCGGCAACGGCGAGGGCAACTACTTCGCCGACGAAGCGACCCTCGATCGGCTGGAGGGCGAGGGCCAGGTGGTGTTCCGCTACCTGGACAACCCCAACGGCTCGGCCCGCGACATCGCCGGCATCGTCAGCGAGCGGGGCAATGTGCTGGGCATGATGCCCCACCCCGACCGCGCCTTCGAGGAGGAGCTGGGCTCGGCGGACGGGGCGCTGCTGTTCCAGAGCGTGCTCGAAAGCGCCTGACGTCCGACGCGCGTCGCTCAATGGTTCCCGGCCCATCTAAAGGCCGCTAGAAGCCCTCGGATGGACGCCCCTCCCTCGCTCGCCGAGACCGCCGAAGCCTTCGGCCTGAAGCCCGCCGAGTACGCCCTGATCGTCCAACGGCTGAACCGGGAGCCGAACCTGGTGGAGCTGGGCGTCTTCTCGGTGATGTGGTCGGAGCACTGCTCCTACAAGTCCAGCCGCAGGCACCTGGCGAAGTTCCCGACCAAGGGGCCGCGGGTGATCCAGGGGCCGGGCGAGAACGCCGGCGTCGTCGACATCGGCGATGGCCAGGCCGCCGTCTTCAAGATGGAGAGCCACAACCACCCCTCGTTCATCGAGCCCTATCAGGGCGCGGCGACGGGCGTCGGCGGGATCATGCGCGACGTCTTCACCATGGGGGCCAGGCCCATCGCGCTCCTGAACGCCCTGCGCTTCGGCGATCCCAAGCATCCGAAGACCCGGCGGCTGGTGGCAGGCGTGGTCGCCGGCATCGGCGGTTATGGCAATTGTGTCGGCGTGCCGACGCTGGGCGGCGAGACCAACTTCCACCGCGGATACGACGGCAACATCCTGGTCAACGCCATGTGCGTGGGCCTGGCTGACGCCGACAAGATCTTCTACTCCGCCGCCCCGGCGGCCGGGCTGCCGGTGGTCTATTTCGGCTCCAAGACCGGGCGCGACGGCATCCACGGGGCGACCATGGCCTCGGCCGAGTTCGGCGCGGATTCCGACGAGAAACGCCCAACGGTGCAGGTGGGCGATCCCTTCGCCGAGAAACTGCTGATCGAGGCGACGCTGGAGCTGATGGCCTCCGGCGCCGTCGCCGCCATCCAGGACATGGGCGCGGCCGGTCTTACCTCTTCGTCGGTGGAGATGGCCGGTAAGGGCGCGCTCGGCATCCAGCTCAACCTGGACCTCGTCCCACAGCGCGAGGAGGGCATGAGCGCCTATGAGATGATGCTCTCGGAGAGCCAGGAGCGCATGCTGGCGATCCTCAAGCCCGGCCGCGAGGACGACGGACGGCGCATCTTCGAAAAGTGGGGCCTGGACGCGGCCGTCATCGGCCAGACCACCGACACCGGCCGGATCGTGCTGACCCACAAGGGCGAAGTGGTCTGCGACATTCCGCTGAAGCCCCTCACCGAGGATGCGCCGCTGCTGGACCGCGACTGGGTCGAACCCCACGTCGAGCCGCACCTGGATCCGGCGCAGATCCCGCCGCCGGCGGACTGGGCGGCGGCGGTGCTGACGCTGATCGCCGCGCCCGACATCGCCTCCAAGCGCTGGATCTGGGAGCAGTACGACCGCCACGTGATGGCCGACACGCTGGAGGAGCCCGCCACGGGCGCCGACGCGGGCATCGTCCGCGTGCACGGCTCCAGAAAGGCGCTGGCGGTGACGTCCGACTGCACGCCGCGCTACGTGGCCGCCAACCCCTTCGAGGGCGGCAAGCAGGCGGTGGCCGAGGCCTGGCGCAACCTGACCGCGGTCGGCGCCGATCCCATCGCCATCACCGACAATCTCAACTTCGGCAATCCGGAAAAGCCGGAGATCATGGGTCAGATCGTCCGCGCCATCGACGGCATGGCCGAGGCCTGCCGTGCGCTCAGCTTCCCGGTCGTGAGCGGCAACGTCAGTCTCTACAACGAGACCGGCGGGGTGGCGATCCCGCCGACGCCGACGGTGGGCGCGGTGGGCCTGATCGACGACTACGCCCTCACCGCCGACTTCGCCTCGATGCGGCCGGGCGACGCCCTCTTGGTAATCGGGACCAGCCACGGGGAGCTGGGCTCCAGCCTCTATCTGCGCGAGCTCTTCGGCCGCGAGGAGGGCGCGCCTCCGGCGGTCGATCTGGAATTCGAGCGGCGCAACGGTGATTTCGTCCGGCGCCTGATCCGCACCGGCCAGGTCTCGGCCGTGCATGACCTCTCCGACGGCGGGCTGATCATCGCCGCGGCGGAGATGGCGCTGGCCTCCGACCTCGGCGTCGAGCTTTCCCCCACCAGCCAGACCCACGCCCACGCGTTCCTGTTCGGCGAGGACCAGGGCCGCTATCTGATCGCCACGTCCGAGCCCGAAGCGATCCTCGCCGCCGCCATCCCCGCTGGCCTCAACGTCGCCCTGGCCGGCCAGGCCGGCGGCGCCGACTTTGCCTGCCACGCCCTCTTCAGGATTCCGCTGGAGCGGCTAAGGGCGGCGCACGAGGGGTGGATGCCGGGGTATATGGATGGGGCTTAGCGCGGCGCCGGCGCTGCTTCGTTGTCCGCCGCGTTCGTGGAGGGAGCGATGGTGTCCGCCGGCGGCGGTTTGACGTGCTCGGTCAGATTGATCGGCGGGATCTGCGAGCCCAGCAGGGGCTTCTTCCAGGGGTTCATGCCGATGCAATAGCCGGTCATGTCCCCGCACGCCCGAACCTCGCCCGTCGAACTGTCCTCGACGACGATCACAGCTTGATCATCGATGCTCTTGGCCGCGGCGCTCGGCGCCGGCTGCTGAGCGGCGACCATCTTTGTCCAAGGCGCCTGCGGCTCGTAGATGCCGATGCCGACGTATCGGCCATGATGGTCAGAATCGCCGGAGAGCGTCCCTTTCCTGCACCCGGCCAATGAGACGACGACGAGAACAACAACGGTCCAGCGCATCGCTCACTCCCATCACGGACGCGTGAACAATGCTCTCGTTTTCGTGATCTCTCAACCAGTACTTCCGCTTATCCCGTGAGCGAGTGGATGAGCGGGGTATTACTTTTCGCCGTCGCGCACCCAGTGGGCGTTGAGCGCCTTTTCCTTCCAGGCTTCGCTGGCCCTGGCGGCGCCCCGCAGGGCCTTGGTCGAGGTGGTGGTGCACATGGCGTCGCCGGGTTTCATCTCCATGCCAGGCAGCGGCTTCATGGTGCCCATGGCGGTGTCCTCGCCCTTCTTGTTCTTCGGCGGCGGCGGGCCGCAGAGAACCTCCCAGAAGGTGATGGCGGTGATCTTGCCGTCGGCGTCGGTCTTGGTCGGACGCGCCGCGGCGTAGGCGTAGGATTGCGTCTGGCCGCCGCCGGACGATGAGGCCGACGCGGTCGCCCCGCCGCTGGCGGTGGCGCTGGCGTCAACGCTGATGTTCTCGGTCGTGAGGATCTGCGCGATCCTGGGATCGCCGGCGGCGAAGATGAACGGGTCGTGCTCCCAGACGTCCTTGTCCGCCTTGCGGTCGTGGCCGGCGATCTCGCCCTGTTTGACGATCGCCCCGCCGGCGCACTCAGGCCACTGGAGGAGCGGGCGGCTTTCGTCGAATTTGCAATCGCCGTCGGTGAAGATCAGCCACACGCCGGGGCGCAGCGGCGGCGCGCCTGCCTCGTCGGCGGCGGTGAAGAGCGGCGTCTTGGTCACCACCACGTTGCAGGCGCCCAGCAGCATCAGGGCGCTGAGCGCGAGGAGCAGGCGGTCGGGGTCAAGGGCGGCGCCTCAGGGCGCGCCCGAAGGCGCACCGGGGGCGATCCAGGCGACTTCGGTCAGGGTCGAGCGATCCTGCAGCGTCTCGGCGGCGGCCTTGCGCACCGTGTCCAGCGATTCCGTCTCGCAGCCGTTCAGGTTCGGCTTGATCGCCAGCCCGCCGCCGGAGGGCTTGGGACAGGCGACCGCGGCGCCGACCGCGCCGATCAGCCGGCCCTGGTCGTCCTCGGAAAGGTCGGTGAGGGCGAGGAACAGGTAGCCGTCCTTCTCGGTGCCCACCTGGGCGATCATCGGATTGCCGGGCGCGAGGCTGTAGTCGGCGGCGAAACTGGCGTCGATCAGCGAGCGGGTCTTGCCGGTCGCCGAGCGGACCACCAGGGCCTTGTCACGGCTGATCCAGAACGGCGAGGCGCACTTGGGCCAGGCGTGGATATTGGCGGCGTTGGGCTTGGGACAGCCCGGATCAAGGATCGCCCAGAGTCCCTCGGCGGGCTTGGGCGCCGGCGGCGCCGGCGTCGTTGCGGCGGCCTCGGCCGTGGGATGGTGATGACGATGGGGCAGGAGCAAGGCGACGGGCGAACGCATGCCGCCGCAGGCGCTTAGTCCGACCAGCAGGGCGATGACTAGGATTCGACGCAGCAAACGGCCGTCCCTCCAGCAGGCACAATATATCGCGCCCGAGCCTCCTTTCCAGCCATAAAGAGAGTAACCGAAAGCTTAACCCACAGGTTCGTTGGTGTTTAGAGGCGCGTCCGATCGCCACACGCCTTGTTCTGTTTTTTTGCGCGCCACGAATTCGCCGCTTGCAGGGCTTGTTAACGGTTTTCATTCACTGATTGACGTTCGAGGAGCTCCTGAGGATGCCCATGGCCGCCGCCGATCTGGAGGCCGAACTGCGCCGAGCGTTTCCGGACGCTGAGATCCGCATCGAGGATCTGGCAGGCGACGGCGATCACTACCGTGCGCGAATCACCTCGAGCGCTTTCGCGGGGCTCCCCAGGCTGCGTCAGCACAAGCTGGTCTACGCGGCGCTGAAGGGCAAGGTCGGCGGCGAACTGCACGCCCTGGCCCTGGAAACCGGCGCGCCGGCGGGGACCTGACGGGCAATGCGTTACCGACCCTTCTCGCACACCGGAATGGCCATCTCGGCGCTCTCCTTGGCCCTCCATGGAGAAGGCGACGAGCGCTCGGCCAACGACTGGCGCGACCTGATCCACGCCGCCTTCGAGGAGGGCGTCAACGCCTTCGAATTCATCCACCCTTCGCCCGCCCTGCTGAAGGGCTTCGCCATGGGCGCCGCTTCGGTCCAGCGACGGCTGCTGTTCATCGCCCTGCGCATCGACGAAGCAGACGACGCGGCCCACCTGGCCGATGCGGTCGGCGAGGTGATCAGCGAGGCGGGCCTTGGCGATCTGGACCTGATCAGCGTTAACGCAGATCCCTCGCGCCAGAGCGGCATTCCGGCGGCGATGCGGCTCTTGAAAGATCAGGGACGGGTGCGGAGCCTGGGGGTCGCCGGCGAGAGCGATCTCCTCACCGACCACGTCCGCAACGGCGCCTTCGATGCGCTGATCACCTCGTTCAACATCCTCTCCGGCTGGCGCGAGCGGCACCTGATCCGCACCGCGGTCGAGCAGCAGATGGCGGTGATCGGCTGCGATCCCCATCCGCCCGAGGTCGACCCCCTGGCCGAGGCCGCGCACGCCCAGGCCAGACCCGGCTGGTTCGCCAAGCGCAATCCGCTGGCCAGCGCCGGCTCCTACGCCTTCCTCTCGGCGACGCCGGGCTGGAGCGCCGAGCAGCTTTGCCTGGGCTACGCCCTCACCGAACCCTCCCTGGCCACCGTGCAGGTGAGCGTCTTCGACCCTCCGCACCTCACCAGCCTGGCCGAAATCACCGAGCGGGATCTGCCCGCCGCGGCCAGCGCCCAGATCGAGATGGCGCGCTTTTCCGCCGAGCGCGCTTCGGGCGCCGAACGCCGCAGCGAGCGCCGCAGCGCTTGACCGGGGGGGCGCGGCTTCCTAGCTCTCTGCTGACCAAGTTCGTTCCCAACGCAAAGGCCGCCCCGTGAGCGACACCGCCGAAGCCCCCGCGATCCACGCCTTCATCGCCAAGACCATCGAAGACAATCCGGTGGTGCTGTTCATGAAGGGCGTGCCCGACCAGCCGCAGTGCGGCTTCTCGGCTGTGACGGTGCAGATCCTGGATCATCTCGGTGTCGACTTCGTCGGCGTCGACGTGTTGCAGAGCGATGATTTGCGCCAGGGAATCAAGAGCTTCTCCGAATGGCCGACGATTCCGCAGCTCTACGTGAAGGGTGAGCTGGTCGGCGGCTCTGACATCATCCGCGAGATGTTCCAGGCGGGCGAACTGAAGCCCTACCTGATCGACCAGGGCGTGCTGGCGGCCTAGGGCCCCGTCCGACCTAACGGGTTCATCAGGAAGAGCGGCGCCTTCGGATCTACGCCCAGTTCGGCGTAGGTGAAGGTGAGCTCCACCGGGCCCGCGCCGGCGCTCTTGCAGACATCGACGCGCTTGCGCCCGAACGCCACCGTGGCGCCGGCGCCTTTCTTCTCGACATAGATGGCGAAGTCGCCCTTGGCCGTGCAGCCGTGCGAAGCGACGCGGATGGTGACGCCATCGCCGCCGGCGCTGGCGGCGATGATCGGCTCGAGCAGTTCGAAGCCCGCTCCCGCCGGCGCCGCCACCGGCGGCGGGACGCTGGCGCAGGCGGCCAGGGCGAGGAGGCCGGCCAGGAGGAGGAAGCGGCGATTCACGCGCCTAATGACGCACAGGATCGGCCGGCGAAAAAGGGCGCGGCAAAGACTTTCTTAGGTCCCGAAGGCCGATAAAGGCGCTGACTTCAACGCGCGCCGGCGAGGACGCGGCCATGACATCGACCGGGCTGGCCAGCCGCCTCACCCCCGACATGCGCCTGCGCCTCCTGCTGGCGCTGGCGACCTTCGTCATCGCCGCGGGACTGGCGGCGGCGCGAAGCGGCCATGGCGCGCCGGACTTCGACGTCTTCTGGGCCGCCGCGCGGCATTGGCGGGCGCCGTACGATCCGGCCGTCGTCACGCAGCTGGAAGCACAGATCCACCTGCACGGCGTCTGGCCCTTCGCCTATCCGCCGACGTTCCTGATCTTCGTCTACCCCTTCGCCCTCCTGCCGCTGCAGCTCGCCTATCCGCTTTGGGCCGGCGTGACCTCGGCGCTCTTCATCTTCGCCGCCAGCTGCCTGATCCGGCCGTCGTGGGCGGCGGCGGTGCTGATCGTCGCCCCGCCGGTGTTCTTCGCCGCCGAGCTTGGCCAGACGTCGCTGCCGATCGGCGCGGCGATGATCGGCGGCTGGCTGATGCTGGAAAAGCGCCCGGCGCTGGCCGGCGTGCTCTTCGCAATCGCCGCCTGCATCAAGCCACAGATGATGATCCTGGCGCCCATTGTGCTCTGGGGCCGCTGGCGGACGCTTGGCTGGATGGCCGGCGCCGGGGGCGCGATCGTCGCCGCGAGCCTGGTGTTCGGCTTCCAGCGCTGGCTCGAATGGCCGCACGCCCTGGCGGCCTTCAGCGCCCTCGTACCGGCCACCGACCGGGCCAATCCCTCGGCGCTCTTGCCCGGCCCCTATTGGGCGGGACTGCTGGCGGTGTTCGGCGTCTACCTGGCCTGGAGCTCGCGCAACCTGGTGGGCCTGATCGGCGGGGCGCTTTGCCTGACGCCCTACGCCCACGCCTATGACCTCGCGCCGCTGGCTCCCCTCGCGGCGAGCTGGCTGTTCGAGCGCAAGAAGCTGGGCTGGGGCCACGCCGGCGCCGGCGGCGCCCTGCTGGCGGGCCTGGTGGCGACGCCGGCCGCCGTCCTCGCCTTCCTGGTCGCCATCGCGCTCTTCCAGTCGCGCTGGTGGCCGTTCCGAGGGGACGCGGCAGAGAACGCCGGTTCGCTGGCGCCCTTGCAACCCGTCGGCGCGCGAGGCGGCGGCGCATGACCCCCTTGCCCGCCGCTCAGCCGCCCTCCAAGGCGCTGGCCCTGCGCCTCGGCCTGGCGCTGGCGGCGTTCGTCCTGGCGGCCGGCTTCGCGGCCTGGCACGCCCACGTCAAGCCGGCGGACTTCTACGTCTTCTGGACCGCCGCGCGGCACTGGTCGGCGCCCTACGATCCGCAGCTGATCGTCCAGCTGAAGGCGAGCCTGCACGTCACCGGCGCCTGGCCCTTCGCCTATCCGCCGACGTTCCTCTTGCTCGCCTACCCATTCTCGCTCTTGCCCCTCGCCCTCGCCTATCCGCTGTGGACGGGACTTGGCGCCGGGCTCTTCGTCTTCGCCGCCGCGCACCTGATCCGGCCGGTCTGGGCGAGCGCGGTGCTCTTCATCGTCCCGCCGGTGGTGCTGGCGGTGGCGCCCGGCCAGACATCGCTGATGGTCGGGGCAGCGATGATCGGCGGCTGGCTGATGCTGGAAAAGCGCCCGGCGCTGGCCGGCGTGCTCTTCGCCATCGCTACCTGCATCAAGCCGCAGATGATGATCCTGGCCCCCATCGTGCTCTGGGGCCACTGGCGCGCCGTGCGCTGGGCGATGATCGCCGGCCTGGCGATGATCCTGGCGAGCTTCGTCTTCGGACCCGGGCTCTGGCTGGAGTGGCCGCACGCTCTGACCTCATTCAGCGCCATCGCCCCTGGGACGGACCGCATCAATCCCTCGGCGCTGATCGCAAGCCCGCTCTGGAGCGCGGCGCTGGGGCTGCTCGGAATCTATATCGCGGTCACGGGGCGGAACCTGACGGGGCTCATCGTCGGCGGCCTCTGCCTGACGCCCTACGCGCACCAGTACGACCTGGCGCCGCTGGCGCCCCTGGCGCTGGTCTGGATCATCGAGCGCAAGGCGTTCGGCTGGGGCCATGCGGCCGCGGGCGCGGCGCTGCTGGCGGGACTGCTGGGCGCGCCGGGCGCCGCGCTGGCCTTCGTCGTCGCGCTGGCCGTCTTCCAGTCGCCCTGGTGGCCGTACCGCGGCCAGGCGGCGGCGCTGCCGAGCCTGGTGACCTCATGAGCCGGCGCAGGCGGGCGTGGCGCTTGGCATGGGCGCCGCCCTGGCGCTGACCCTGGCGCTCTTCTCGTATGGCCTCGCCGGCGCGCCCGGTCTCGCCCTCGGCCTCGGTGCAACCCTGCAGGACCGGCTGGTGGTGGCCGCCGCGGCCGGGATCGGACCGCTGACGACACTGGCGGCCGTGATCGGCGTGGTGGCCAATCGGCGCTTCTTCTCGGCCGACGACATCGACGGCGCCGGCCTCACCACCGAGAGCGCCGCCGTGCGCATTCCGCGCGCGATCCTGGCCAACACCCTGGAGCAGGCGGTGCTGGCGCTGGGCGTCTATGGCGGCCTGGCGCTGGTTCTGCCGGCCGGTCAGCTGGCGCTGCCGCTGCTGCTGGGCAGCGCCTTCCTGGGCGGACGCACGCTCTTCGCCTTCGGCTACGCCCATGGCGCTGCGGCGCGCAGCATGGGCTTTGCCCTCACCTTCTATCCGACGGTGGGCGGCCTGGTGACGCTGGTCTTGCGGCTGATCGCGATCGGCCGGGCTTAGCGACGCCCGCGCCGCTTACGAGGCGTAGAACTCGACGACGAGGTTGGGTTCCATCTTCACCGGATAGGGCACCTCGGCCAGCTCCGGCATCCTCAGATACTTGGCGGTCATCGCCTTGGCGTCGATCTCGATGTAGTCCGGCACGTCCCGCTCTGCCAGCTGCATCGCCTCCAGCACCAGCGCCATGTTGCGCGAGCGCTCGCGCACCTGGACCGTGTCGCCGGGCTTCACGCGGAACGAGGGGATGTTCACCCGCCGGCCGTTGACCATCACGTGGCCGTGGTTGACGAACTGGCGCGCGGCGAAGGGCGTGGGAACGAACTTGGCGCGGTAGACGATGGCGTCCAGCCGGCTTTCCAAGAGCGAGATCAGGTGCTCGGAGGTGTTGCCCTTGCGCCGGGCGGCCTCGGCGTAGGTGCGCGCGAACTGCTTTTCGGTGAGGTTGCCGTAGTAGCCCTTCAGCTTCTGCTTGGCTCTGAGCTGCAGGCCGAAGTCGGAGACCTTGGACTTGCGCCGCTGGCCGTGCTGGCCGGGGCCGTAGGAGCGTGAGTTGATCGGGGATTTCGGGCGGCCCCAGAGGTTTTCGCCCATACGCCGGTCAATCTTGTACTTCGCCGAATGGCGCTTGGACATGCGTCGTCGTCTTTCAACTCGACCCGGGCCGGTCCCTTCGGGCTTGAAGGGACGATTGCAACGGCGGCTTCGCGTCACCCGTCATGGATCATCGCGCCAGCGGGCAGGCCCGGCGGCGGAAGGCGCGGGTTATTGTCGGTGAGGGCCGGAAAGTCAAGGATCGGCCGCGCGGGCGTCGTCGCCCCATGGACGAACGGCGCCGCCAGATATTCGCCGATCGATCTGGGTTCGGGGAAGTCCGCGACGCCGGTTGCGGGCCACTCATCCGCCGCCGGGTGATGGGCGGTGCCGAAGAGCTCGTCCCAGAGGGTGGTGAAAACGCCGAAGTTCCGGTCGACGTGCTGCGGCTCGATCGAGTGGTGGATGCGGTGAAACCGGTTGTCGGCGAAGTAGCGGCCAAGCGGTCCGAAATTGAGCCGCGTCGCCGAATGCAGGTAGTTGCCCTGCCAGGCCAGGAGCCCGCCCAGCACCGGCCAGGCGAAGGGATCGTCGATGAAGAACGCCAGGGGAACCGAGTAGAGCGCGAACTTGAAGAGCTCCTCGCTCACGTGGTGATAGCCGCTGACCCCGCTCATCTCCCGCACCGAGTGGTGCACGGCGTGGAACCGCCAGAGGAACCGGTGCTGGGCGCGGTGGCACCAGTAGTAGAAGAAATCACCGATGAAGGCGGCGGCCAGCGCCGCGATCAGCACGCCCAGGGGCCGCGGCAGGCCCGCTGGCGCGAGGTCCGGCAGCAGCGGCTTCACTCCCAGCGGCGCCCAGATCTGGAGCAGGCCGTGCCCGATCAGCGTGATGATCGGCACATAGACCAGCCAGATGCGGATCGCCCGCCATCGCGAGGCGGCCGATATCCTGACCCCATCACGCGGACAGAGGGTCTCCATGGCGACGAAAAGCAGGCTCATCCAGCCGAAGGCGACGCCGAAATCGACCACTTCGCCGAGGTAGGTGCGGATGAATTCCATTCGAGATTACAATCGGTTCCTGCCGTCGCGTGGCGCACTTGAGCATGCCGGCCCTTGCGGTTCGGTTGCGGAAGCTGGTTAGGGGCGGATTAAGGCTCCGCCTGGCCACGAGCGCCCAGCGACTAGTCCGTCGCCCTCCGATATTCCTTGAGGCGCAACGGGGCGGGCGCGACAAGAGGGGAACGTCGGGCCGAATCCCAGGCGGCGTGGAGGGGACTATGGAAGACGCGTCTGAGGCGGGGCTGGCTGAAAGCCCGGCCGCCGAGAAGCCCGGACGGCTGGGACCGGTGCTGCGCGCGGCGATCGAGACCGGCTTCATCATCTTCCTGTTCTATTCCAACCTCTTGATGGGCGAATTCACCCGCGCCAACAGCGCCGGCGGCAAGACCTGGGCCTTCGCGGTCCGCGACATCCTGACGACTACCAACTTCGCCATCGGGATCGTGTCCGCGCTGATCGGCTACGTGGTCGTCGAGTACCTGAGGAAGAAGCTCTAGGCGATTCCCGGCACCGGGAAGCGGCGACAGAAGGCTTCGGTCTGCGCCTTGGTCTTGGTCAAAGCGACCTCGTCCTCCGGCGCACGCAGGGTCGCCACGATCCAGCCGGCGATCCGCTTC
>JBIOEF010000022.1:0-34665 GCA_044445785.1 Caulobacterales bacterium
GGCGGCGGCCCCTGCGGCACAGCGCGCGAGGGCGGCGTCGACCAGCACCCCGCCGTCCTGGGTCAGGCCCTTGAGAGCGCCGACAGCGGCCATCAGGCCGGTGACCGGGTCGGCCAGGGCGTCGCCCAGGAACCGCGGCGCGCCGGCGCTCGTCCAGCGGACGAGGCCGCCGGCGGCCGCCGCGTCGTCGCCGAACGCCACCCGCAGGGCGCCCGGCCCGGTCCAGCCGTAGCCGGTGATCGCCACCCAGACGAGCGAGGGGTTGGCCCCGAAAACGGCGTCAGGGACCAGGCCCAGCGAGGCGAAGGCCCGGGGCCGAGCGCCGGTGATCAGCACGTCCGCCGCCTGGATCTCGTCCCGCAGCCTCGCCTGCCCGTCCGGCGCCGTCAGGTCGAGCGCCAGCTCGGCCTTGCCGCCGTTGAGGCGGGCGTAGAACGGCGGCGTCGCGGTGCGGGTGGGATCGGGCCGGCGCAGACTCTCCACCTTGACCACCGAGGCGCCCATTGCGGCGAGGATCGCGCCGCACATCGGCCCCGCCCAGAGCGCCGAAAGGTCGACGACGCGCACCGGACTCCGGCGAGGGTCCGCCGCCGGCGCACCCATCCGGATCAGCGGCGGCTGGAGGGTCGGCGAGACCGCCTCCCCTACCCGCGCCACCGGCAACCCAAGCAGGCAAGCGGCGGCCAGGAGGTCGGCGCACGCCCGCCGCCGGGCGAGCCGTATGATCGAGGCCCAGGGATCGGCGGCGATTTCGCGCTCCAGCCAGGCGGGGATCAGGTCCCGGTCCTCGTCCCGCGCCAGGTTGACCGCGATCCAGCCGTCGGAAGCCTGGACCAGGCGGCAGGCGCCGTTGGGCGAGCGAACGCCGGGCGGCGCCAGCGCCAGCTCGCCGCGCCGATCGGTGATGTTCAGGTCCGCGACCTTGACGCGCCGGCCGAGCTGCTCAGTCAGACCCGCGATCTTCTCGCTGAGCGCTAAGAGCGCGGCGGCGATCGGGCTCATCAGGCCGGTTCCGCCGCGTCGACCAGGCCCCAGGCCAGCGCGGTGTCGAGATCGATGTCGGCGCCCGAGATGGCCATGTAGCAGGCGCCTCGCCGGCCGATCCGGCGCGGGATCGAGGCTGTGCCGCCGGCGCCGGGAATCAGCCCCATGGAAACCTCCGGCAGGCGGAAGAAGGCGTCCGACCGGGCGATCAGGCGGGCCGCCGCCGCCGTCACCTCGATCCCCGCGCCGACGCACGCGCCCTGCACCCGGGCGGTCAGCCGATCGCCCAGCTGGCGCACGAGCCTAGCTGGCGAGCGCAGGGTGCGGATCAGGTGCGCGGCGCCGGCGTCGGTGGCGCGACCGAACTCCTCCAGGTCGCCCCCGGCGCTGAACGCCGGCCCATCGCCGCTGAGCTCGACGGCGGGCGCGTCAGGGTGCTCGAGGGCGAAGGTCAGGGCCTCGGTCAGCTCATCGCGCATGCGCGCGTCGAAGGCGTTGCGGCTGGCCGGCCGGCTGAGGCGAAGGCCAAGACGCCCATCCGCCTGGTCGATGCGGACCCGCGGGCCATTCTCGGCGGGCCGGTCGCGGGCCGGCGTCGCCGCGCGCCAGGCCCGAAAGCCCTCGGACGCCAGCAGCATGGAATAGCCGAGCGATTCCAGCGCCAGCGACTGGTCGAAGGAAAGCTTCAGCGTCATCCGCAGGATCTGGGCGGCGACCGCGGCGGCGGCGGGCTGGCGCGCGACCTGGGCCTTGAGGCCCTCGACGGCTTCGTCGATACGATCCGGCGGCAGGCTCACCCACTGGCGCGGCGCGGTGGCGTCGGCGGTCAGCAGGATGTCGAAGGGCTTGAGGCCCTCCACAGGGAGCGGACCCTGGCGGTGCACGCCGACGCGGACGACGCCCGCGCCAGTGGGCGAGATCGGCGCCGCGGCCGCGCCGGTGAGCTCGGTGACGAGCATCCCGGCGCCCTCCAGGTCGACGAGGTCGCGCAGGAGCCGGTCTGTAGCGGATGCGCCTTTGGCCGGACGCCGTGACGTCACGCTCACCTCCCGCCGGTTCAGACGGCGGCGAGCCGCTCGGTGGGTTTAGTCATCTCGGCCCTGAGCTGGCGGCGCAGCAGCTTGCCGGTGTCGTTGTAGGGCAGCGCGTCCCGGAACTCCCACACCTCCGGCGTCTTGGTCGAGCGGAGCTTCGACTTCACCAACCCCGCCAACTCTTCGGTCGGCGGCTGAGCGCCCCGGCACACCACGACGGCGGCGACACGCTCGCCCCACTGGTCGTCGGGCAGGCCCAGCACGGCAACGTCGGCGACGCTGGCATGGGCCCTCAGCACATCCTCGATCTCGCCAGGCGAGATGTTCTCGCCGCCGCGCACGATCACGTCGTCCAGCCGCCCCTCGACGAAGAGATAGCCCTCGTCGTCTATCCAGCCGGCGTCGTGGGTGGCGAACCAGCCGTCGTCGGAGATCACCTTGCGGTGGAGGTATTCGCCGCTGATCTGCTCGCCGCGGACAAAAACCTCGCCCGACTGGTTCGGACCCAGCACCTTCCCCTCCGGATCCCGGATCTCCAGCTCCACCGAGGGAAGCGGGCGGCCGACGGAGCCGAGGCGCCGGCGCACCGCCGGATCGGCGGAGGTGATCGCGGCGCGATGGTCGTCGGGGCCCAGCACCGCCACCGTCGAGCTGGTCTCGGTGAGGCCATAGCCGTTGGTGAAGTCCACGTGCGGCAAGACCTGCATGGCCCGCTCGATCACCGCCTGCGGCATGCGCCCACCGCCATAGGAGAGCGAACGGAGCGCCGGCAGATGCTCGCCCCGCCGCTCCAGCACATCCAGGACGTCCAGGATGCGGCCCAGCATGGTCGGCACCAGCATCGCCTGGGTGATCTTCTCCTGAGCCGCCAAGTCGACCCAGGCCTCGGGGGTGAAATTCGGCAGGTAGACGAGGCGGCGGCCAGCGTAGAGGGTGGTGAGGATCGCGGCGACGCCAGCCACGTGATAGGGCGGCACCGAGACGAGGGTCGCCTCATCCTCGTCGGCGCTCATGAACTCCACCGTGGCGATGACATAGGAAGCCAAGTGCCGGTGCCGCAGCACGGCGACCTTGGGCTCGCCGGTGGTGCCGCTGGTGAAGAGGAGGACGGCCACGTCGTGGTCGGCGGCCGGACGCTCGGCCTCGCGGTTCTTCGGATCCAGGCAAATCGCCTCGAACTCGCTGCGGGTGACCAGAATGACGCCTTCCACGCCGCGAACGCGCCCCACCATGTCGTCGTCGACGATGGCCACCGAGGGGGCCGTGCGGGCAAGGAGCTTGCGCAGATCGGCGTCGGGCAGGCGGTAGTTGAGCGGCGCGAACGGGCGGGCGATCTCGGCGCTGGCGAACAGCGCCACCGGCAGCGTCGGCCCGTTGAGGCCGATGAAGACCACGGTGATCGCATCGAGGCCGTCCAGCCAGACCCCCCCGGCCCTGGCGCGGGCGGCGAGCTCGGCGCAGGTGACCCCGCCGTCGATCGGCCCGGTGGCCGTCCGATCCGGGAAGGCCTCGGCCGCCATCTCCAGCAGCAGCGCGGTGTGCATCGGCGAACCTAGTCCGAGGCCGGAAGCTTCTTGGCTTCCTTCGCGGCCAGCGCCTGGCCGTCGATCGAGAGCGACCCGCCGCCGCCCTTGGTGCAGAGAACCTCCAGGCCGCTCGCCTCGTCCGCGAACCGCTTGCCGGGCTGGGTTCCGGCCGAGTGGTCAGCGGCCACCGCCAGGCCCTCGGGCTTGGCCTCGGCGTGCGCGACCATCGGGTGGCCGCCGCACTCCAGCGAGAGCGGCGCCTTGGGCGGGCGCACCACCACCACCTCGGTGTCGCACACCGCGCTTTTCCAGCGCGATCCTGGTTTGAACTCCATGCGTCTTATCCTCTCAACCTGAGCCGCGCCTGGCGGGGTTCGTCCTCGTCGCCCGCCTAAGACGCCGCTTCGTTCGCTTTGTCCTCATTGGGATAATTCATCCAACGCGGCTTGTCGCGCCCGTCAAGCGCCGCACGGCGCGGCGCTCGACAACGGGCGGCGCCCTGAAGCATGGTTCTTCGGTCACCCGGGAGAGGCCCATGCCGACCGAACTTGAGACCGCCGTCGCCACCGTCGTCGACCCCAAGGCGCACGCCGATACGCCCCGCCTGCAGGGCGCCTACGCCTGGCTGCGCAAGCACGAACCGGTGGCGCGGGCGGAGATACCCGGGTTCGATCCCTTCTTCGTGGTCACCAAGCACGCCGACATCCTGGAAGTGAGCAAAGACAACACGCTCTTCCCTTATGGCGACTACCCCTCGACCCTCGCGCCCCATCAGGCCGTGGAGCGCGGGCGCCAGGCGCGCGCGGCGGGCCGCCCGCTCCTCTACACCCTGGTGCAGATGGACGAGCCCGACCACATGAAGTACCGCGCCCTCACCCAGGCGTGGTTCATGCCCCAGAACATCCGCGGGCTGGAGGGGCGCATCCGCGAACTGGCGCGCGAGGCGGTGGCGCGGATGGAGGCGCTGGGCGGCGAGTGCGACTTCGTCAACGAGGTCGCCCTGCACTATCCCCTGCGCGTGATCATAGAGATCCTGGGCGTGCCCAGGGCCGACGAGCCGCGCATGCTGAAGCTCACGCAGGAGATGTTCGGCTCCACCGACCCGGACCTCAAGCGCAAGGGCGAGGATGAGAGCCCGGCGGCGCAAGCGGCGGCCATGCAGGCGGTGCTGACGGACTTCTTCAACTACTTCAATAC
The DNA here is from genome assembly GCA_044445785.1 of Caulobacterales bacterium. GTDB lineage: Bacteria > Pseudomonadota > Alphaproteobacteria > Caulobacterales > Caulobacteraceae > Acaudatibacter. Next base: position 4,742 of record JBIOEF010000022.1, read on the forward strand.
GCTGACCGAATCTCGTCGGGCAAATCCAGTGGACGACGTGGCCAGCGTGATCGCCAACGCCAAGGTCGACGGCCAGCAGATCTCGGCCTTCGACGCCGTCTCCTACTATCTGATCATCGCCACGGCCGGGCACGACACCACCTCCTCCTCCACCGCCGGCGCGCTCTGGGCCCTGGCCGAGCGGCCGGCGGAACTGGCCAAGGTCAAGGCCAACGCCGAGCTGATCGGCGGCCTCGTCGACGAATCGATCCGCTGGACGACGCCGGTGCGCCATTTCATGCGCAGCGCCGCGGTCGACACCGAGCTTCGCGGCAAGCAGATCGCCAAGGGCGACTGGCTGATGCTCTGCTACCCCTCCGGCAACCGCGACGAGGAGGTGTTCGAAGATCCCTTCGAGTTCCGCGTCGACCGCAACCCCAACCGGCACCTCGCCTTCGGCTACGGCGCCCACCTCTGCCTTGGCCAGCATCTGGCGAAGATGGAGATGCGCATATTGTGGGAGGAGCTGCTGCCCCGGCTGAAATCGGTGGAACTGGCCGGCCAGGCGCAGCTCTCGCAGGCCAACTTCGTCAACGGGCTCAAGAAGCTGCCGATCCGCTACCAGTTCGCCTAGATCTTCGCCGGGCTGGCGCGTTCGGCCCAGTAGGCGTCACGCAGATGGCGCTTGTAGAGCTTGCCCGTGGGCAGGCGCGGCATCTCGACGATGAAGTCGATCGAGCGGGGCGCCATGTAGTGGGCCAGGCGCTCGCGGGCGAAGGCCAAGAGTTCCCGCCCCAGCTCGTCCGATGGCGTGACGCCCGGCGCCGGCTCGATCACCGCCTTGACCGCCTCGCCCATCTCCTCGTCCGGCACGCCGAACACCGCCACGTCGCCGACCAGTGGATGAAGGATCAGCATATCTTCAATGGCTTGCGGGTAGATGTTCACGCCGCCCGAGATGATCATGAAGGCCTTGCGGTCGGTGAGGTAGAGATAGCCCTCGTCGTCCACGTAGCCGACGTCGCCCAAGCTCATCCAGTTGTCGTGGGCAGGGTGCTGGGCGGCGCGCGTCTTGGCCGCGTCGTTGTGGTAGGCGAAGGTCATCGCCTCGCGCTCGAAGTAGACGAGACCGGCTTCGCCGTTCGGAAGCTCGTTTCCCTCGTCGTCGCAGATGTGCAGCACCCCCAGCGCCGCGCGGCCCACCGAGCCTGGATGGGCGAGCCAGTCGTGGCTGTCGATGGTGGTGGCGCCCGTCCCCTCGGTGCCGGCGTAGTATTCGTAGAGGATCGGTCCCCACCACTCGATCATCCGCCGCTTGACGTCCACCGGACACGGCGCGGCGGCGTGGATGGCGGCCTGGTGCGATGAGAGGTCGTAGGTCCGCCGGGCCTCCTCGGCCAGCTTCAGCATGCGCACGAACATGGTGGGCACCCACTGGCTGTGGGTCACCCGGTACTGCTCGATGAAGCGCAGGGCCGCCTCGGCGTCGAACCGCTCCATCATCACCACCGTGCCGCCCCAGCCCAGAACGTTGGTCACGTAGCCCAGCGGGGCGGCGTGATAGAGGGGCGCGGGCGAGAGATAGACGGTGTCGGACGAGAAACCGTAGCGGTTGACGCTCTGGCGCAGCTCGAACCCCTCGGCCACCGTCTTGTCCAGCAACGGTCGCAGGATGCCCTTGGGACGCCCGGTCGTCCCCGAGGAATAGAGCATGACATCGCCCATCCATTCCTTCGCCAGCGGCTTGGCGGGAAAGGCGGCGATCGCGTTCTCGTACGAGGCCCAGCCGTCGATGGTTCCGTCGACCATCAGCCGGACCCGGCAGTCCGGGATCAGCGGCGCCAGGGCGCTGGCGAGGTCCCGCCGGTCGAACGAGCTGACGATCGCCTTGGCCTGGCAATCGCCGACGATGTAGGCGGCGTCGTCCGGCGGCAGGTAGCGATTGACGGCGGTGATGTAGAGGCCCGAGCGGAACGCCGCCCACGCCACCTCCGGGTAGCGCAGGTTGTTCTCCATCAGGATGGCGATGTGGTCGCCGCGCCGTAGGCCCTGGGCGTGGAGGAACTGCGCCAGCCGGTTCGAGCGCTCGTCGAGCTCGCGGTAGGTGATCAGCGCGCCGCTCTCGGCGGCGATCATGGCCGGCTTGTCCGGCGTCAGGCGGGCCTGGTCAGCGATGTACATGGCCGCCACTCTGCAGGCGGCGGCGGCGCGGAGTCTAGAACTCCTCGCCGCGCCCTACTTCGGGAAGTTCGGCGAGCGTTTCTCTTTGTGGGAGGCGAGACCTTCGCGAGCTTCGGGTCCGGTGAAGCCCAGGAACTCCAGCGCCAGGGAGGCGTCGAAGGTCGGGCCGGCGCTGCGCAGCCAGTTGTTGAGGGCGTACTTTGTCCAGCGGATGGCGCTGGGGGCGCCGTCGGCGAGGCGCCCGGCGATCTCCTCGGCCCTGGCGTCGAGCTCCGCCTCGCTCGCCAGCGCCGAGATGAGGCCGATCCGTTCGGCCTCGGCGCCGGTCAGGGTCTCGCAGAGCAGCAGGTAGTACTTGGCCTTGGCCATGCCGCAGAGCAGCGGCCAGACGATCGCCGCGTGGTCGCCGGCCGCGACGCCGAGCCGCGTGTGGCCGTCGATGATCCTGGCCTCGGGCGTGGCGATGGAGATGTCCGCCAGGAGGCCGCAGACGAGGCCCGCGCCGACCGCCGGCCCGCGGATGGCGCTCACCACCGGCTTGGAGCAGTTGATCAGGTTGTAGACCATGTCCCGCGCCTCGCGCATGACCCGGGCGCGGGTCGGAAAGTCCTCGATGATCTCTTCGATCATCCCGAAGTCGCCGCCGGCGGAGAAGGCGCGGCCGACGCCGGTGAGGATGATCGCCGAGACGCTCTCGTCGCGGTCGGCGTCCAGCCAGATCTGCGCCAGCTCTGCGTGCATCGCCGCGTCGGCGGCGTTGAGGCGCTCCGGATTGTTCATCGCCACCCGCAGGACCCGCGGACGCGGTCGGTCAAAGGCCAATCGCTGATAGCCGGCGTAGGGATCGGTCATGGGTTGACGCCTCTTCGAAGTCCAGCCGCCGGCCGACGCCGTCTTAGGTGGGCGCCGCGCTAGCTGCACTTCGAATAGCCGCACTCCATGCAGGTGTCGCATCCTTCCTTGTGCAGCAGGTCCTGGCCGCCGCAGCGGGGACAGGTCGACGACGGGCCGCGGCGCGCGAGGAGCGGCGCCGGCGGCGCAGTGACTTCGCCCACCTCCCGGGCCGGACCCAGGGTCGCCAGGTGACGCTCGATGACGCCGCCGATCGCCGCCAGCAGCGAGGGCACATAGCGCCCGCCCACCCAGCCGCCGCCGCGCGGGTCGAACACCGCCTTCAGTTCCTCCGGAACGAAGGAGACATCGCCGCCCCGGCGGAAGACGGCGGAGATCATCCGCGTCAGGCCGAGCGTCCAGGCGTAGTGCTCCATGTTCTTGGAATTGACGAAGATCTCGAACGGCCGCGGCTCGCCGTCGATCTCGGCGTCATTGATGGTCACGTAGACGGCGTGGGCGCTCTCGGGCCATTTGATCTTGTAGGTCGCCCCCTCCAGCGCTTCGGGCCGCGCGGCCAGCGTCAACGGCGCGGGCGCTGGCTTCTCCGCCGTCGGCGCCACCTGCAGCACAGATCCGGTCACCGCGTTCGGCCGGTAGGTGGTGAGGCCCTTGCAGCCGAGGCGATAGCCTTGGCGGTAGACGTCGGCGAAGTCGGCGAAGCCGATGTCTTCCGGGCAGTTGATGGTCTTGGAGATGGAGCTGTCCACCAGTTCCTGGGCCGCCGCCTGCATCTTGAGGTGATCGGCGGGCGTCAGGGTCTGGGCGCTGACGAAGGCGTGCTCGGGCGGCGGCTCATCGCCCTTGAGGCGCTTCCAGAGGGCCAGGGCGTAGTCGCCCACCGCCTCTTCGCGGGTCGAGCCATCGGGCTGCTTGACCTTGCGGCTGTAGGCGAAGGCGAACACCGGCTCGATGCCCGAGGAGACATTGCCGGCGAGAAGCGATGTCGTACCGGTGGGCGCGATCGAGGTGAGGCAGCCGTTGCGAAGGCCGCTCGTCGCGATGAGCGTCCGCGTCTCCTCGTCGAGCGACTTCAGGTTCGGCCGTTCCAGCATGGCCGGGTCGTAGAGCGGAAAGGCGCCCTTCTCGGCGGCCAGGGCGGCCGACGCCCGGTAGGCCTCGCGCTTGATGACGCCCAGCCAATGCCGGGTCAGCGCCAGGGCCGCCTCCTCGCCGTAGCGCGCGCCGCAGAAGACCAGCGCGTCGGCCAGGCCGGTGACGCCAAGACCGATCCGGCGCTTGGACTTGGCTTCGCGCTTCTGCGCTTCGAGGGGATAGCGCGAGGCGTCGATGACGTTGTCCAGCATGCGCACCGCTGTGTGGGTGAGCTCGCCCAACTCCGCCTCGTCGATCGCCGCGTCGCGCTCGAAAGGCGCGCTCACCAGCTTGGCGAGGTTGATCGAGCCCAGCAGGCAGGCGCCGTAAGGCGGCAGCATCTGCTCGCCGCAGGGGTTGCTGGCGCTGATCGTCTCGCAGTGGGCGAGATTGTTGGCCGCGTTCACCCGGTCGATGAAGATCACGCCGGGTTCGGCGACGTCGTAGGTCGCCCGCATCAGCCGCTCCCAAAGCGCCTTGGCCCTGACGGTCCGGGAGACGCAGCCCTCGAAGGCCAGCGGCCAGTCGGCGTCCGCTTCCAGCGCGGCCATGAAGGCGTCGGTGACCAGCACCGAGAGGTTGAAGTTGCGCAGCGCCAGCGGGTCGCGCTTGGCGTCGACGAAGGCTTCGATGTCGGGATGGTCGATGCGCAGGCAGCCCATCATCGCCCCGCGGCGCTGACCCGCGGACATGATGGTTTTGCACATCGAGTCCCAGACCGCCATGAAGCTCAAGGGGCCCGACGCCTCCGCCCCGACGCCCCGCACCGAGGCGCCGCACGGCCGCAGCGTGGAGAAATCCATCCCGACGCCGCCGCCCTGCTGCATGGTGACGGCCGCCTGGCGCAGGTGATCGAAGATCGCGCCCAGGTCGTCGGGGATCTCACCCATGACGAAGCAGTTGAACAGGGTGACGTTGCGCCCCGTCCCCGCGCCGGCCAGGATCCGGCCAGCCGGCAGGAAGCGATAGTCGGCGAGCGCGGCCTCGAAGCGCGTCCGCCAGAGCGCCCGCTTCGCCGGCGCCTCCTTGTCCGAAAGCGCGCGCGCCACCCGCGCCCAGGTTTCCTCGACCGAGGCGTCGCCCGGTCCTCGCGCCTCCCCGCTAGAAGCGGGCGCGAAACGGTATTTGCTCGCCCAAATTTCCCCTGCGAGTGGGTTGTCGAACGCCATGACGCACCGCCCCTGCGAACGCCGTCGGACTTCGACCGGCGTCGAACGCAGAGGCTGCCGCCGCGTCGCGGAGTCGGACGTTGATCTAGGTCAAATGCGGCGTCGCGCCCTCACAGGCCTCGGCGCCATGCCCTAGGGATCGATGCGCGCCTCGGCGTAGCCGCTGACGACCACGACTCCGTCCTGGTTCTTGGTCTCGACGTCCAGCTCGACCTTGTCGCCATTGATCGCCTTCACCGTCGCGGTGGAGTCGAGGGTGTCGCCCGGCCATACCTGGTTGGTGAAGCGCACGCCGTACTTGGTCAGCCGTGCGTCGCCGACATAGTCGGTGAGCATCTTGCCGGTCATGCCCATGGTCAGCATGCCGTGGGCGAACACCGACGGATAGCCGGCCACCTTGGTGGTGAAGATCTCGTCCGTGTGCAGCGGGTTGTAGTCGCCCGACGCCCCCGCGTACTGAACGATCTGGGTGCGCTTCAGGTCCTCGACCAGGCGCGCGGTGTGGGTGTCGCCCACCTTCAGTTTCTTGGCGCTCAATGCCATCGTTTCTCTCCTAAGCCTTGGCGTCGACGGGACGTTCGGTGCGCACGCCAACGCCGCGCGCGGTGATCACCAGTTCGCCCTTCTGATCGCGGTATTCGGTGACGCTCTCCGAGAACACCAGCTTGCCGGCGCGCTTGCTCTCGCGCTCCCAGGTGTTGCCGGGCTTGGTGGTGGCGGTCAGCACGTCGCCGGGCTTGAGGTGCCGGTGGTACTCGAAGTGCTGCTCGGCGTGCAGGCCGCCACCCCCGCCTCCACCGCCGCCACCAGGCGCGCGGGTGATCCCGGTCGGGTTCTTGCCCGAGCCGAACCACGGCTGGCCGATCTTCGGGCGTAGGAAGTAGTCCGGATCGAACTGGGCGCTGGACTGGGCGAAGGTCGGGGGCGCGATGATGCCCTTGGCCTCGGTCTTCTTGGCGTAGTCCGCGTCGGCGTAGACCTGATTGTCGTCCCCAACCGAGCGGGCGAACATCAGGATGTGGCTGGCTTCGACGGGAAATTTCTTGGCGGCCATGGCGCTTCCTCTCAAATGCGGCCTCCGCGTAGGGAGAGCCGCTTTCAAATCAGCCCCTCGCAGCGCCCTCGTCAACCTTCGTTCGCGCTTTGCGAGCGTCGGCGCCGGCGTGACGCCACGGCACGCTAGGCGAGGCTTGGCCAGAGAGATTACAGTCGGCCCATCGCCCCGCGAGCGCCGCTCCGGGACGGATTTTGACGGCAAGGATTTCCAAGCGATGACTATTCTGGCGGACGAGGTTGCGGTCGACGGCTTTCGCGGCGAAGCGCGGGCCTGGCTGGAGGCGAACTTTCCCAAGTCGCTGCGTGGCAAGGGCGGCGCGGCGATGGCCGCCGCCGAGGGCGAAGGCGTTGCGGGCGGCGACCTGACCACCTGGAAGAAGCGCATGGGCGAAAAGGGCTGGGGCGTTCCCACCTGGCCCAAGCAATACGCCGGCGGCGGCCTGAGCGTCCCGGACGCGCGCATCCTGCAGCAGGAGATGAACCGGATCGGCGCCTTCAACCCGATCGCCATCGGCGGCATGGGCGTCACCATGATCGGCCCAACCATCCTCGACTACGGCACCGAGGCGCAGAAGCAGCGGCATATCCCGCCGATCGCCAGAGGCGAGGTGCGCTGGTGCGTCGGCTATTCGGAGCCCGGCGCCGGCTCTGACCTCGCCTCCCTACAGACCAAGTGCGAGGACAAGGGCGATCACTGGCTGATCAACGGCCAGAAGATCTGGACCAGCGGCGCGCAATACTCCGACTGGTGCGGCGCCCTGGTGCGCACCGACTTCAAGGTCAAGAAACACGACGGCATCAGCTTCCTGCTGGTCGACATGCATCAGCCGCAGATCGAGACCCGGCCGATCAAGCTGATCGCCGGCGCCTCGCCGTTCTGCGAGACCTTCTTCACCGACGCCACCGCCCGCAAGGACGATCTCCTGGGCGAGCTCAACAAGGGCTGGAGCGTCGGCAAGCGCCTGTTGCAGCACGAGCGGGCCAGCCAGACCGGCGGCGGCAACCCGATGGGCGGCGGGCGGATGTCGCCGCTGCAGGACCTGGCCAAGCGCTACGTGGGCATCGATTCCGCGGGCCGGATCGCCGATTCGGACCTGCGCTCGCGCCTGGCCAGCCACAACATGGACGCCAGGGCTCACGGGCTGACCCTCGCCAGGGCGATGGCCGAGGCCAAGGGCAATGCCGATCCCAGCAACGCCAACTCGGTGCTGAAGAACTCGGCCACCCATGTCGCCCAGACCCGCGCGGAGCTGACCCTGGAGATCATGGGCCATCAGGGGCTGGGCTGGGAGGGCGCGGACTTCTCCACCGAGGAGCTCGAGACCGTCCGTGGCTGGTTGGGCGGCAAGGCGATGTCGATCTACGGCGGCTCGGCCGAGATCCAGAACAACATCGTCAGCAAGCGGATCCTGGGCCTGCCGGACACCACTCAGTCGAGTTGACCGGAGGCCGGCGCCCCGCTGCGCCCTAGCGGCCCTTGAACGCCGCCGGACGCTTCTGCAGGAACGCCGCGACGCCTTCGATGAAGTCCTCGGTCCGGCCGGCGAGGCCCTGGCCGACGCGCTCGCGATTGAGCTGCTCGCCCCAGTCGCTGTCGAGCCCGGCCCAGATGGTCTGACGCGTCAGGCCGAGCGAGGCCGGCCCCTTGGCCAGTTCGCCGGCCAGCGCCAGGGCCGTCGGCATCAGCTCGGCGTCGGGAACGCAGCGGTTGATCAGGCCCCATTCCAGAGCTTTCGCCGCGGGCACCCGCTCGCCCAGCAGCGCCATCTCCATGGCCCGCGCCTTGCCGATCAGCCTGGGCAGGATGTAGGTCGAGCCGCCGTCCGGGATCAGGCCGATGCGGCGGAAGGCCTGCAGGAAGTAGGCGCTCTCGCCAGCCACCACCAGATCGCCCAGCAGCGCCAGGGAGCAGCCGACGCCAGCCGCCGGGCCGTTGACGGCGGTGACCAGCGGCGCCGGCAGCTCCTTCACAAAGGTGACCAGCGGATTGTAGACGGTCTCCAGAGCCGAACCGGCGTCCGCCCGCCCGCCGCTCCCGCCGGCGCCCTGGCCGGGCTGCAGGTTCGCGCCCGAGCAGAAGCCCCTGCCCTCGCCGGTGATGACGATGGCCCGCGCGCCGCCCTTCTTAGAGGTCGCCTCCTTCAGCGCGTCCAGCAGCTCCTGGGCCATCTCCACGCCCATGGCGTTCATGGTCGCTGGATCGGAGAGGGTGATGGTGCAGACCGCGTCCGCCGACGAGACCTTCAGTTTGCTGTAGCTCATGGCGCCAGTGTCTCCCGCAATGCTGCGCGGCACTGGAGGGGGCTTACGCTAAGTTCGTCAAGCCGGCTCCTGGGCCTAGCCGCCGCCGTTGATGTTGATCTTCTGGCCGTTGGCGTAGGGGTTGGCCGAGGAGACCAGCCAGGTCACCGCCGCAGCCACGTCCTCGGGCGTCGAGACGCGGCCGAAGGGCATGCGCGCGTCAAGCTGATGGATGTCCTCGGCGCCCATCGTGGCCTTGGCCAGGCGCTTGCCCATCTCGGTGACGGTGAGGCTGGGGGCGACGATGTTGGTGCGGATGCCGTGGTCCCGCTCCTCCTTGGCCAGCGTCAGCGCCAGTGCCTCCATCGCCGCCTTGCCCATGTTGTAGGGTGCCCCGCGCGCGCCCATGCCCAGGGTGGCGACGCTGGAGATCATGACGATGTCGCCCCGCCCCTCCTTGCGCATGTGCGGCACGACCAGCTTGCAGAGGTAGTGCGGGCCAAAGGCGTGCACGCGCACCACCCGCTCCATCTCCGCCGGATCGGTGTCGGCGACGCTCTGGCCACGGCTGGCGATGCCGGCGTTGTTGACCAGGATACCGATGCCGCCGAAGTCCTCCAGCACCGCGGCGACCATGGCCACGTCCTCGTCCCAGTTCTCCACCGACGCGGAATAGGCCTTGGCCTTGCGGCCCATCGCCTGGATTTCCTTGACCGTCTCTTCCGCCGCCCCGGCGTCGCGGCGGAAGTTCACGGCCACGTCAGCGCCGGCCTCGGCCAGCGCAAGCGCGATCGCCCGGCCGATGCCGCGGCTGGCGCCCGTGACCAGCGCGGTGCGTCCCGCGAGGCTGATGTCCATCGTCCCGTTTCCTCTCGAAGCTTTTGTTCTTGCTGTCAGAAAACCGTGTAGCCGCCGTCGATGACGAAGGTGTCGCCGGTGTGGAAGCGCGACGCGTCAGAGGCGAGATAGACGGCGAGCCCTGCGAAGTCTTCGGGCTCGCCCCAGCGGCCGATCGGCACCCGGCCGATGACCTTCTCGTTGAAGGTGTCCCACCCCTGGGCCGCGGCGGTCATGTCCGAGCGGATCCAGCCGGGCATGATCGCATTGGCGCGAATGCCGCGGCGGCCGTACTCCACCGCCAAGCCCCGGATCAGGGAGATGATCGCGCCCTTGGTCGAGGCGTAGGCCTCGTTGCGGGGCGCGCCGTGGACAGCCGAGACCGAGGAGGTGACCGCCAGCGAGCCGCCGGGATCGCCCGCCTTGGCCCGCTCGACCATGTGCTTGCAGGCCTCGCGCAGGGTCCAGAAGACGCCGTCGAGGTTGATCGCGGTGACGCGTCGCCAAGTGTCGGTGGTCAGCTCGGTGAAGGCCCCGCCGCCGCCCACGCCAGCGTTGGCGGCGACGAAGTCGATCCGCCCCATGGCCGTGGCCGCCTCGGCCATGGCCGCGACCACCTCGTTCTCGTGGCCGACGTCCACCTTCTGGGCCAGCACCCGCACGCCGTGCTTCAGCAGGGCGACCTCGGCCGCCTGGTTCTTCTTCTCGTTGGTGCCCCAGATGACCACCGAGGCGCCGGCCTGGGCCAGGCCCTCGGCCATGCCAAGGCCGATGCCGCTGTTGCCGCCGGTGACCAGCGCCACCTTGCTGCTGAGGTCGAAAGGTTGAAAGGCCATGGGCGCGTCTCTCCGCTCGCCCCACGCTATCGACGAATGTCGGCGGCGCGGCAAGCGGCCCTGCGCCGATCGCTAGCGCTTGAAGGGCGCCGCGACTCCCGGCGCGACCTCGACCTCGAAGGCGTTCAGGGTCATCGAGACCAGGGTGTAGTAGCCGATCACCGCCATCAGTTCAGCCAGGCCCCGCTCGGTGAAAGCGGCGACGGCCCTCCCGTAGAGCGCCTGGCTGAGGGCGTGCTCGCGGTGCATGGCTATGCAGACGTCGTAGAGCAGCACCTGCTCGGCGCCGCCGTTCGGCCGCCGCCCGGCCAGCACGTCGTCGATCACCGACTGGGGAATGCCGTACTCAACCGCCCGCGGCGCATGGGCGGACCATTCGACGTTGGACTGCCAGAACCAGCCGGTGATCGAGATCGCCAGCTCGACCATGCCGCGGTCGAGTGAGGTGCGCTCCCAGAGCATGGCGCCCAGCCCGCGCAGGCGGCGAAATAGCTCCGGATTGGTCAGCCACGGATCGAACGGCCCGCCGAGCGAGCCGTCGGGCCTGGGCTTGCGCGCCTTGGTGAACGCCTCGTACTCGGCCGCCTGCTTGTCGGTGAAGGATTTGGGATCGGCGAGGGTCTGGCGCGTCATGCTGGGCTCCGGAAAGGCGGGCGCATCCATCCATCACCGCGCCGGATATGCAAATCGGCCGCGTATCGGGCCAGCGGCCCGAGTTAACGCAATTTTGCGGCATGGGCGCCAAAATCGTCGCAGGGGGACCTTCCAGGCTAGGATCCATGCGTCGCAAAGCGCTGCAGCCACCGTTCGGACTCGGCTCGATGCAGCCGGTGTTCGACCGTACGACGCGGGTCGCCAAGGCGCTCTTCAACGCCGTGGATTCGGCCGTGGTGTTGGTTGCTGGCGACGGCGTATGGCGCAGCCGGGATCGCGACGACTTGTTTCCAGCCCACGATCCGGCCGCCGCGGAGATCATAGCCTCCGGCGAACCGGTTTGGGTGGAGGACTGCGCTCAGGATCCCCGTTTCAACGTCCACAAAGCGGTGACCGGCGATCTGCAAATTCGCTTCTACGCCAGCGCCCCGATCCAGTTGGCCGACGGGACGACGCAGGGCGTGCTGTGCGTGATTGGCAAGGAGCCGCGTCCAGTCGACAGCAAACTGCTCAATCGCCTGCGGGATCTCGCCGACGGCGTCGCCGAGACGTGCGTTCGCGCCAAGGCCGCTCAGACGAGGGTGGGCAGCGCCGACGAGCTGGTGACCGCAAAGGCCGTCCTGGCCGCCCTCGTCTCTACCGTGCCCGTTTCGATCGTGATGACCGATCGCGAGATGAACATCCTCTATGTCAGCCCCCGCTGGCAGACCAATTTCGGCCTCAAGGACACGGACGTCATCGGCGCCAGCCTCTACTCCATCGCCGGCGACTATTACCTGCAGTCGAAGCCCGCTTTCGACCTCTGCCTTGGCGGTCGGATCATCACGTCCAGCCGCGTGCGCTCCGAGCACAGCGGTCGCGTCGAGTGGCTGCAATCGGAGCTGACGCCCTGGCGGGACAACGCCGGCGAGGTCGGCGGGATCATCGTGGCGGCCCACTACATCACCGACCTGGTCGAGGCCGAGAACGCCTTGATCCAGGCCAAGGAAGACGCCGAAGCCGCCAACCAGGCCAAGTCGACCTTCCTGGCCACCATGAGCCATGAGATCCGCACGCCGCTGAATGGCGTGCTGGGCATGGCCCAGGCGATGGCCTTCGAGGAGCTCACCCAGGGCCAGCGCGAGCGACTGGATGTCATCCGTCAGTCTGGCGAGACCCTGCTGGCGATCCTCAACGACGTGCTCGACCTCTCAAAGATCGAGGCCGGCAAGCTGGAACTCGAGGAAACTGAGTTCGACATCGCCGAACTGGCCCATGGCGCCCACGCGGCCTTCACCGCCATCGCATCCAAGAAACGCGTAAGCTTCCACCTGCACATCGAGCCGGACGCCCACGGCGTCTACCTCGGCGATCCGACGCGGGTGCGGCAGATCCTCTACAACCTGATCTCCAACGCCCTCAAATTCACCGACGCCGGCGAGACCCAGGTCAGCGTGCGCAGGCACGGCGAGGAGCTGCGCATCGTCATTCGCGACACGGGGATAGGAATGGGCCCCGAGACGCTGTCTGGCATCTTCTCGACCTTCACCCAGGCCGACGCCTCCACCACCCGCCGGTTCGGCGGCACGGGTCTGGGCCTCTCCATCTGCCGGGAGCTGGCCACGCTGATGGGCGGAGACATCGACGTCGAGAGCGAGCTGGGCGTCGGCTCGACCTTCACCGTTCGCCTGACCCTGCCAAGGCTGCGCGCCGCAACGCCCGGGGCGGCAAAGCCGCAGCCGCCGGCGGCGCCGAGCGCGGCGCCGGCGGCCGGCCCCGTCCGCGTCCTGGCGGCCGAGGACAATCCGATGAACCAGCTGGTGCTGAGGACGCTGCTGGGTCAGGTCGGGCTCGAGCCCACTCTGGTGGAGAACGGCGTCCAGTGCGTTCAGGCCTGGGAAGACGAGACCTGGGACGTGATCCTGATGGACGTGCAGATGCCCGAGATGGATGGCCCCAGCGCCGCCCGCGCCATCCGCCACCGCGAATCGGAAACCGGACGGCGTCGCACGCCGATCATCGCGCTCACCGCCAACGCCATGTCGCACCAGGTCGCCGACTACCTGGCCGCGGGCATGGACGGCCATGTCAGCAAGCCGATCGAGGCGGTCAAGCTCTTCGAAGCGGTCGAGACGGCGCTGGACGGCGCGGACGCCGCGGACGAAGCCGCCGCCTGATCCCCTATTGTTTCGACGTCGTCGCCGGCGCAGCCGCCGGTCCGGGCGCCGCCTGGGCGGTCTTGGCCGCCGCCGCGGCTTCATCGGCCCTGGCGCCGGCCAGCATGTCGGCCAGGGCGTAGTTCCCCTCGTGACAGGCGTACTCGTAGATGATCCCCTTTGACTTGGAGAACTCGTACTCCCCGCCCCACGGCTGATCCCAGACCGTCGGGTCTTCGATGGTGAACTGGTAGAGGATCCGGTCCGGGGCCACGCGGGTGAAGCGCTCGGTCACCTTCAGGTTCTGCCAGGCGCCGATGAAGGCCTGGGCCTTGGGGAAGTTGGTGGTCTCCACCACCAGGGTCTTGCCTTCATAGTGGCCGATGGAATCGCCCAGCCAGGGCCGCACGCCGTCGGTGCGATGCTCGCCGCCGATCCGGATCACGCGGACGTCGTGGACCATCTCCACTTCGATCGCGACCGTGTCCTTGCTCTGCACGATCTCGTAGTTGTTGTTGTAGAGCAGCGGCAGCATCACCGGGCCGGCGCTCAGGCCGAACGACATGATGCACCGCTCGCCCAGCGACATGGTCTCGGGGTTGTCAGCGCGCTTGGCGAACTGGGCGAGCAGCGCTGGCGGAATGACCCGCCCCTCGCCGCCGCCGAAGAAGAAGCCGCTGGGCCGGAAACCGGCCTTGAACGCCGGCAGCTTGCCGTTCGCTGGGTTGGTGATGAACGAGGTCCGGGGTTCGCCGTTCACCCGCATCACCGTCGTCCCCGGATCGACCCAGGCGGCGTTGTAGCCGCAGCCGACGCCGGAGAAGCCGCGCCCGCACTCGTACGGCAGGTCGGTGACCTTCAGCTTCGGGTCGGTGGGCTTGTTGCCCTCGGCCACCGCCTTGGCGTCGTCGCCCTCGATCTTGGCCACTTCCTGGGGCGTCATCACCAGCCGGTCGCCGTATTCGGACGGCCGGATCAGGTTGGTCAGGGTGGCGTTGGTCCAGGTGCCGCCCAGGTCCGGCTGGCCGTAGAAGTTGATCGGCGCCTTGTAGGCGGGCGCCGGCGCCTTGGCCGGGTCGGCCAGGGCCGCCGGGACGGCGAAGAGGGCCAGCGTCAGGGCGCCGGCGGCGGCGCAGGCGGAGAGCTTGCCGAGGATCATTTCAGCGGCTCCTTGCGCAGGGCGCCGTACATCAGCTCCTCGACGAACTCGACGCACTTGAACTGCTGCAGACGCGCATCCTCGTCCAGGCGGCGGTAGAGGTTCATGCTCATCTTCCACGGCCGGGTGAAGGTGGCCGGGTCGGTGATCTCGGCCTCGTAGCGGACGGTGTTGGGACCGGTGAGCGTCCAGCGCTCCACCACCTTCATGTCGCCGCTGTGGAAGTCGCCGGCGCGGTCGAACCAGGTCGAGTCCAGTTGCCCCGTGACCACGATCACCAGGGTGTCGCCTTCCCAATGTGCGACCGACTGGCCCATCCAGGAATCCACCGGCGAGGGGCCCGGATCGTTGAACAGGATGTTGCGGACCGCGCCGTCATATTCGTAGGCGATCAGCATCGAGCTGTCGGATTGGAAGATCTGGAAGGGGAAGCCCATGTAGTTGGCGCGCGGGACGCCGGGCAGGTAGCATTTGATCTCCGGATCCCGCTCCAGGTAGTGGGCCTGATTGTCCGCTTTCTGCGCCAGCGCCGCGGGGGTGTAGGGAAGATCGCCGCCCTCGACGACGCCCATGCCGGCTGGCACCGAACCCACCGCGCCCAGCGCCACGACTTCCTTGGCCGGCACCGGCACGACCGGGCCTGGCCGCATGGCCAGCGCCGCCTTGGCCGGATGCGCCTGGATGTCCCAATTGGCGGTGTTCATCACCGACCAGACGCCGCTGAAGTCGGGATGGCCGCCAGGTCCGCGCGGCGGCTTGTAGGCCGGCGCCGGATGGTGTGCGGGCTGCGCGTCAGCCAGGCCCAGGCCGCCGCCGAGGGCCAAGAGAGCGGCCATGATCACGATCGCGAATTTGTTCTTCACAGTCCCCCCTGAGCCGGCTGCTTGGGCCGGCAATCTCGCGGCAAGGTAGCGAGGCGAACGGTAGGCGTCCATCCATCCCCCGGTGCGGACCGCCCCGCCCCGAAGCGACGCGCCCATATCCGCTTGCCTCCGGCCAAGCCTCGTTTCAGAACATACGGTACGCCACGGTTGACGGCGAGCCAAGTGGCGGCGCCAGGCGGCCGAGCGAGGTGGGGGACCTCGCCAAGGATTCTCCGATTCGCGGGGACGGACAGCGACAAATCCCCCTATGGAGGACTCATGATCGCCACGACGACGCTCGACCGACGCGCCCTGCTGGCCAGCCTGGCCGCGCTAGCCCTGCCGCTTTCCAGCCGCGCCGCCACAGCGAGCGCCTATCCGGCGCTGAAAGCGTTCCTGGACGGCTACATCGACGCCAAGAAACTGCCGGGCGCGGTGCTGGCGATCCGGCGGGGCGAGGAAGCGGTGCAGTACATGAGCGCCGGGACGCTGGCGTTCGACGCCGCGCTCCCCGCCACGCCCGATAGCCTCTTCCGCATCTATTCGATGACCAAGCCGATCACCGGCATCGCGGCGATGAAGCTGGTCGAGGACGGCAAGCTGAAACTCGACCAGCCGGTGGGCGAGATCGTCGATGGCTTCAAGTCGCCCCAGGTGATCGTCGATCCGACCGCCATGACCACGCGGCCGGCGACCAAGCCGATGCTGATCCGGCACCTGCTGACCCACACCTCGGGCCTCAGCTACAACATCCTGCGCGGCCCCCTGGCGGCGCTCTATGTGAAGAACGGCATCCGACCCGGCGACCGCTCGACCGACACCGCCCCTGGCGACCTTCCCACCGCGCGCGACCTGGAGACCTTCGGCAAGCGACTGGCGGCCCTCCCGCTCGACTTCGAGCCGGGTTCGCGCTGGCAGTACAGCGTGGCGATGGACCTGATGGGGCTGATCATCCAGCGCGTCTCGGGCCAGTCGTTCTATGACTATCTGCGCACCCACATCTTCGAGCCGCTGAGGATGGGCGACACCGATTTCGTGGTCCCCAAGTCGAAGGTCGAGCGCCTGACCTCCGTGGTCACGGTCAAGGACGGCCACGTGGTGGTGACCGAGGACCGCAAGGCGAGCCCCTTCACGCGTGATCGCGACCTGCCGAGCGGCGGCGGCGGTCTGGTTTCGACCGCGCGCGACTACTCGCGGTTCACCGCCATGCTCCTGAACGAAGGGACGCTGGACGGAGCGCGGATCGTCAAGGCCGAGACCGCCCGCCTGGCCCGCTCGAACCTGATGGATCCGGGGGTCAAGTTCTACGGCGGCAACGGCTTTGGCGCGGCGGTGTCGGTGATCCTGCCGGGCGGCGAGCGGCCGGGCCAGGAGCCGGCCGGCTCGTTCAGCTGGTTCGGCATCGCCGGCACCCAGATGTGGGTGGACCCGGTCAACAAGCTCAGCGTCGTCTTGATGTTGCAGGAATATCCGACCACCTATCCGGTGCAGTCCGAGGTTCGCGTTGCGGCCTACAAGGACATGGCGGCCCTGAAGGGCTGAATGAGGGGAAACACCATGAAGACCAATCGCTTGACGGCAGGCCTTGCGCTCATCGCCGGCCTCGCCTGGGCGGGCGTGGCCAGCGCGGCCGAGTATATCTCGATCGTCCAGGAGATCGCCGTCGGCAAGCCCGCGGACGAGGTCTGGAAGAAGATCGGCAAGTTCTGCGACATCCAGGTTTGGATGAAAGGCGCGACCTGCGTCTACACCAGCGGCGACGGCGGGCTTGGCACCAACCGGCTGATCGTCGGGCGGATCAACGAGGTGATGGTCAGCCGCACCGACCTTTCCTACACCTACGCCCAGCCGCTGGCGCCCAACATGTACCACGGCAGCGTCGAGGCCAAACCGGTGACTGCGACCACCTCGAAGATCATCTACACGCTCCTCTACGACGTCTCGATGCTGCCCGATCAGGCGGCCAAGGACGCCGACCGCGCCGGTCGCGCCGCCCAGTTCATGCGCGCGCTGCAATCGATGAAAGCGCTGGCCGAAGCGCCGTAGGTCCGCCTACCGGATCGGCTTCGACATGCCCTTCAGGTCGGCGATGTCCTTGGCGCTGATCGGGGGCAGCTGCGGATGCTCGGGCCAGCTGGTGTCCTTGGGCACGAACGGCAGATAGTACTTGGCGTGGCAGGCGGTGCAGACCTGATAGATCGCCGCGCCGGTGGCGTACTCCTTCTGCGGATCCTTGGCCTCGGCCGCGGCCTTGGCGTCCAGGCCCGCCTGCGAGAGCTGCGCGGCGTACTTCATCCAGTCGCCGTCGTCGCGGGCGCGCCCCGGCAGCATCAGCAGATTGCCGGCCTCGGCGATCGCCGCGCCGCCGCTCTCGGCGGCCAGCCAGCCGTCGTCGGTGGTCGGCGCGAGGCTCTGCTGACCCTGCAGCGTGTCGACGGTGCCCGACGAATGCCAGACCGCCCAGGCCGCCGGGTCGACCACGTGCGCCATCAGCTCACTCACCGGCAGCGAGGTGTTGTAGGCCGGCTCCTTCGGCTTGGGCGCGCAGGCGAAAAGGCCGAACACGACCAGCAGGCTGGCGCCCGCCAGCATCCCTGATTTCATCACCGTCCTCCCAGCCCGCCCGGCGCGGGGACTACTTCTCGTTCGGATCGGACCCGTCCTTGGGCGCGCCGGTGCCACTGGAGCCCATGAACACCTTGCGGCCATCCAGGAAGGTGATGTCGCGGCCGTTGGCCTTGCAGGCCGGCAGGCAGCGCTTGTCCTTGGCCTGGTAGCCGCGGACGATGATCGCGGTGCCGGGGACCAGGCTGTCGCGGGTGAGCCCGGCGCGCAGCAGGGTGTTGGGCGTGCCGCCCTCGACCATCCATTCCACCGTCTTGCCGTCGGCGCCGACCACTTCCATGTGCACCCAGGCGTGCGGGTTGATCCACTCGACCTTGGTCACCTTGCCCTTCAGGAGCACGGGCGCATTGCCGTCGAATTCGGCCTGGAACGCGTGGTGGGCCAGCGCCGGCGGTGCGGCGAGGGCCAGGGCGAGCAGCGCTGTTCCAATCCCGGCGGCGATAATGCGTTGTTTCATTTGATATTTCCCCAGAAGTCCTGCAAGCGAGCTATGCCGCGTCGTGTAGCACATTGCGATATCGGGGCGCACCGATATCGGCTTGCGTCCCGACTATCTTCGTTTCAGAACATACGGTACGCCGTTTCGCAAGACTAGCCGGGTGGTGCAAAGGGGGATGCGGCGCTATCACCGCCGCTCTAGAACAGACGAGCGCAAAGCTCGCGAATCGCTGGGGAGGCGAGGCTGGAGAAGTTCGTTCAGTGGCTGGCGGATACGCCGTGGAGCATCGCGCTCCATGAGTCCCTGTACATGTACTCCTACGTCGAGACCGCCCATGTGATCGCCATCATGCTGTTCGTGGGCGCCATCGCCATGGTCGACCTGCGGCTCCTGGGCGTCTCGTTCCGTCAGACCACAGTCTCGCAGATGCTCAGCAGGATGCTGCCATGGACGGTGGTGGGCTTCATCATCCTGACCATCACCGGGCTGTTGTTGTTCTACGCCATCCCGGTGCGGACCTATCACAGCGTCTGGTTCCGGATAAAAGCCATCCTGCTCGTCATCGGCGCCATCAACATCGGCGTCTTCACCTTCGTGGTGGAGCGCGACAAGGCGCGCTGGGACGTGGGCCCGACTCCCGCGAAGGCGCGCCTCGCCGCGATCATCTCCTTGAGCGTCTGGGTGCTGGTGATCGTGTTCGGCCGGCTGATCGCCTACAACTGGGCCGACTGCGACGAGGCGACGTCCCAGTTCGTGCTGCAGATCGCCGGCTGCCCCGCGCAGCCGCCTGGTTCCTGACCGCCATGTCGCTCTATCACATCGCCCAACAGATCGAGGCCAGCCCGCCCGGCCAGCTCGTGCGCGAGTCCACGTGGCTGTTTCCGGCCATCGAGGCCACCCACCTCGTCGCCATCGCCATGCTGGGCGGCGCGGTCTTCATCCTGGCGCTCGCGGTGCTGGGCGTCGGCCTGAAGACGCCGCCGGCGCAGGTCGAGCTCAGCGCCCGGCCGTACCTGAACATCTCGGTGATCGCCCTGCTGCTCACGGGCGTCTTCCTCGGCGTCTCCGAGCCGGTGAAGCTGCTGGATCGGGAGTCGTTCTGGGTGAAGATGACGGCGCTCGCCGCCGCGATCCCCTTCACCTATCTGGTCTTCATCCCCCTCGTCCGTCGCACCGGCGCAACGCTGCTCTCGCGCGCCTCGGCCGTGGTAGTGATCGGACTTTGGCTGACCGTCGCGATCGCCGGTCGGTGGATCGGCTTTTCCTGACCCGTCCATTGCAGCGCCCCGATTTTTCAACGACATCGCCCAAGAGACTTCGCATGAAATCCTGGACGGTTGGCCTTGTCACCGCCCCGCTGGCTCTCGCCGCGGCGCTGGTCGTCGGCGCCCAGGCTCAGCCGGCCAAGCCCGAGGCGACCCGCGGTCCCGGCGGCGAGTACGCCAGGATCGCGGCGATCACGGCGACGGGCGAGCCCCTCTTCAAGGCCCATTGCGCGATGTGCCACGACCCGGCTCAGGGCCGCGCGCCGGGGCGCGAGCAGCTGGCCGCGCGCTGGCCCGAGGATGTGCTGAAGGCGCTGAAGACCGGGGTGATGAAGCCCATGGCCGAGGGCCTCAGCGACGACGACATGACCGCCGTCGCCGTCTATCTCACCGGTCGGCTGCCGAGCCCCGTCGCCCAGGTCGCGGCCGATCCGCCTGCCTGCGCCAAGCCTGACGTCTTCAGCCTGGCCGGGCCCGGCTGGAACGGCTGGAGCGTCGACAAGCGCAACTGGCGCCTGCAGCCCGATCCAGGCCTGACCGCCAGCCAGGCGCAACGGCTGAAGGTCAAGTGGGCGTTCACCTACGTCGGCGGCCGTTACGGCCAGCCGACCATCGTCGGCGGACGTCTCTTCCTCACCAGTTTCAGCGGCCAGATCTATTCCCTGGACGCCAAGACCGGCTGCCTGCGCTGGCGGTTCGACGCGGGCGCGGGATCGCGCACGACCGTGTCTGTCGGCCCGCTGAAAAGCGCGCCCAGCGGTTACGCCGCCTACTTCGGCGACGCCGAGCGCAACGTCTATGCCGTCGACGCACGCGCCGGGACGCTGATCTGGAAGGTCAATGTCGAGGCCCATCCCCGCGGCGTTCTGACCGGCGCCCCGGCGCTCTTCAAAGACCGGCTCTATGTGCCGCTCTCGTCCTACGAGGAGACGGTGGCGGGCGCCGGCGCCTACCAGTGCTGCACGGCGCGCGGCGGCGTCGCGGCCATCGATGTCACGACCGGCCAGATCGCCTGGAAGACCTATGCGATCAGCCAGGCGCCCCAGCCCAGGCGCAAGAACGCCGCCGGGACCCAGATGTTCGGGCCGGCGGGAGCGGCCGTCTGGTCGGCGCCGACCATCGACGCCAAGCGCGGCCTGGTGCTCTTCGCCACCGGCGATTCCTACACCGACGAAGCGCAGGACGGCTCGGACGCCATCGTCGCCGCCGATCTCGCCACCGGCCAGGTGCGCTGGCGCCGTCAGGTCACCGAGGGCGACAATTTCCTGATGGGCTGCCCGCCCCAGCGGCCGGTGGTGAACTGCCCGACCAAGCTCGGCCCCGACCACGACTTCGGCGCCTCGCCGATCATCGTCCCGCTCGCCGGCGGCCGCGACATCGTGCTCGCAGGCCAGAAGTCCGGCGCGGTGTTTGGCGTCGACGCCGACGGCGGCAAGATCCTCTGGCGCACGCAGGTCGGCGAAGGCGGAGCGCTGGGCGGGATCGAATGGGGCATGGCCAGCGACGGCAAGCGCCTCTACGTCGCCAACGCCGATCCGTTCTCGTTCGACGGCAAGGGCCGGCCGGGGCTCTATGCGCTGGACCCCGCGAGCGGCAAGATCCTCTGGTCGACGCCCGCGCCCAAGGTCGCCTGCAGCTACAAGACCACCCGCTGCGTCAACGCCCAATCGGCCGCGCCTTCGATGATCCCCGGACTGGTGCTGGCGACCACCATGGACGGCCACCTGCGCGGCTATGATCCCAAGGACGGCAAGATCCTCTGGGACTTCGACACCGCCGGCCAGACCTACAAGACCATCAACGGCGTCGCGGCCCAGGGCGGCGGCTCGCTGGACGTGGCCGGGCCGACGCTCGCGGGCGGCATGGCCTACATCATCTCCGGCTACGAGGGGGTCATCGGCGGCGTTCCCGACAACGTGCTCCTGGCGTTTTCGGTCGACGGCAAGTAGCGGAAACGACGGGGATTGGGGGCGCGATGAGCGAGCAAACGGTCGGCGTCATTCCGCGGGCGAGCGCGTACAGTTACTTCGTCGTCTGCGTGCTCTCGGTCGTCTACACGCTGAACTTCCTGGATCGCCAGCTGGTGACGATCCTGGAAGAGCCGATCAAGAAGAGTCTGACGCTCAGCGACACCCAGATGGGCGTGCTCACGGGCCTCTCGTTCGCCATCTTCTACACCGGGTTTGGCATCCCCATCGCCTGGCTGGCCGACCGGACACATCGGGTGCGGATCATGGCCGCCGCCTGCGCGATCTGGAGCCTGTTCTCGGCCGCCTGCGGTCTGGCGGCCAACTTTCCCGTCCTGCTGGCGGCGCGGATCGGCGTCGGCGTCGGCGAGGCCGGTGGCTCGCCCCCGTCCTATGCGCTGATCGCCGACTACTTCCCGCCGCAGAAGCGCGGCGTCGGGCTGGCGATCTATTCCCTGGGCGTGCCCTTCGGCACCGGGCTGGGCGCCTTCGCCGGCGGCAAGATCGCCGAGGCCTACGGCTGGCGCACGGCCTTCCTGGCGGTGGGGCTGCCCGGCCTGATCATGGCCGCGCTGGTGCTGATCCTGATCCGCGAACCCAAGCGCGGCCGCTTCGACGCTCTGGCCCACGGCGAGGACAGCCACGCCGCCAGCCTGCCGCTCACCAAGGCGCTGGCGCTCTTCCTCACCAACCGCACGCTGATGCTGACCGCCCTCTCCAGCGGGCTCTCCGCCTTCATCGGCTATGCGGTGCTCAACTGGGGCCCTGGCTTCCTGATCCGCAACAAGCACATGGGCCTTGGCGAAATCGCCCAATACTACGCCCCGATGAGCGCCATCGCCGGCGCGGTCGGCACGTTCGGCAGCGGCTGGCTGGTCGACCGCCTGGCGCAGTGGAAGCGCTCCGCCTACGCCCTCCTGCCGGCGCTCTCGTTCGCCATCAGCCTGCCGTTCTTCCTCTGGTTCGTGCTGACGCCGACCTGGCAGGTGGGCCTGGTCTGCCTCGCCGTGCCCCTGTTGATGAACAACATGTACCTCTCGCCGGCGATCACCGTGGTGCAGAACGCCGTCGCGCCCGGGCAGCGGGCGATGTCTGGCGCGCTGCTGCTCTTCATCCTCAACTTCATCGGCCTTGGCGGCGGGCCGGTCTATGTCGGCATGATCAGCGACGCGGCCAAAGCGGCGCACCACGTCAACGCCCTGCAGATCGGCCTCTTGGCGCTGGCCCCGTTCTTCATCCTGACCATCGGCGCCCATCTGCTGGCCGCCTGGTCGCTGTCGCGGGACAAGGTGCTGGCCAAGGCGATCATCGTCCCGGCGACCGCGGTTCCCTAAGGCTCGGCCGGTCCGGGCCTAGCCGGTCCAGGCCGCTGCCGCCGCGCTCAGCACCACCACCGCCCACGGCGGAACGCGCCAGGCGGTCAGCAACAGGAAGGCGGCGATGACCAGGCCCACGTCGAACGGCCGGGTGACCGCGCTCGTCCAGACCGGGTTGTAGAGGGCGGCGGCCAGCAGGCCGACCACGGCGGCGTTGGCGCCCATCAGCGCCCCCTGCGCCTCCGGCCGCCGTCGAAGCGCGTTCCAGAACGGCAGCACGCCGACGATCAGGAAGAACGACGGCAGGAAGATCGCGGCCAGGCAGATCACAGCCCCCGTCCAGCCGTTCGGCGACGGCCCCATCACCGCGCCCAGGTAGGCGGCGAAGGTGAAGAGCGGACCGGGAACCGCCTGCGCCGCGCCGTATCCGGCCAGGAAAGCGTCGCGGCTGACCCAGCCCGGCGCCACCACTTCCGCCTGCAGCAGCGGCAGGACCACATGACCGCCGCCGAAGACCAGCGAGCCGACGCGATAGAACCGCGCGAAGAGGTCGAGCCCATGATCGCCGCTCGCCGCCGCCAGCGCCGGCAATCCGAACAGCAGGACGCCGAAGAGCACCAGCGCCAGCCCGCCTGCCCGCCGCCCGACGATTACCGGCAGTTCCGGCCGCGCCTCGTCCGGCGCGCCTCGCAGGAAAGCAAAGCCCACCGCCAGACCGGCGGCGATCACCGCCAGCTGGACCAGCGGCGTTGCGACCCACAGGGCGGCGATGGCGGCGGCGACGGCGATGGTGGCCCGCGCGCGGTCCGGCGTCAGCGTGCGGCTCATGGCCAGCACCGCCTGGGCCACCACCGCCACCGCCGCGAGCCTCAGGCCGTGCAGCCAGCCCGCGCCGACGATCCTGGTCAGCGCCGGCGCTTCGAAGGCGAAGAGGATCATGAGCAGCGCTGAGGGCGCGGTGAACCCCAGCCAGGCCGCCGCCGCGCCGCCGTAGCCGGCGCGCGAGAGACCGATCATCAGGCCGGTCTGGCTGCTCGCCGGGCCTGGCAGGAATTGGCAAAGCGCGACGATGTCGCCGTAGGTCGCCTCGTCCAGCCAGCGCCGGCGCTCGACGAATTCGTGGCGGAAGTAGCCGAGGTGCGCCACCGGTCCGCCGAAGGAGGTGAGGCCCAGCTTCAGGAAGGCGGCGAACACCTCCAGGACGCCGCCCGCGCGGGCCGTGGCGGGAACCTGCTGCGCCTGACTCATCTGCCGCCTGAAGTCCGCCTCGTCCGGTCTGGCCTTTCGGTAGCGGAAACGGAGGACTAGGAGAAGGTCGCGCCTATCCGGCGCGAGGGCTGGCTAAGCCGTGCAGATCGATCGCAGGTCTCTCATCCGACAGGGCGCCGCCGCCGCGGCGCTGGCGGCGATGCCGACCGCGACCGCCGCCGCGGAGACGGCCAAGGCCGACTACACGCTGCGCATCGCCACCGGCCTGGTGGAACTCGCTCCCGACCACATCGTCTCCACCATCCTCTACAACGGCCAGTTCCCGGGGCCCCTGCTGCGCTTCAAGGAGGGAAAGCCCGTCGTCGTCGACGTGTTCAACGACACCGATGCGCCCGAGATTGTCCACTGGCACGGCCAGATGCTCCCGACCGATGTCGATGGCGCGGTGGAGGAAGGATCGCCCTACATCCCGGCCCACGGCATGCAACGCATCGCCTTCACGCCAAAGCCCGCGGGCCTGCGCTTCTACCACACCCACGTGTCGCCACGCGCCGACCTTGGCCGCGGCGCGTACAGCGGCCTGGCCGGACCGGTCTATATCGAGCCGGCGCACAATCCGGGCGCCTACGACCGCGAAGTCTTCCTGGTGCTGAAGGAGTTCCTGCCCTCGTTCAGCCGCGGCGGCGATATGGCGCTCGACGCGCTGGCGGGGACGCCGATCAAGGCGCTGCAGGCGATCGGCGCAAGGGCCGACGCGGCGTTCCAGGGGCCCAAGGGCTTCGAGGTCGGCTATGAGCTCTTCAGCATCAACGGCAAGATGCTGGGCCGCGGAGAGCCGATCCGGGTGAGAGCCGGCGAGCGCGTGCTCTTCCATGTGCTGAACGCCAGCGCCACCGAGATCCGTAGCCTCGCCCTCCCCGGCCACCGCTTCCGCGTCGTGGCGCTGGACGGCAATCCGGTCCCGACGCCGGCGGACGTCCCGGTGCTCTGGCTGGGCACGGCCGAACGCGTCTCGGCGATCGTCGCCATGGACAACCCCGGCGTCTGGACGATGGGCGATCTGGCGGACGACGACCGCCATCACGGCATGGGCGTGGTGGTCGAATACGCCGGCCATCGCGGCAAGCCCCTGTGGCTAAAGCCCAAGCCCTTCCATTGGGACTATGCCCACTTCGGCCGCGCGGGCGGCGCGCCCGCCGAACCGGACGAGACGTTCGAGATCACCATCGTCAAGCACAACGGGGCGCTGGGCGGCTTCAATCAGTGGCTTCTGAACGGCGAGTCGTTCTCCATGGAGACCATGCGGCCCGCCTTCACGCTGCATGCCGGCCGCCGCTATCGGGTGAAGCTCAGCAACGCCAGCGACGACATCCATCCGGTGCACCTCCACCGCCACAGCTTCGAACTGGTCCATGTGGCCGGCAGGCCGACCGCGGGCGTCGTCAAGGACGTGGTGATGCTGGGCGGCTTCCAAGAGGTGGCGTTCGATTTCGTCGCCGACAACCCCGGGCGGACGCTCTTCCACTGCCATCAGCAGCTGCACATGGATTTCGGCTTCATGGCGCTCTTCAACTACGCCTGAGCTGGACCACGAGGCGGCGCGCGTCGAAGGGGGTTGATCCTTGGTCGCCTCGGGGGTCGACTGGCGGCAGAGTCGTTCCCACCTCTCATCGGCCATGGCGCATCACCACCACGATCACGACCACGGTCACGGCCATGCGCACCCGCCGGCGGATTTCGGCCGCGCGTTCGCCGTCGGCATCGCGCTGAACACCGCCTATGTGATCGGCGAAGCGGTCTACGGCGTCCTCGCCAACTCCCTCGCCCTCTTGGCCGACGCGGGCCACAACTTCGGCGACGTGCTGAGCCTGGGCCTGGCCTGGTTCGCCGCCTGGCTGGGCGGCCGCGCGCCGACCGCGCGCTACACCTACGGCCTTCGGTCCTCATCGATCCTGGCGGCGCTGGCCAACACGGTGCTCCTGGTGCTGGTCACCGGCGGGATCGCCTGGGAGGCGGTGCTGCGCTTCATGCGGCCCGAGCCCGCCGGCGGCGCCACGATCATGGCGGTCGCCGCGGTCGGCATCCTGGTGAACGGCGCCACGGCGCTGATGTTCGCTGGCGGGCGCAAGAGCGACCTCAACGTCAGGAGCGCGTTCCAGCACATGGCCTCCGACGCCCTGGTGGCGCTGGGCGTGGTGGCGACCGGCGGCCTGATCCTGGTTACCCATTGGCTCTGGCTGGACCCGGCGATCAGCCTCATCATCAGCGCGGTGATCGTCTGGGGGACCTGGTCGCTGATGCGCGAAGCCCTGGACCTGGCGCTGGCCGCCGTCCCCGCCGGCGTCGACCGCTCCGGAGTGATGGACTACCTCGTCACCCTCCCCGGCGTCACCGAGGTGCACGATCTGCACATCTGGGGCATGTCGACCACCGAGACGGCGCTCACCGCCCATCTCGTCCGTCCGGGGACGGAGGTGGACGACGCCCTGCTGGCTGAGGTTTGCGGCGAACTCAGGGCCCGGTTCTCGATCCACCACGCCACCCTGCAGGTGGAAGGCGGCAGCCCTTGCGACCTGGTCGATCACGCGGTGAACTAATCCCCGCCCACCAGGTCCCGCCGGTTCTTTTCCAGTTCCTCGGCGTAGCGGCGCGTGGCGTAGGCTTCGGAGAGCACGCCCAGCACCTGGCGCTGCTCGTCCAGCACCGCAAGTTCGTCGCTCTCGGTGCGATCGAAGACGCCCATGATCTCCTTGACGCTCATTTCGGGCGTCAGCCATTCGTCCTGGTTGATCGTCAGTTCACTGACGATGCCCTCCCCATCCGCGTCGGCGTAAACGCGCGAGACCGGCACGACGCCGGCGTAGCGCCCCGCTTCGTCCAGCGCCACCACGCGGCGGGTCGAGCCAAGCGGAAACCGTGCTCGGAAGTCGGCGAGGCTGGCTGACGCGGCGATGGTCGGCGCGTCGGCGCGCATCATCCGCCCGGCCGTCAGGGTGC
This sequence comes from Caulobacterales bacterium, assembly GCA_044445785.1. GTDB lineage: Bacteria > Pseudomonadota > Alphaproteobacteria > Caulobacterales > Caulobacteraceae > Acaudatibacter. The sequence continues at coordinate 31,656 of JBIOEF010000022.1, forward strand.
GCAGCCAGCCGACGTCGTGGGCGCTGCGGATTGTCTCGCCGCGCAGGTGCAGTCGCCAGGTGGAGAAGGAATAGCCGAAGCTCTCGCGCACCAGCACGCTGGCGACGATCGAGGCGGTGAGGGTGGCGGCGGTGAGGCTGAAATCGCCGGTGGTCTCCAGCACCAGGAACGACATGGTGAAAGGCCCGCCGACGATGGCCACGGCGAGCGCGCCCATCCCCACCAGCGAGGCCGCCAGCGGGTCGATCACGATGTCTCCGCCGAGCTGGCCCAACGCGACGGCATAGAGCCGCCCGAGCAGCGAGCCCAGATACAGCGAGGCGAAGAAGAGGCCGCCGCGGAAGCCGAAGCCCAGCGAGACCACCGAGGCTATCGCCTTGGTCGCGATCAGGAAGACGAGCGCGGTGATCGCCAGATTGGCGGTGAGGTCCAGGTGCATGGCCCCGTGTCCGGCCGACAGGGTCTGGGGCGCGAAGAACGCGAGACCCGCCAGGATCGCGCCGCCGGCGATCTGGCGCAGCAGCTTCGGTCCGGGAATCCTGCCGGTGAGGCTGTCGGTCCAACCCACCAGCCGCATCACCGCCACGCCGAAGAAGGCGCAGATGAGCCCCAGGCCCGCGAACAGCACATAGTGCGAGAGCACCAGATCATTGGCGGTCGTGATGTGGATCACGAAGGGTTCGAAATGGGCCAGCCGGGTCATCAGCGCGCCGGCCAGCGCCGCGGCCACCACCGGGGCGATGTTGGCGATGGTGTAGGAGCCGATGACAATCTCGAAGGCGTAGAAGGCGCCGGTCAGCGGCGCGCCGAACGCGGCGGCGATGGCGGCGCCGGCGCCGGCACCCACGAAGGTGCGCAGATCGTTGCGCCGCAGGTTCAGCGCGCGGCCGGTTAGCGAGGCGACCGCGCCCCCCATCTGCGCGTAGGCCGCCTCGAGGCCGACCGAGGCGCCGAAGCCATTGGAGATGATTGTTTGCAGCCCGACGAAAAGGCTCTCGCGCAGCGACATGCGCCCGCCGTGCAGGGCGTTGGCCTCCACCGGGTCAACCGGCGCGCCGGGCCGCCGACGGACGTAGAGCCAGGTGACGACGGCCAGGATTGCGCCGCCGATGGGCAAAGCGATGAGCCGCTCGGGCGGGATCTTCGTCAGCGCGCTCAGACGATCGTCGAAATCGATGTTGTAGAGAAGCTGTTGCAGGCCGTGGGCGGCCATGCCGATCCCGACGGTGACCAGGCCCGCGGCCGCGCCCACCGCGGCGGCGATCACCACCAGCCAAAGCTCGCTCGCCCGGATCTCGCCGCGCAGGAAAGCCAGACTTTCCAGGGCCAGCCGCGGCAGGCGCGTCCGCGGTCGGCGGCGCGTCGCTCGTTCGACGGCGACGTCCTTGGCGGTCATGCGCTCATCATCTGACGGCGGCCCTTGCCACGGCGAAGATGGCCCAGTCTAGATCATCGCGGAACCGGGTGAGCGCAGGAAGATCATGGCGTCGCTATTCGCCGCACGCACCGCTGGCGTGGTGCTGGCCGGCGGCCGCTCGCGCCGCTTCGGCTCGGACAAGGCCGCGGCCATGCTGGCCGGCCGCCCGCTGCTCGACTGGACCCTGGCGCGGCTGGACGGTTTCTGCGCCGAGGTCGCGGTGGCCGCGCCGGCGGAAAGCGACGCCGGTGAGCTGGCGTCGGCGCTCAGCCGCGTGCTCCTGACCGACGCCCCGGGACATCCCGAAGGACCGCTCGCCGGCGTCGCCGCGGGCCTCGTCTGGGCGGCGGCGCGCGGGTTCGAGGTTCTCGCCACCCTCCCCTGCGATGCGCCCCTGGTGACCGACGAAGTGTTCGACCGCCTCTTCGCCGCCCTCGAAGGCGCCGGCGGCGCCTACGCCGTCACCGCCGACGGCCCGCAGGGCCTCGTCGCCCTCTGGCGCACCGACCAGGCCGAGACGCTCCTCCGCCGCCTCGCCGCCGGCGAACACCCTCCGGTCCGCGAAGCCCTGGCCGCCGCCGATGGCCGCGCGGTGATGTTCGAAGACGCGGCCTTGTTCCGCAACCTCAACACGCCGGAGGACTTGGCGACGGCGGAGGCGGCGCTCGCGCGCCAGCCCCCTTAGAACACCACCACCGACCTGATGCTTGTCCCCGCGTGCATCAGGTCGAAGGCCTTGTTGATGTCGGCCAGCGGCATGGTGTGGGTGATCAGGGAATCGATGTCGATCTTGCCCTCCATGTACCAGTCGACGATCCGCGGCACGTCGGTGCGGCCGCGCGCGCCGCCAAAGGCGGTGCCGCGCCAGACCCGGCCGGTGACCAGCTGGAAGGGCCGCGTGGCGATTTCCTGACCCGAGCCCGCGACGCCGATGATCACGCTCTCGCCCCAGCCTCTGTGGCAGCACTCCAGCGCCTGGCGCATGGTGGCGACATTGCCGATGCACTCGAAGGAGAAATCGGCGCCGCCGCCGGTGAGGTCCACGATCGCCTGCACGACCTTGTCCCGGCCGACCTCGTCGGGGTTGACGAAGTGGGTCATGCCGAACTTTCGCGCCATCTCCGCCTTCGCCGGATTGAGGTCGACGCCGATGATCTTGTCCGCGCCGGCCATCCGCGCGCCCTGGATGACGTTGAGGCCAATGCCGCCGAGGCCGAACACCGCGACGTTGGCGCCCGGCCACACCTTGGCGGTCCAGATCACCGCGCCGATCCCGGTGGTGACGCCGCAGCCGATGTAGCAGATCTTGTCGAACGGAGCGTCCTCGCGGACCTTGGCCAGGGCGATCTCGGGCAACACCGTGTGATGGCTGAACGTCGAGCAGCCCATGTAGTGGGCGATCTTCTCGCCATTGATGGAGAACCGGCTGGTCCCGTCCGGCATCAGGCCCTGGCCCTGGGTGGCGCGGATGGCGGTGCAGAGGTTGGTGCGCCGCGAAAGGCACGACTTACATTGCCGGCATTCGGGCGTGTAGAGCGGGATCACGTGGTCGCCGGCCTTCACGGTGGTGACCCCCGCGCCCACCTCCAGCAC
>JBIOEF010000023.1:0-33996 GCA_044445785.1 Caulobacterales bacterium
ATCTCCGCCAGCTTCACCAGGCTGCGGAGATGGCCAAGGTGCAGCGGCGTTTCGCGCACCATCAGCACCAGCGTGCGGCGCTCCTTCAGGGTGACGTCGGCGGCGCGGGTCATCAGCGAACTGGTGACCCCGGTGGCGATCTCGCTCAGGGTGCGGATCGAACAGGGCGCGATGATCATGCCGCGGGTCGGGAACGAGCCGGAGGCGATGGCCGCGCCGATGTCGCCGGCGCGATAGGTCAGGCTGGCCTTGGCGGAGAGCTGCGCCGGACTGAGCTTGGTCTCCTGGGCCAACGTCTGCACGGCCGCCCGCGAGAGGATCAGATGGCTCTCGACGGCGAGCTCACGGCAGGCGTCCAGCACCCGCACGCCGTAGACCGCGCCCGACGCGCCGGAGATGCCGACCACCAGCGGCGCCGCATCAAGTTCCGCCATCGCCCGCGCCCCGCCGCCTGTTCCGGCGGCGCCCCTTCGTCTTGTTAGCTCGCGCAACCATATGTGATCTGACAGACGCGCGTGAGGGGTGTTGACTCCCTGAGTCGTCCATCATGGAGAGCGAAGACCATGGCCATCGATGCTCGCATTCGCGAACTCGGAGTCCGTCATCAAACCCTCGAACGCGCCATCCAGGACGAAATGAGTCGCCCGGCCTACGACGAAACCCGGTTGCGCGAACTGAAACGACAGAAACTGCGACTCAAGGAAGAGCTCGAAGGCCTGAGAACCCAGGCCCACTAGCCGCGCCCGGTCCGCTGGCCCGCCCCTAGTCCTCGTCGTCCGCATCGGCCGTCGCGACCTCCGGTTCGGCGGCATGCTCCTCCGCCTCGTCCGCCGCTCGCAACGTCGCGCCCTCGGGCTGGGTGATTCCGCGCCTGGCGTCGTCGCGGGCCTTCTTCTCGGCGGCGAGCTTGACCACGGCGTCGAGCTCCAGCTGGGTGACCAGGCCCAGCGTCACCGGATCCACCGGCTTGATGTTGGCTGAGTTCCAGTGGGTGCGGTTGCGCACCTGGTCGATGGTCGACTTGGTGGTGCCCAGGATCTTGGCCAGCTGGCCGTCGCTGATCTCCGGATGGTTGCGCACGAACCAGGCGATGGCGTCCGGCCGGTCCTGGCGGCGGGAGACCGGGGTGTAGCGCGGCGCCTTCTTGGTCGGCTTGAGGAACTCGGCGTGGCGGCTCTTCTGCGCCACCATCCGGTACTTCGGATTGGCCTGCGCCTTGTCCAGCTCCTCGCGGGTGAGCTGACCGTTGGTGATGGGGTCGGCGCCGCGGATGTCGCGGGCCACCTCGCCGTCGGCGATTCCCTTCACCTCCAGGGGGTGCAGGCCGCAGAAGTCGGCGATCTGCTCGAAGGTCATGGAGGTGTTGTCCACCAGCCAGACGGCGGTCGCCTTTGGCATCAGGATTTGGTCGGCCATGGCATGCTCCAGAAACAGCGGCGCCCGGCCTTTCGGCCGGGCGGTTGGTGGATGGAGGCTATAGAACGATCCGGCCGCGATGAAAACGACAATCGATGGATGAGACGGGCGGGGCCGCTCCTCGCCCAACCCGCACATCCCGTCAGAGGGCGCCGCTGGCCGCTAGAAACGCTGCACCCAGCAGACCCGCTCGCCGAAGCGCCAGGCGCAGACGCGTCGGCCGTAGCCGTAGCTAAAGAACGGGTGGAAGCGCCAATCGTCGCGGTCGCGCCAACGGCGGTCGTGATCGCCGCGATCGCGGTCCCAGCGGTGGTGATCCCAGCCACGGTCGCGGCCGTGGTCCCAGGGGTCGGCCATCGCCGCCGGCGCCACGCCGGCGAGCGTCGCCGCCGTGGCCAATCCAAGGATAAGACGTTTCATGATGAGTTCCTTTGAGGCTTCCGTGGCCCCTCCCCGTCACGGAAAAACGTCCCTCGCGTCCTGGGGTTCACTAGCTTGGCCTTCTCTGATCTCCGGCTCAGGCTGGTTAACGATGCGCGACGATCGACTTTCGCGCCTGAACGGCGTGTGAAAACGGCGTTCAGGTTGTTCGGCCGCGTCAGATGGTCAGCACCACCTTGCCCAGGTGCGCGCCGGCCTCGAGGAAGGCGTGGGCCTTGGCGGCCTCCGCCAGCGGGAAGGTGCGGTCGACCACCGCTTTGACCTGGCCTGCCTCGATCCACGGCCAGACCACGCGCTCGATCTCGCCGGCCAGGCGCGCCTTCTCGTCGGCGTCGCGGGGCCGAAGCGTCGAGCCGGTGAGGACCAGGCGCTTTTGCATGATGGCGAAGATCGGCAGCTCGACGGTGGCGCCGCCGAGCGAGGCGATGTGCACCAGTCGCCCGCCGATCCGCAAGGACGCCAGGTTCTTCGGGAAGTAAGGCCCGGCGACCATGTCCAGGATCACGTCGACGCCGCCGGCGTCCTTGGCGGCGGTCTCGAAATCGCCGACGGTGACGTCCACCGCCTCGTCGGCGCCCAGCCTCAGCGCCTGCTCGGCCTTCTCGCGGCCCCGCGCGGTGGCGATCACCCGCGCGCCGGCGGCCTTGGCCATCTGGATCGCCGTCACCCCGATGCCGGAGGTCGCGCCGTGGACCATGAAGGTCTCGCCGGCCTTCAGCGCGCCGTGCTCGAAGACGTTGGCGTAGACGGTGAAGACGGTCTCCGGCAGGCCCGCCGCTTCCACCGCGGTCAGGCCCCGCGGGATCGGCAAGGCGTGCCGGGCGTCGCAGGCGGCGAACTCGGCGTAGCCGCCCCCGCCCAGCAACGCGCAAACCTTGTCGCCGGCCTTCCAGCGGCCCGCGCCGACGATGACCTCGCCGGCCACCTCCAGCCCCATGGTCGCCGGCGCGCCGGGCGGCGGCGGATAGAAGCCCTGGCGCTGCAGCAGGTCCGGGCGGTTGACGCCGGCGGCCTCGACGCGGATCAGGATCTGTCCCGAAGTGGGCGTCGGCCGCGCCGCCTCGCCCAGTTTCAGCGCCTCGGCTGGCCCCTTGCCACCCTCGATGACCACGGCTTTCATGACATTTTCGCTCATGGGTGTGGCGCTCCTGATCTTGTAAAGCCTGATCGCTCGGGGTCAGATAGCCCTAGCGAACCTTGGCGGGCAAAGGGAGGTCCCACCGGTGAGCGAAGAAGCCGAACCGGTCCGACGCGCGCGGGGCTGGGTGCTGGTCGAGCTGACGCGCGAAGACCTGGAACTGTTCGCCGTCTCCGATCTCGAGGAACGGATCGAGGCGCTGGAGGCGGAGATCGCCCGGGCCAGGGCTCAGATGGAGCGCAAACAGGCCGGGCGGGCCGCGGCGGACGCTATTTTCGGCAAACCGGGGTAGAGGGCTGAGGGCGAACCGCAGGGGCGGACGCCTTCGCAAGAAACGAGGCTGGCACGGCGGTTGCAGCCGGGCTGTGGATTGCGGCGGAATGTCCGCAAGCCGATCAATGGTTGGAGACCTTATGGGGGATATTGGCCAGGAACGGTCAGCGCCGTGGCAAACCGAGGCGATCTCGGGATTTGCCCGCTCTGAACTGTTCGACCGGACCTTCCAGGAGGGCATGGACCTCGTGGAAGAGACCGCCGCCTACCTCGACGGCGCCGGCCGCCAGGACTCCAAGCTTCTGTCGCGCAGCGCGGCGCTGGCCTACGCCAGCGAGAGCATGCGCCTCACCACCCGGCTGATGCAGGTGGCCTCGTGGCTGCTGGTCCAGCGGGCCGTGCGCGAGGGCGACATGAAGGCCGAGGCGGCGCTGGACGCCAGTTATCGCCTGGGCGCCGAACCTGAACATCAGGCCAATGAAGCCGCCGAGGCGCTGCCCACGCCGCTGGCCACCCTGCTCGGCCGCTCCGAGCGCCTGTTCGAGCGGGTGCGCCATCTCGACGCGCGCATGTACGTCGACACCGTCGACGAAGCCGAGCCGCCGCACCCCGTGCTCGCACAGATGGAACGCCTGAAGGACGCGTTCGAGGGCTGAGGTCCCAGAGCGTGGTTCGAGACGCGCTCGTTCGAGCGCTCCTCACCATGACGAATATCGATGCAATCCAAGAAATCTCGTCATCCTGAGGAGCGGGGCCGGATGTAGTCCGGCGCTGCGTCTCGAAGGACGCAGGGGCCGCTACTTCTTCATGAAGCCGCCGTATTTGGCGGTGAAGCGCGAGACGCGGCCGCCGCGGTCGAGCATGGCGTGGCCGCCGCCGGTCCAGGCGGGGTGCGTCTTGGGGTCCACCTCGAGGTGGAGCTCCGCCCCTTCCTTGCCGTAGGTGGAGCGCGTCTGATACTTCGAGCCGTCCGTCATCACCACGGTGATGAGGTGGTAGTCGGGATGGGTGTCTTGCTTCACGGCGTCCTCCAACCGACTTGACGGCCTGGCGGAATGGAAAACCCGCCCCTTCAAGGGCGGGCGAGAGGCGCGCCTAGTAACGAGGCGCGCTTGAAAACGCAAGGGTACGGGTCATGAGTGCGGACGCTCCACCTGTCGCAGGCCGCCCGGGCGCAGGCGAGCTGCTGACCGCCGAGATGGACGCCGCCGCCGCGCGCCGGCCGGCCCGGCGCGACCTGCGGCCGCTGGCCAGCCTCGCGCCATTCGTGCGGGCGCACCTCTCCGACGCGCTGGCCTCCGGCTTCTTTCTGCTCTTCTCCACCGGCGCCAGCCTGATCCTGCCGCTGCTGCTGCGCCTGCTGATCGACCAGGGCCTTGGCGCCCACACCGCCGCCGCCCTCAACCGCTACTTCCTGATCGCCGCGGCCGACGCCGCGGTGCTGGCGCTGGCCACCGCCGGCCGGTTCTTCTTCATCACCCGGCTGGGCGAGCGGGTGGTGGCGGACCTGCGCCAGGCGCTCTACCGCCACGTGATGAGCCTGGATCAGGCGTTCTTCCTCACCACCCGCACCGGCGAGGTCCTCTCGCGGCTGACCACCGACATGACCATCGTCGAGAACATGGTGGGTTCGTCCGTCTCGGTGGCGCTGCGCAATTTCCTCATGTTCATCGGCGCCTTCGCCTGGCTGATCTGGCTGAGCCCGGCGCTCACCGGCCTGGTCGTCCTGGTCGGCGCCCTGGTGCTGATTCCGCTCTTCACCGTCGGGCGGCTGGTCCGGCGACTTTCGGTCAACGCCCAGGAGCGGTTCGCCAACGCCGTCGCCTACGCCGGCGAGACCCTCGACGGACTGGACACCGTGCAGGCGTTCGGCCGCGAGCAGAGCGCCGGCGCCCAGTTCTCCGCGGCGGTGGAGGTGGCGTTCCGCGCCTCCGTCGCCAGGATCACCGCCCGCGCCGTCATGACCGCCCTGGTGATGGTGCTGCTCTTCGGCGGCATCGGCTTCGTGCTCTGGCGCGCGGCGATCGCCAGCTTCGTGCTGCACGACCGGCACATGACCGGCGGCGTCTTGCTGCAGTTCGTCTTCCTGGCGGTGATGGCCGGCGGCTCGGTGGGGGCGCTCGGCGAGACCTGGGGCGATATACAGAAGACCTCCGGCGCCATGGAGCGGATCGCCGAGATCCTGAACGCCCGGCCCTCCATCGCGCCGCCCGCGATACCGACGCCGTTGCCTATCCCGCCGCGCGGCGAGATCGCCTTCGAGGGCGTCACCTTCGCCTACCCGGGCCGGCCGGACCTGCCGGCGCTGGACGGCTTCAGCTTGGATGTCCGCGCCGGCGAGCGGGTGGCGCTGGTCGGCCCCTCCGGCGCCGGCAAGAGCACGGTCTTCAGGCTGCTGCTGCGCTTCTACGACCCTCTGATCGGAACGGTGCGGATTGACGGTGTCGACCTGCGGAACGCCGACCCGGCGGCGGTGCGCGCCCGCATCGCGCTGGTCGCCCAGGACGCGCCGCTGTTCTCCGGCTCTGCGTTCGACAACTTGCGCTTCGGGCGCGAGGACGCGACGCCAGACGAGCTGATGGCGGCGGCGAGGGCTGCGGAGGCCGAGACCTTCCTCACCGCCCTTCCCGAGGGTTTCGATACGCCGCTGGGCGAGCGGGCCAAGACCCTGTCAGGCGGCCAGCGGCAGCGGCTGGCGATCGCCAGGGCTCTGGTGCGCGGCGCCCCGATCCTGCTGCTGGACGAAGCCACCAGCGCGCTCGACGCCGAGAACGAGCGGCTGGTGCAGCGGGCGCTGGCCGACGCCATGCAGGGGCGCACGACCCTGGTCATCGCCCATCGGCTGGCCACCGTGCTGGCCGCCGACCGGATCGTGGTCATGGACGCCGGCAAGGTGGTCGACGTCGGAACCCACACCGAGCTGATCGCCCGCGGCGGACTCTATGCGCGCCTAGCCGAACTGCAGTTCGGCCTGCGGGCGGCCTGAGCCAGGTTCAACGAGGTTGGTGGGCCTGACCGTCGATCGGCGGAAGTCTGGACCACGCACCGCACGAACGAGACGAATCGGCGCCCTTCTCCCACAAGGGGAGAAGGGCCGTGAGTTCGTTCGTGTCGTTCGTGGCTCTTCTTCAACCGGTAGCCGTGGCGGATGCGGTGAACGGCAGTTCCGGGGCCTTCACCTTCTCGCGGAACGCCGCGCCTTCGTGGCGCAGCAGCCAGCGTTTGCGATCCAGGCCGCCGCCGAAGCCGGTGAGCGAGCCGTCGGCGCCGATCACCCGGTGGCAGGGCGCGATCAGCGGGATCGGATTGGCCCCGTTGGCGAGGCCCACGGCCCGCATCGCCTTGGGCTGGCCGATCTTCCGCGCCAGCGCGCCGTAACTCAGCGTCTCGCCAGCCGGGATCTCGGTGAGCGCGCGCCACACCGCCTGCTGGAAGGGGCTGCCGCCGGTCTTCCAGGCGAGAGTCTGCAGGGCGCCCGTCTCGCCGGCGAAATAGCGCTCGAACGCGCGGCGGACGGTGAGCGGCGCGTCGCCGAAGCTAGCGGCCACCTCGCCGTATTGCCGGGCGAGCAGGCGGCGCATGCCGGCTTCGTCGTTCCAGAAGTCCACCGCCCGCACGCGGCCTTCCGCGTCGGTGGCGATCAGCAGCGGCCCGATCGGCGTCTTCAGGCGGTCGAGGGTGATCTCAAGCGGCTTGGCGGTCATCGGCTTTGACTTTCGGTTGCAGGGTTTTCGCGCCAGCTTTCGGCGCTTTGATCTTCGCGGGCTTGGCGGGGGCTTCGGACGCCCAGAGGTGCAGGGCGGCGTAGGCGCGCCAGGGCCGCCAGCGTTCCGCCCGCTCGAGCAGTTCGGCGGGGCTGGGCCGCACGCCGTCCGGGCCGGCCAGCGCGCGCATCAGGCCGATGTCGGCGGCGGGGAAGGCGTCGGGTTCGCGCAACTCGCGCATGGCGATGTACTGGGCGGTCCATTCGCCGATCCCCGGAAGGGCCTTCAGGCGCGCGACGGCCTCGTCCAGGCTGTGGCGCGGACCGAAGATCAGCGGGTCGGCGATGACGGCGGCGGTGAGCGAGGTCAGCGCCTGGGCCCTCGAGCCTGGCATCCCGAGGGCGGCGAAGTCGGCGTTCGCCAGGCGCGCGGCGCCGGGGAAGGCGTGGGTGAGGTCCGGCGCCGCGGCCAGGGCGTGGGGCAGCCGCGCGCCATGGGCGGCGGCCAGCTTGCCGGCCAGGCCCCTGGCGGCGGTGACGGTGATCTGCTGGCCAAGGATCGCGCGGATGGCCAGCTCGTAGCCGTCCCAGGCGCCTGGCACGCGCAGGCCCGGACGGGCGGCGACCAGCGGGGCCAGCGCCGCATCCTCGGCGAGGTGCGCGCCGATCGCGGCCGGATCGGCGGCGAGGTCGAACACCCGCCGCACCCGGGCGATGATCGAGGCCAGCGCGCCGATCTTCGGAAAGCGGACGGTGACGCCCAGCCGCTGACGGCCCAGCGGCCGCACCGAGATGACGCCCAGGTCCTCGCCGATGGCGATGACACGTGAATAGACGCCACCCTCGACGCTCTCGACGCCCGGGATCGCGCGCAGGCCGAGGAACGCCAGCATCGCTTCCCAATCGTAGGGCGCGCGGTAGGCGAGGCTGACCTCGATACCGCCGGCGCCCTCGATCGCCGTCTCCGGCCCCTCGCTGCGGCGAAGCTCGATCGGCGGGCGGTCGAAGAGCTGCTGGAACGTCTCGTTGAACCGGCGGACGCTGCCAAAGCCGGCGCCCAGCGCCACCTGGGCCATCGGCAGCTGGGTCTCGTGGATCAGCTGCTTTGCCAGCAGCACGCGGCGGGTCTGGGCCACGGCGACCGGCGAGGCGCCCAGGTGCTGGCGAAAGAGCCGCCGCAGCTGCCGCTCGCCAACGCCAAGGCGGGACGCCAGTCCTTCGACATCGCCCTCGTCCAGCGCGCCGGTCTCGATCAGCGCCAGGGCCCTGGCGACGGTGTTGGAGGTGCCCCGCCAGGCGCCGAGGTCGGGCGCCGTCTCGGGCCGGCACCTCAGGCACGGCCGAAAGCCGGCCCCTTGGGCGGCGGCGGCGGAGGGGAAAAAGCGCACGTTCTGGCGCAGCGGGGTGCGCGCGGGGCAGATCGGCCGGCAGTAGATGCCGGTGGTCTTGACCCCCACGAAGAGCCGCCCGTCGAAGCGGGCGTCCCGGGTGGAAAGGGCGCGGTAGCAGGCGTCGTCATCCATATCCATGCCGCCAAGATGGGCGCTCGGGCGGCGGATGTCTCGCGGTTTTCGGACATCACCGTTGGCCGCCGGCGACGCGAACGGCGGCAGCTTTCGGTTGCCAGCCCGGCGCACCCGGACGATGGTTCCTCCTGTCGGGGGACGGCGATGGCGGAACATGAGGACGAGTCGGAGCCGGCGCAGGAGCCGGCCGGAGTCAGTCCCGCAGCCGTCTCTTTGGCGTTGGCCAGGGCGCCGGACTCTGACGCCATCAACACCAAGGCCGCCGAGTTTCTCGACAAACAAAGCCGCATGCTCGACTTGCAGATGGAGAATTTCGGCGAAGTCCAGGCGCTGCATCACCGGCACCTGCGGCTGAAGTACTTCGGCGACCGCCTGCGCATCGGCCTGCAACTGCTGGCGATCATCTTGGGACTGTTCGTCGTCGTGGGGCTGGGCGCCCTGGTCTGGCAGGCGCACGAGGACCACGGTCTGGTGGTCGAGGCCTTCTCAGTTCCGCCGGACCTGGCCCAACGCGGCCTGACGGGCCAGGTCATCGCCAGCCGCCTCTTGGACAAGCTGGCGGACATGCAGGATCAGACCGCCTCGCTGCGGCCAGCGAACAGTTACGCCAACAACTGGGGCAGCGACCTGAAGGTGGAGATCCCCGAGACCGGCGTCTCCATCGGAGAGGCGAGGCAACTGCTGACCGCCTGGCTCGGCCACGAGACCCACATCACCGGCGAAGTGTTCCGAACCCCAGCGGGCCTAGCGGTGGCCGCCCGCACCGCGGGAGCGCCAGCCAAGACGTACGAGGGCGTCGACGCCGATCTCGACAAGCTGCTGCAACAGGCCGCCGAGGCCGTCTACGGCTCGACCCAGCCCTATCGCTATGCCGTCTTCCTCGATCAGCATGGCCGCGCCGGCGAAGCGACACCGCGGCTGGAGCTGCTTGCCCGCAACGGCAGCCCCATCGACCGATATTCGGCGGCCTACTATCTGGGTTTCCAGGCGTTGGACGCGGGCGAGCTTGGGCGCGGTATGGCGACCCTAGGCGCGGCGATCCAGGCAGATCCGACATCCGGCCACGCCTATTGGCTTCGCGGGCAAGTCGAATGGGTCGCTGGCCACTCCGAGGCGGCGCTTCAGGACTCTCTGAAGGCAGCTCAACTGTTGTCCGGGGCCCTCGATCCTTTCGGGGATCCCGCACAGCGGGATGTCGACCTCCCGCTGGCCGATGAAACTGTCGCCGAGTTCGAAGGGAACTGGCGAGAGGCTGCGGCGCAGGGCGACAAAGCTAGGGCAGCGCTCGCGCGGATCGGCGGGCACGAGTTCAGTGGAGAAGATGTCGGCTATGCCGCCCTCGAGTCCGTAGACCTCGCACAGGATCATGACGCCGCGTCTGCGCAGGCGTTGGCCGCGCGCGCGGGACTGCCACAAGCGCCGGGCAGCGGTGTTGTCGGTGTGATGGGGCCCGTGGCGGGCTTCAGAATCTGGCGCGAGCGGGCGGCTGAAGACTGGCCGGCGGTGGTCAACGAAGCGCCCTACATTGTTGGTGATCACGCGGAGGCCGGGGCCGAAGCCCTGCGGCTCCCCATCACCATGAGCGCCTTCGCCTTCAGTCTCGCCAAGACCGGTCGCATGCCGGAGGCGGAGGCGATTAGTTCGGCTACGCCGCTCGACTGTTACGCGTGCCTGATCGACCGCGGCGCAATCGCGGCGATGAACCAGGATTGGCCGACGGCGCAGCGCTGGTTCGCCGAAGCTGTGCGGCAAGGCCCGTCGCTGCCCTTCGCCCACCTCGAATGGGGCCGCATGCTGGTCGCCGAAGGCGACGTTGGCGGCGCGATGCAGCAGCTCGACCTCGCCCGCCAGAAAGGTCCGCACTTCGCCGACCCAGCGGAATTTATGGGCGAGGTGTTGATGCGGAAGGGCGACTGGGCCGGTGCGGCGGCGAAATTCGGCGAAGCTGACCGCGACGCTCCCCGCTGGGGCCGCAACCACATGCTTTGGGGCCAGGCCCTGGCCAGACTGGGGCGGATGGACGAGGCCCGCGCCCAATACCGCGCCGCCGCCGGCATGGACCTCAGCGCGGCCGACCGCGCGACGCTGGCGAGCCTCGCCAACGCGCGCTAGCGCTCAGGTCGTCTCAGGCCCGTTCGGCGGCGGCGCGCTTCAGTTCGGCTTCGAAGATCTCGTCGCCGATGTCGTGGCGGCCGATCAAGAGGCTGCACTCGACCTTGTCCAGCAGGTAGGCGCCGCTGGGCCCAGACCACCATCGCTCGATCAGGCCCACCTTGCGGTGGCCGACGACGACGAGGTCGGCCTTGATCTGCCGGGCGTAGGCGCCGATCTGCTGCGCCGGATCGCCCCAGACCAGCTTGGCGTTCGGCTTGAACCCGAACTGCTTCATGCGGACGACGGCTTCGTCCAGCACTGCCTGATAGGTCTTCTGGAACTGGGCCACCGCGCCCGACTGCGCGCCCTCGGCCATCAGCACGCCGGCGCTCTCGGGGATCACCGAGAGCAGGAAGACCTCGGCGCCGCAGCGGATGGCGAGCAGGGCGCCTTCGCGCAGCGCCCGGCGCCCCTCGATGGTTCCGTCGTAGGCCAAGAGGATTCGTCGATACAAATCCGGTTCCTTCCGCGTTCGCCCGAGGCGACCCTTGACGCGACCTTACCGCCGGACGGCCAATCTCCCAACGCCCATCACCGTTGCTGGGCGCGGCCCCTGGCGATGGCGCTGATCGCCGCCGCTCTGGCCCTCGCCGCCGCCGCCGGCAGGTCGGTCGCCAGGCCGTCGACGCCGTTGGCGTAGAGGCCGAAGAGCAGCCGGTCGATGTCGCCATGCTGGGCGGCGAAGCTGGCCGACGTGCGGTCGCCCTTCTGCAGCGGCTTGGGCAGGAAGGCGTTCTCGGCCTGGGCGGTGCGGGTAAACACCGAAAGGCCCGCGGTGTGGGCGTCCAGGATCAGCGTCGTCGGCGCGGGGAAGAGCGCCGCGCCGGGATCGATCACCAGATCCTGGTCCGGCGCGATGGCGTCGGCGTAGGCGCGCACGACCGTGAGACCGGCTGGCGTGATCATCTGGGCGAAGGGCGTCGTCGGATCGTCCGCCGGCGCGCCCGTCAGATCGATGAGCTGCATCCGCCGCAGCCGCGATAGCCTGGCGAACGCCTTCAGCGCGCCCGGCTCGAAGGCCTGGACCCAGACCGCGGCGGCGCTCGAGGCGTAGCCGGCGGTGTTGAGCTCGCCCGCCAGGCGCGCCTCGATCGGCAGGCCCTGGGCGTCGAAATAGGCCGCATGCAGCATGCGCGGCCAGACCCCCACCGTGCGGGCGGTGCGCACGCAGCCGGCCCTGGCGATCTCCAGCACCTCCTGCAGGGACAGGATCGGCTCCTTGCCGTCGAACTTCGTATTGGCCGGGCGCAGCGCCGGCAGCCGCTCGCGGCAGGTCAGGGTCTTCAGCTCCCCCAGGGTGAAGTCCTCGCTGAACCAGCCGGTGACGGTCTTGCCGTCGATGGTCTTGCTGGTCTTGCGGGCGGCGAATTCGCCATGGCTGGCGATGTCGGTGGTGGCCGAGAGCTCGTTGTCCCGCCTGGCCACCAGCACCCCTTCCCGGGTCGGGACCAGGTTCGCCTGGATGAAGTCGGCGCCCTCGTCGATCGCCAGGTCGTAGGCCGAGCGGGTGTCCTCGGGTCGCTCGCCCGCCGACCCGCCCTCGGCGATGATCAGCGGGACCGGCGGCTCGGCGCGAGCCAGCGCTGGGGCCCGCGAGGCGGCGGCGGTCAGGACGGCGAAGCTGCGGCGCGAGATCGCGGTCATCGGCCGGCGCGTCCCGGCCCTAGAACTCGGCGGCCCTCAGGCGTTCGAGGATCAGCGGATGCAAGGCGGAATTGGCCGCGCAAATCGAGCCCTTGGTCAGGATGTCTTCGCCCCCGTCGGCGTCGCTGAGCATGCCTCCGGCCTCGCTGACCAACAAGAGCCCGGCGGCCAGGTCCCAGGGCGAGAGATCCCGCTCCCAGTAGCCGTCGAACCTGCCGGCGGCGAGCCAGGCCAGGTCAAGCGCCGCCGCCCCGAACCGGCGGACGCCCGCGACCCGCTGGCTGATCTGGTGCAGCTCCTTGAGGAAGCGCGCGTGCAGGCCGTGGCCAAGGAACGGGATGCCGGTGGCCAGCACCGCCTCCTCCAGGCGCGTGCGGGCGGCGACGCGCAGGCGCCGGTCGTTGAGGTAGGCGCCGCGCCCGCGCTCGGCCCAGAAGAGGTCGTGGTTGGCCGGATTGTAGGTGACGGCCGCGACGATCGTCCCGTCGCGCTCAAGCGCGATGTTGATGGCGAAGTGGGGGATGGCGTGGAGGAAGTTGGTGGTGCCGTCCAGCGGATCGACGATCCAGCGATGGGTCTTGTCGGTGCCGGGGATCTCGCCGCGCTCCTCGCCTAAGAACCCGTAGCCCGGCCGAACGCGGGTCAGCTCCTCGAACAGCGTCTGCTCGGACTTCAGGTCGGCGGCGCTGACGAAGTCGGCCGCGCCCTTCTTGGAGACCTGCAACTCGGTGACCTCGCCGAAGTCGCGCGCCAGGCCCCGCGCCGCCTTGCGGGCGGCGTCGATCATCACCTTGACCAGGGCCGAGGGGGTGGTCACCGCCCTAATCGGCCCGGCGCATGTACTCGCCGGTTTCGGTGGAGACGAGGATCTTCTCCCCGGTCCCCATGTAGGGCGGGATCATGATCCGCATGCCGTTCGAGGCCTTGGCGGGCTTGTAGGAGGACGAGGCGGTCTGGCCCTTTACGGTGGGCTCGGTCTCGACGACCTCCAGCACAACGCTCTCCGGCAGCTCGATGGCGATCGGTCGCTCTTCATGGAATTCGACGGTGACGATCATGCCGTCGTGCAGGAAGCGGACCTGATCCTCGCCGACGAAATCCTTCTGCAGCTCGATCTGGTCGTAGGTCTTCTGGTCCATGAACACCAGGCTATCGCCCTGGTCGTAGAGGTACTGAAAGTCCTTCTGCTCGAGGGTGATCCGTTCCACCGTGTCGGACGAGCGGAACCGCTCGTTCAGCTTGCGCCCGTCCAGCAGATTCTTCAGCTCGACCACGGCGAAGGCGCCGCCTTTGCCGGGCTTCACGTGGCCGGTCTTCACCGCCACCCAGATGGTCCCCTGATGCTGGATCACATTGCCGGGCTTGATGGCGTTGCCGTTGATTTTCATCAGGTCACTTGAGGCTTGGGTGAGGACTGGGGCGGTGGTCTCGAATGGGCGCGGAACCTAGCGACGCGCCCCTGGCAAGGCAAGGCGATCGCCGAGGCGGGCGCGTGCGTGACAATTCACGTCAGCAGAGGAGCGGGATTACAGACATTTAATTCTGTCCCCATTCCAGCTCCGCTAGAGTTCGTCCAGATAACAGTGATCTCTATTAAGTCATTGTAAGAATAGCTGTTAGCAGGGGTTACAAGGTTATGGCGACGAGTGTTCCGCCGTTCGCGGCGTTGCGGGTCCTGGAAATTGCCTGCCGTCTGAAGAGCTACAGCGCTACGGGTGAGGTGTTGGGGGTGACCCACAGCGCCGTCAGCCAGACGGTCGCCCGGCTCGAGGCAACCTACGGGCGCAAGCTGTTTCGCCGGCAGGGCGCCCAGATGCACCCGACGCCGGCCGCCCTCGCCCTGGCTGCGGCCTACGCGGAAGCGGCCCGGATCATCGCCCGCGCGTCGGACGCGCTCAACGCCGACGAGGGCTCGCCCTGCCTGGTGCTCTCCACCCTGCCCAGCGTCGCCAAGCTTTGGCTGAGCCCGCGCCTGAAGCGCCTGCAGGAGGCGCTGCCCGACATCTCCGTTGAGGTGCGCACCAGCCGCGACCTCGCCGACCTGGAGCGCGACGGTGTCGATGTGGCTCTGCGGTTCGGATCAGGCGCCTGGCCGGGCCTGCGCGCCGAGCTGCTGTTCGACGAGATCGCCTTCCCGGTCTGCAGCCCGGAGTTCCTGCGGCGGCACGGGCCGTTCACCGATGAGTCCATCGTCCGCGCGCCGCTGATCCTGGAGGACCCGCCGCTGTGGCCGTCCTGGTTCGAGGCGGCGGGAACGCCGGCGCCCAAGCCGCTGAGAGGTCTCTCGTTCGACGACGCGGCGATGGTGGTGGAGGCGGCGGCCGCGGGACTGGGCGTGGCCCTGGTGCGGCCGGTGCACATCGAAGCGGCCATGCAGTCCGGCCGCCTGGTGCGGATCTCGACGACGGACGCGAAGATCCCCTACTCCTGCTATCTGGTCTGGCGCGACGACAGCCCCCGCATCGACGCCATCCGCCGGTTCGCCGACTGGCTGCTGGCCGAGTGCCACCGCGCCGGTCTGCTGGAAGCGGCCTGAGCCGCAGCCTAGCCGGTCCAGGCGGCCAGGATCTGTTGGCGAAGCGCAAAGCGCAGCAGCTTGCCTCGATCGTTTCGCGGCAGCGCCTCGACAAAGTGGAAATGCACGCGCGGAAAGACCTTGAGCTCGGTCTTGGCCAGCTCGGTCAGCTGATCGCGGGTGATGGGCGCTCGCGCCTGGATCGCCACGTGCAGCTCCTCGTTGACCTCCTCGCCCGCGGCGGAGAAGACGGCCACGGCGTCCGCGCCCAGGCGCGCCAGGATCAAGGCCTCGATGGGCTCGGGCGCCCGCTTCTGACCGGCCACGGCGATGGTGTCGCTGGCCCGCCCTTTCAACGTCAGCCGCCCGTCCCGGCCAAAGGCGCCGAGGTCGCCCGGATAGAAGAAGCCATCGCGGAACGAGGCGCGCGAGGCTTGCGGGTTCTGGAAATAGCCGGTGACGCCCTCCAGCACGCCGATGCGGATCGCGCCCACCTCGCCTGGCGCCAGCGCCTGGCCGGCCTCATCGACCACCTGCACGACGCGGCCGGGCGCCGGGACGTGGGAGGCCGTGTCCTGCGGCCGCGCGATGTCGGTCACGCACCAGACGCCCGCTTCGGTGGAGGCGACGATCGTGGCCAGCTGGCTCGTGAGCCGCGCCAGGGCCGCCTCGGCCAGCGCCGGCGGCAATGGACCGCCGCCGACGAAGAGCTTCATCTGGTCCTGCCGCGTCGGCGTGGGCCGGGCCAGCAGCTCGGTCAGGATCATTGGCGTGGCGATGGCGCGGGTCACCTGGCGGGCGATGTGCGCCGGACCAAGATCGGCGGGCTGGCGGATCACCACCGTCCCGCCCAGCTCCCAGACCTGCAGCGGCGCGAGATAGCCGACCGAGGTCCAGGTCCCCCAGTCGAACACATTGACGAACGCGGGGCTGGCGAGATCGAAGGCGGCGGCGCGCTGCGCCAGGTGGCTGGGCGCGGTCGCCCCGTCGATCAGCACCCGCCTGGGCGTCCCGGTGGCGCCCGAAGTCAGCACGATGTGGCCGCCGGCCTTGGCCACGGACGGCTTCGCCGGCGCAACCGGCCCCGCGCCCGCCAGCACATCGAAGGGCGCGCGGATCACCCTTGGTCCGCGCCACCCGGCCAGTTCCGGCAGGGTCTCCAGGCCGCTCACCACCACGCAGGCCGCGCCGTCGAGGCCCAGGGAGCCAACCTCGCTCAGGTACCGCACGGCCACCGTGGTCAGGCCCAGGCTCCGTAGCGCGAAGCCGACGGCCCAGGCTTCCGGCGCGCTGACGATGCAGACCACCGCCAGGCCGCGTTTCGGCAACCTCTGGCCGGCGAGGAAGGCGCGCGCGGCGGCGATGCGCCGGGCCAGCTCGCCGTAGCTGTAGTCGCCGCTGGTGTGTGAAATCGCGAGGTCGGCGGGATGGCTCAGAGCCCAGCGGGTGATCGGATCGCTCACGCCCCTACCCTCGGCCCCGCGGCGCGATCGGCCAGGCCCAGGGCGATCTGGCGGTTGAAGGCGGCGACAGCGGCGACGGGACCCATCGGATGGGCCCAGACCCCGGACGAGACGGCGATGAAGTCGGCGCCGGCGGCGACCAGCGGGCGACAGTTGTCGGCGGTGATGCCGCCGATGGCGACACAGGGCGTCAGCATGGTCTCCTGCCAGACCTCCAGGATCTCCAGATCAGCCCGCGCCTTAGCCTCTTTGGTCGAGGTCGGGAAGAAGGCGCCGAAGGCCACATAGTCCGCGCCGGCCTCGGACGCCTCCATCGCCAGGTGCCGGCTGGCGTGGCAGGTGACGCCGACGATCCGGTGGGGTCCGACCAGCCGCCGCGCCTCGGCGTAGGGCGCGTCGTCCTGGCCGACGTGAACGCCGTCGCAGTGGAAGCGCGCGACGAGGTCCGCGCGGTCGTTGAGGATGAGGGCGATGTCCCGGGCCTGCGTCATCGGGCGCAGCACCTCCGCGACCGCGCCCAGCACGTCGTCCGGCGCATCCTTCAGCCGGATCTGCAGCGCGCCCACGTCGCCGGCCTCCAGCGCTTCGCCCAGCGCCCGGCCGAACGCGGCCAGATCGTCGATCGCCGGCGGGGTGATCAGGTAGAGGCGGCAGGCGGGCGGCATGGCCGGCGCCACAAAGCGCGGGGCGCGCGCCGGCGCAAGGCCGCAGAGGCTATTCCGCCGCCTTCAGCGAGGTCCCGAACTTCGGCGAAAGCTCGCCGCCGGCATAGCGCTTGGCCATGGCCGCCATGGAGACGGGCCTGATCTTGTCGGCCCAGCCGGCGGCGCCGAATTCCTCGAAGCGCTGGCGGCAGATGGCGCGCATGGCCTCCATGGCCGGCTTCAGATACTTGCGCGGATCGAACTCCTCGGGGTGTTCGGTCAACACCTTGCGGATGGCGCCGGTCATGGCCAGGCGGTTGTCGGTGTCGACATTGATCTTGCGCACACCGTTCTTGATCCCGCGCTGGATCTCTTCCACCGGCACGCCCCAGGTCTGGGTAATGGCGCCGCCGTAGTGGTTGATGATGTCCTGCAGCTCCTGGGGCACGGAGGAAGACCCGTGCATCACCAGGTGGGTGTTGGGCAGGCGCCGGTGCACCTCCTCGATCACGCCCATGGCCAGGATCTCGCCGTCGGGCTTGCGGGTGAACTTGTAGGCGCCGTGGCTGGTGCCCATGGCGATGGCCAGCGCGTCGACCTCGGTGGCGCGGACGAAGTCCACGGCCTGGGCCGGATCGGTCAGCAGCTGGTCGTGGCCGAGCTTGCCCTCGAAGCCGTGACCGTCCTCCTTCTCGCCCGCGCCAGTCTCCAGGCTGCCCAGCACCCCGATCTCGCCTTCCACCGAGGCGCCGATCCAGTGGGCCATCTCGACCACCGAGCGGGTGACGCGCACGTTGTAGTCGTAGTCCGCCGGGGTCTTGGCGTCGGCCTCCAGGGAGCCGTCCATCATCACGCTGGTGAAGCCGTGCTGCAGGGCGGTGGCGCAGGTGGCTTCGTTGTTGCCGTGGTCCTGGTGCATGCACACCGGAATGTGCGGATAAAGCTCGATCAGGCCCTCGATCAGCTTGGCCAGGACGACGTCGTTGGCGTACTGGCGCGCGCCGCGGCTGGCCTGGATGATCACCGGCGCGCTCACCGCGTCGGCCGCCTCCAGCATCGCCAGGCCCTGTTCCATGTTGTTGATGTTGAACGCCGGCACGCCATAGCCGTGCTCGGCCGCGTGATCCAGGAGCTGGCGAAGCGTGATCCGGGCCATGGGTCTTACCTTGTTAGCGCTCGTTGCGGCGAAGAGTACGACCGGGTTTCAGGCTTGCAAAGCCTCGACGCCGGGTAAGGTCTTGCCTTCCATCCATTCAAGAAACGCGCCGCCGGCGGTGGAGACGAAGGTGAAGTCGCAGGCGACGCCCGCGGCGTTGAGCGCAGCCACCGTATCGCCCCCGCCGGCCACCGCCGTCAGCCGGCCCGACTTGGCGAGCGCGGCGGCGTGGCGGGCGGCCGCGAGCGTGCCCTTGTCGAACGGGGGAATCTCGAAGACTCCCAGCGGGCCGTTCCAGACCAGGGTCTTGGCCTCGTCCATCGCCTTGCAGAGCCGCTCCACCGTCGCCGGTCCCGCATCGAGAATTCGCTCGTCCTCGTCCAGTTCCCCCAGATGCCGCGTCCAGGCCGGGGCGCCGACCCAGGGTTTCTCGGAGACGACGATGTCGATGGGCAGCAGCAGTTCGCAGCCGCGCTTCTCGGCGAAGGCCATGATCCCGCGGGCGGTGTCGGCCAGCTCCTTCTCGCAATAGGACGCGCCCACCGGCCAGTCCTGGGCGAAGAGGAAGGTGTTGGCCATGCCCCCGCCGATGGCCAGCTGGTCGAGCTTGAGGATCAGGTTGTGCAGGAGGTCGAGCTTGGTGGAGACCTTCGAGCCGCCGACGATCCCCAGCACCGGGCGCTGCGGTGAGCCCAGCGCCGCGTGCAGCGCCTCCAGCTCCCGCGCCATGGCTTCGCCGGCATACGCGGGCAGCAGATGCGCCAGCGCCTCGGTGGAGGCGTGGGCGCGGTGGGCGGCGGAAAAGGCGTCATCGACATAGAGGTCGCCATTGGCCGCCAGTTCCCTGGCGAAGACCGGATCGTCCGCCTCCTCGCCGGCGTGGAAGCGCAGGTTCTGCAACAAGAGCACGTCGCCGCTCAGCATGGCGTCCACAGCCGCCTTGGCGGCTTCGCCGATGCAGTCCTCCGCGAAGGCCACCGGCGCGCCCAGCAGCGTCGACAAGGGGCCGACCAGGGGCTTCAGACTCATCGCTGGCACGCGCTTGCCCTTTGGCCGGTCGAAGTGGCTGAGGAGGATGGTCTTGGCCCCGCCCGCCCGCAGCCGGCGGATGGTCGGCAGCGCGGCCTTCAGCCGCGTGTCGTCGGTGACCTGGCCATCGGCCATGGGGACGTTGAAATCGACCCGGACCAGGACGCGCTTGTCCTTCACGTCGACGCCGTCGAGGCTGCGGAAGTTCATCTATGCCGGCCCTAGGCCAGCTTCCCCATGGCGATCGCCACGTCGGCCATCCGCGTCGAGAAGCCCCACTCGTTGTCGTACCAGGCCAGCACCCGCACGAGCCCGCCGTCGACCACCTGGGTCTGCGGCAGCGCCGCGGTCGAGGAAGCGGCGATGTGGTTGAGGTCGACGGAGACCAGTGGCTCGTTGGTCACCGCCAGCACGCCTCGCAGCGGACCGGAGGCAGCGGCGGCGGTGAGGGCCGCGTTGATCTGCTCGCGCGCGACGGCGCGGCCGGGCACGACCTTCAGATCGACCACCGAGACGTTGGCGGTCGGCACCCGGATCGACCCGCCGTCGAGCTTGCCGGCCAGTTCCGGGATCACCAGGCCGATCGCCTTGGCCGCCCCGGTGGAGGTGGGGATCATCGAAACCGCCGCGGCGCGGGCGCGGTAGAGATCGGTGTGCAAGGTGTCCTGGGTCGGCTGGTCGGAGGTGTAGGCATGCACCGTGGTCATGTAGCCGCGCTCGATCCCGCAGGTGTCCATGAGCACCTTGGCGATCGGCGCCAGGCAGTTGGTGGTGCACGAGCCGTTGGAGACCACCAGGTCCGCGTCGGTCAGCTCCTCGTGGTTGACGCCGAAGACGACGGTCTTGTCGGCGCCGTCACAAGGCGCGGAGACCAGCACGCGCTTCGCGCCCGCGGCCAGGTGCGCCTTGGCCTTGTCCCTGGAGGTGAAGAGGCCGGTGCATTCGAGCGCGATCTGGACGCCCAGGTCCTTGTGCGGCAGCTCCGCCGGATCGCGGATCGCCGTCACCTTGATCTTGCCAAGGCCCACGTCGATGGAATCGCCCTCGACGGTGACGATCCCGGGAAAGCGTCCGTGCACGGAATCGTAGCGCAGCAGGTGGGCGTTGGTCTCCACCGGTCCCAGGTCGTTGATCGCCACCACCTCGATGTCGCGTCGGGCGTGCTCGACGATCGAGCGCAGCACCAGCCGGCCGATGCGGCCAAAGCCGTTGATGGCGACGCGCACGGGCATGGCGGTGAGTCTCCTCAGGGTCTTGAAATGTGGCGGCGGGTTTTGCGGCTGGGGAGCGGGAAGTCAAGTGTCGCGCCCGCCTGGTTGTTCCCGCCAGGGCGGCCAGGCCCTATGACTTGGGACCACGCTGAAGGGGCGAGGCGACATGAGGACTATCGGGCTTGCCGCACTGGCTTTGGGCGTCGCCCTCGCCACCTCGGCGTTCGCCGACGGGAAGGGTGTCTGCCTGGCGTCGAAGACCCGGGGCCAGCCCAAGGCGGTGGCCGACTTCATCGTCCGGCAGAACACCTGCCTGGTGTTCGGCGGCGACGAGCCGGTCCCGCCCAGCATGGCCCGCTCGCCCAAGACGCCCAAGGCGATCCGCGACTTGAAGTGCGACCGGCTGCAGCCCGACGAGGCGGCGCTGCGCCGGCTCTACGCGCACAAGCCGGCCGTGCTGCACGCCCTCGACGAGGCCGGGAACGAACTCTGCTGAGGGCCCGTTGGCGACCGCGCCTGATCGACAAGCTTGGGCATTTAGGGGCAGGGATAGGTCATGCCCGTTGACGTTCCGCCGCCCCAGACCTCCGCCGTCGTCGTCACCGCCGCGCGCCTGCCGCCGCCGCCGGGCGATCAGGTGTTCTCCATCGTCATCCTCACGCCGGAGACGCTGCGGACGAGGGAGCGGCTGGACGAGGCGCTGGAGCAGACGCCTGGCCTCTCGCTCTTTCGCCGCACCACCAGCCTCGCCGCCAACCCGACCACCCAGGGAATTTCGCTGCGCGCCTTCGCTCCCTCCGGCGCCGGCCGCACGCTGGTGACCCTCGACGGGGTGCCGCAGAACGACCCCTTCGGCGGGTGGGTGATCTGGACGGCGCTGCCGGCCGAGAGCCTGGAGGGCGCGGAGATCGTCCACGGCGCGGGCGCCGGCGCCTATGGCGCGGGCGCGCTCACCGGGACGGTGGCGCTCAGCGAACGCGGCGGCGCGCCGGGCGGGGCTGCCGACATCTCCGGCGGCGAGCTGGGGTTCGGGCGCGTAGCCGGGGCGATCGACGAGCGCGCTGGTCCGCTGGACCTCTTGCTGGTCGCTTCCGCCGAGCACGCCGACGGCTGGATCCCGGTGATCGCCGGCCGCGGGCCGGCGGACGATCAGCTGTCGCTGAACGACTGGAGCCTCGCCGCGCGGGGCCAGGCCATGGTGGGCGGCGGCGTTCTGGCGATGCGCGGCGGCGCCTATCAGGAGATCCGCCAGGCCGGACTGGTGGGCGCCCACGCCAGGGCCAGGGGCGACTTCGCCAGCCTCACCTGGGCCGCCGCGCCGGCGCCTGGCGGCTATGGCTGGCGCCTGCAGGCCTGGATGCGCCAGAGCGATCTCTTGAACACCTCGGTCTCGGTGGCGGCGAACCAGGCTTCGACGACGCCCGCCAACGACCAGTACAGCACCCCGGCCATCGGCTACGGCTTCAACGGCGCGGTCCGCCGCGCCTGGACCAGCGCCGACCTGGAGGTCGGCGTCGATGTCCGCGCGACCAGCGGCGATGAGCACGAGCTCTTCAGCTACAGCGTCCCCTTGCGAGCCTTCACCCGCGACCGCGACGCGGGCGGGCGGACCCTGGTCGCCGGCGCGTATCTGGAGGCCGACCGGACGCTGGGCGCCTGGCTGATCGCTGGCGGCGTTCGCGCCGACTATTGGGGGTCCAGCGGCGCCCACCGGATCGAGCGGTCGACCGCCACCGGCGCGATCACCCTCAACCAGCCAAGCCCCGACCGCTCGGGCGTGCTGCCGACCGCCCGGATCGGCGTCAAGCGGCCGGTGGGGGATGGGTTCTAT
Organism: Caulobacterales bacterium; assembly: GCA_044445785.1. GTDB lineage: Bacteria > Pseudomonadota > Alphaproteobacteria > Caulobacterales > Caulobacteraceae > Acaudatibacter. The sequence continues at coordinate 22,145 of JBIOEF010000023.1, forward strand.
GTCCGCGCCGCCGCCTACGCCGGATTTCGGCCGGCGACCCTGAACGAGCTCTACCGGCCGTTCCGGGTCGGCAACAACACCACCAACGCCAATCCCCTGCTGCGGCCAGAGCGCCTGGAGGGCGTCGAGATCGGCGTCGGCGGCGAGGGCCGCGGCGGCGACTGGAGCCTCACCGCCTTTGGCAATCGGCTGGACGATGCGATCGCCAACGTCACCATTGGCCCGCAGGCCGGCGGCATTCTCAGCCAACGCCAGAACGCCGGGCGGATCGACGCCGCCGGCCTCGAGGGCCAGGCCGAGCAGCGACTGGGGGACGTGACGCTGAGCTTCGCCGGCGACTGGACCTGGTCGCGTGTCGACGGCGGAACCCAGGCGCCGCAGTTGACCGGCCTGCGCCCCGCCCAGGCGCCGCGCCTCACGCTCACCGCCGCGGCGGACTGGCGGCCGATCGCCCAGCTGACTCTGCGCGCCCAGGCCCGCTACGAGAGCGCCCGCTTCGACGACGACCTCAACACCCACGTCCTGGCCGCCGCCACCACCGTCAATCTGGAAGCGCGCTATCGCCTGACGCCGATGGCGGAGATCTATCTCGCCGCCGACAACGTCTTCGACGTCCGCGTGCAGACCGCGCAGGCCGCCGACGGGACCTTCAGCTACGATGCGCCAACGCTCGTGCGGGTGGGTCTGAGCCTGCGGGGTTGAAGCGTGGCGGGTACGTCGCCTCTTGAGGTCACTACGGACATCTAGCGAGGCGACGCCTCGAGGGGGCAGCGCCACTTGACAAGATTCATTGCGGTCTGCATTCTTTGCAAACTGCAAATGAATGGAGTGACCGCATGAGTGCACCGAATCAACGCCTTTTGCATACCGGGTCGACTCAATTCAAAGTAGGTGCATGGATGCGCCCAGCAACGGAGGCGCGGGCCGCCATGATCAGCGAAATACATCTTAGGAATTTCAGGGGATTTCGCGACTTCGTGGTCCCTGGACTCAGTGGCATAAACGTCATCGTTGGTGACAACGGCGTAGGCAAGACGGCGCTTCTTGAGGCAGTGTTCCTCGCACTTTGCACCAATCCCCAGAAGGCCCTCCTACTACGCCAGTGGCGTGGCCTCGACGCTCTCTTCGCGGGCGCGCCCTCTCGCATCGTTGATTCCATCTACGCTGACCTCTTTCGTAGCATGGACATCTCCGAGCCTGTCAGCATCGAACTAAAAGGCGACGGACCGGAGGCCCGCTCTCTCACGATCTCGCGGGGAAAGTCGAGCCTCTTGCTGCGTAAAGACGCCAAGAGAGCAGACCAGGCTGAGATCGTCTCGCCTATCGAGTTCGAGTGGGTAGATGAGAGCGAGACGTCACATAAAGCTAGCACAAAGATCAGCAATGCAGGAATAGAATTCGAATCAACAGACGAAGCTCTTCCAAGTTTTTTTCTCTACGCCGCAAATGGACCTACTTCATCTATGGAGGTTGCTGATCTATTTTCCGCCCTGAGAAAACGGCGACGCGTGAAGGATTTCATCAATATATTCACAGGTGCGTTTCCTTGGATAGAAGATTTGTCCGTCGAAACCTATGGGGGCTCGTCGGTTTTACACGCAGCTATCCATGGCACCAATACATTGATGCCGCTGACGACAGTCTCGGGAGCGATAAACCGTATGGCGGCAATTCTCTTGTCAGTGGCCTCCCGCCAAGATGGAGTGGTATTGGTAGACGAAATAGAGAACGGAATTTACTTCAAGAATCAACACCCGCTACTCAAGGCGTTGGTAGAGATGTCTAGGCAATATAACTGCCAGCTTTTTCTCACCACCCATAGTAACGAGTGGCTGGACGCGTTGTTGGAAGCAGCTGGCGACAGTTTCGACGACGTGACGCTTTACAGAATGAGCCGCGGCGATGAACAACCTAATATTAGTCGGTCTGGAAGCAAGACCTTTCGGGCCGGCCTGAGTTCGTCAGGAGAACTACGATAGGTGGCGCACGAGGCCCGAAAGAGTCTGACCTGCGAGAGGCTCTTGATTTGCGAGGGCCCGACCGACGAAGCTTTCTTCAAGAATCTGATACAACGGCGAAATCTGCCAGATTTTTGCATCAGGATACCGGCTGACGCATCAAGGAAGCTTGGCGTGGACGGCTTTCCTGAACTCTTAGAAGCTATTCCAGCGTGGGATGGCGTTGCTGCTCTCAGACACCTGATTGTCGTCGCTGACAACGATGCTGACGCGTCGGCTAGCTTCCGAAAGGTCAAGGATTTCTTGCGAAACGCTAGGCCTGATACCGATCCACCGTTTACCTACGGAATCCCCGATCGTGCGATGGTGAGGGCACCCGGAACTCCCGCAACCACCACGATCATGATGATGCCCAAGAGAGGTAACCGCGGTTGCTTGGAAACACTGCTGCTGACTGCCGCTGAGAAGGCTTCAGCTTCAGCCCAGAGGGCAACCGCTTGCGTGGACACATTCGTCACTTGCGCGGGCGTGGATGCGTGGTCGAGTTCGAAGCAAGCAAAGATGCGACTCCATTCGCTGATCGCTGCCACTTACAAGAAGAACCCCGCGTTGTCCCTCAGCCAAGTTTGGACTCAGGCGCCAGACCTCATTCCCCTGAATGACCCCTGCTTCGATCCGATCGCAGACTTCCTGAGAAGATTCTAGTCGAGGCCGCGTCTAAGTTCGCTGGCAGCAATATCGTAGCGGGGTCATTCGCGATGAATTTGGCGATTGTCGCCCGCCACTCATCAGTCGTCGAGCGCCAGCAGAGCGAAGGACGCCAGCCAGTGCTCGCCCATGTAGTCCGCTTCCAGGTGCGGCAGGCCGGTGTCCAGGTGGCGCCGGGCGGCGGCCTCGAGCGCGGGGCGCATGGCCTCGCGCGCGCCGGCGGCCAGGCGGCGCCAGCACCAGGCGCGGCTGAGGTTGAGGCCGTCCAGGTGGGCGATCTGGCCGTCGGTGCGGTCGCTGACCTGGACCGGGATGAAGAGGCTGGCCGGCTCGCCGCGATCCAGGCGCGGTAGGAAGCGGCCGAACCAGTCGCCGAACGCCGGCCCGTCCAGCGCGCCCTGCATGCACTCCGCCTCGATCAGCGCCGGCGAGAGGAAATCGGCGCCGCTGGGTTCCCAGGCCTGGCAGTCGGCGTCCTCGCCGTACCACCGCCGCGCCGCCTCGCCGATGGCCGCCAGCAATGCCGGATCGGGCGCGATCTGGGCGTAGCGGCGCGCGAGCACCAGGGCGAAGGCGGTGTTGGGGTGGGTCCCGGCGCGGACCGGATAGGCCATCAGCGGCAGCCAGGCCAAGAACCGCTCGGCGAACGCCCGCGCCAGTGGCGCAAGCGCGACGGCCCATCGTCGGCCATCGTCGGAGACGTGCGCCGCAAGTTCGGCCTGCAGCATCAGGAGCCACGCCCAGCCATAGGGCCGCTCGAACCCGCGGGCCGACGGCCTGGCCAGAAAGGCGAGCTCGCGCTCGACCTTGGTCTCCGTGAACGCGCCCTCCAGCCACGCCCGGATCGCCGGCGCCTCCGGCGCGTCCGGAAAGCGTCGATAGATCCGCGCCAGCAGCCAGTGGCTGTGCACGGCCGAATGCCAGTCGAAGCTGCCGTAGAAGATCGGATGCAGCGCCTTTGGCCCCGCCAGATCCCGCCCGCCGGTCAGCACCTGGTCGAGCTTGTTGGGATATTCGCGGCCGACATGGCCAAGGGCGATCCGGGCGAACTGGCCCGCCAGCGCTGCCGTCAGGGCGGCGGTCATCGACCGGCGGTGTTGCGAGGCGGCATGCAGCGCACTCCCGAGGCGGAAACGCCTCGCCGCCGCAGCTTATCCGGCTAAGCTCGGGCGATGGAAGGCGTGACCCGCGACCCGCCCGCCGCCTTGCGCCGGGGCCAGAGGCTGATGCTCGGCCTGCTGCTGCTGGCGGGGGTCACCAACTACGTCGACCGCGTCGCCCTCTCGGTCGCCAACCCGCTGATCCGCGCCGACCTGCATCTGAGCGTGGGTCAGATGGGCGTTCTGCTGTCGGCGTTTCTGTGGGCCTACGCGCTCGCGCAGCTGCCGGTCGGGGCGCTGGTGGACCGGCTGGGACCGCGGCGGCTGCTCGCCGGCGCGCTCGTCCTCTGGTCGGGCGCGCAGGCGGCGGCGGGCGCGGCGGGCGGCCTCGGCGCCTTCGCCGCCGCGCGGATGGCGCTGGGGATCGGCGAAGCGCCGCAGTTTCCTGTGGGCGCGCGGGTGGTCGCCGCCTGGTTCGCGCCGAAGGACCGGGGCTTCGCCACCGGCGTCTTCAACTCCGCCTCGACCATCGGCCCGGCGATCGCCCCGCCGCTGGTGACGCTGTTGATGCTCTCGCTCGGCTGGCGCGCGGCGTTCGGACTGATGGGCGCAGCCGGCCTGGTGGTCGCCGCGGTCTGGTGGACGCTCTATCGCGACCGGCGGGCGACATCGCCGGAGGGTGGCGACGCGCCGGCGCCTGAGACGCTGACCCTCGCAGTCTGGGAGCGACTCTTCGCCGCGCCGACGCTCTGGGGGATGATCCTCGGCAATTTCGGCTCTGGCTACATGAACTGGTTCTACGCCGCCTGGCTGCCGGGCTACCTGGAGATCGAGCGGCACGTCAGCGTTCCCAAGACCGGCTGGCTGGCCGCGGTGCCCTATGTCTTCGGGGTCTTCGGCAGCCTGATCGGCGGCTGGACCTGCGACGCTCTGGCCAGGCGCGGCCTTGCGCCCATCGCCAGCCGCAAGCTGCCGATCGTCGGCGGCCTGATTGCGGGCGCGGCGTTCACCGCCCTGGCCATCATTGCGCCGGAAAACCGCTCGGCGATCGCCTGCGTCTGCGCGGCGGTCTTCGCCAGCAACTTCGCCGGCGCGGCGATCTGGGCGCTGGCTCTGGCGGCCGCTCCGCACCGCGCGGTGGCTTCGGTGGGCGGGGCGCAGAATTTCGGCGGGCTCATGGGGGGCGCGCTCGCCCCGATCGTCACCGGCTTCACCGTTCAGGCCACCCACTCCTTCGCCAGCGCCCTGGCGATCACCGCCGCGATCGGCGTGGGCGGCGCCCTCACCTACCTCTTCGGCGTTCGCCATCCGATCGCCGACCCCGGCTGACCCATCCGCGAAGCTCTTAACCGGCTGGGCACGTTCCCGTGACCACGCTCACCCTCGCGCGACCGTCGGCGAGTGACTACATCTCACCCGGCCGCTCGGGACCGGTGATTCGACGTCCTTTTTTCTGGAAGGATTCCTCTTGCCCTCCACGGACTCCGACCAGACGGCGACCCAGCCTGTCGATGCGCGCGCCTTCGCCCGCCGCCTGATGCGTTACGGCGGGCCCAGCAGCGCCCGCAGCCTGTTCGAGATCTCCATCACCGTCGCCCCGCTGATCGTCATCACCGTGCTGGGCTGGATGGCGCTGCGTCATCACGTCTGGTGGGGCCTGGCGCTGGTGGTTCCCGCCGCCGGCTTCCTGGTGCGCCTGTTCATGATCCAGCACGACTGCGGCCACGGCGCCTTCTTCCGCTGGAAGAAGCTCAACGACTGGGTCGGCCGGGCGATCGGAGTGCTGACCCTGACGCCCTACGACTACTGGCGCCGCTCGCACGCGATGCACCACGCCACCTCCGGCGCGTTGGAAAAGCGCACGCTGGGCGGCATCGAGACCCTGACCGTGGAGGAGTACCTGGCCCTGCCGCGGATCAAGCGCTTCGGCTACTGGCTCTATCGCCATCCGGTGGTGATGTTCGGGCTGGGACCGGCCTACATGTTCATGATCCAGCACCGCGTGCCGATCGGCATGATGCGCCAGGGCTGGCGGCCCTGGGTGTCGGTGCTGGCGACCAACCTCGCCATCCTGGCGCTGGCCATCGGCATGATGTGGATCTTCGGCGTCGTGCCGTTCCTGCTGATCTGGCTGCCGGTGACCCTGCTCGCCGCCTCGGCGGGGGTGTGGCTGTTCTTCGTCCAGCACCAGTTCGAGAACACCTACTGGGCGCGCGGCGAGTGGGATTTCCATGAAGCGGCCCTGCAAGGCTCATCGCACTACGACCTTCCGGCGGTGCTGCGCTGGTTCACCGCCAACATCGGCATCCACCACGTGCATCACCTGAACAGCCGCATCCCGTACTACCGGCTGGGCCAGGTGCTGCGCGACGAGCCGCAGTTGCGCGAGCGCGGGAGGCTGACGCTCTGGCAAAGCTTCCGCTGCGTGCGGCTGGCGCTATGGGACGAAGGCAGCCGGCGGTTGATTTCGTTCAGCGAACTTCGGCGCTTGGTCCGCGCCCCCGCCGCCGCCTAGGACTCTTGAGCTAGGGCCCAGGCTGCAGTCCGGCGCTCTTCAGCATCAGGCGCACCAGCTCCGACTGACGGGTGACGCCGGTCTTCTGGAAGATCTGGGTGAGGTGTGCGCGGACAGTGTGGAAGCTGAGGCCGAGGCTCTCGGCCGCCCGGCGCGGCGTCGCCCCCTCGAACAAGGCTAGCGCCACGCGCGATTCCGCCCGCGTCAGGCCGAAGAGCTCGCGCAGGTGGTCGGCGGGCAGGCGCACGCCCGCTTCCAGGTCGGTGACGCAGATCAGCACCGACGGCGCCGCCTGGAAGAGCGCCAGCCGCTCGGCCGCCACCGGCGAGACGGTGGCCGAGAGCGGCGGACGCCCGGACGGCGATGGCAGGGCCAGCGAGCCGCCGAACCGCAGCGTCGCTTCGCGACGACTGGCGCCGGCGATCAGGGCTTCGAGCCGTTGGGTGACCTTCGGCGTCGCGCCGTGCAGCCGTCCGGCGACGATGCTCAACGCGTCGCGGCTGGCGACCAGGCGCTCGGCGGTGCGGTTCAAGCGACGCACGCGGCCGGTTTCGTCGGCGAGGATCAGACCGTGGGGCGAGCCGTCGAGGATCTGCGCCAGCTCCTGGCTGAGCTGCTGGGTTCCGGCCAGCCGCCGGCCCAGCTTGAACGCCCGGATCAGATGCGGCTGCAGGGTCTCGACGAAGGCGATGTCGCCGGGTCCGAACTGCTCCTTGCCCTGCTGACGGCCGATGTTGATGTTGGCCATGGTGAGGTCCTGGGCCGCCAGCCGGATCATCAGCACGGAGTGGGCGTCCACCCGCCGCAGGAAGTCGTTGTAATAGTCGGTGCGGACCAGCATCTCCTTGGGCGTCCAGTCCTCGTCGGTGAGGATCAGCGGGCGCCAGTCGCGCATGAACGCGTGCGGATCGTCCATGTGCAGCAGCGCGTTGCGCTCGACCGGGTAGCTGAAATAGGCGTCGATGACCTCCGGGTCGGCCCGCGCGAAGATCGCGTCGCCCGATCCGTCCGCCTGGTTCTGCTCGACCAGCGCCCCGCCGGCGCCGTTCAGCGCATCGGCGACGGCTTCGATGACCTTGGTCCAGAGCTGCGTCTCCAGCGCCGCGTCATAGACGAGGTCGAGGAGATCGCCGTACGCCTGCTGGTCACGCAAGTCGGCCACTCGAGCTTTCCCAATCGGCGATCACGGGCTGCGAGCCGAACAGCGAGAGCGACCGCTTCGCAAGCAAAAACACCGGCGACGCGTCCCCCTGCCCGTGAAAGCGGCGTCAGCTGGACGCCCGCTGCGCTGCTTCCTTGGCCTTGACCTGCTCGCCCTTGATCGCCGTCCTTGTCTCCTCGATCACCCGCGCGGCGATGGGGTCGGTCTGGATGGCGCGCCAGTAGGCGGCCAACTTCGGTTGCTTGCCGAGCGGGCTCGCGGTCCCAAAGAGCTGCGGCGCCCACTCATAGGCCAGCACCAGTTGGGGAACGATGGCGCCGTCGGCCTGGGTGAGCGCGCCGCCGACCGCATAGCCCCGCTCGCCGATGTAGGTTTCCAGGTAGCCCAGCGCGGTTTCCACCTCCGCCAGCGCCGCGCCGATCCGCGCGGCGTCCCAGCTCTTGCGGGAGCGGCCGGAGGCGTTGAACAGGGGCACCATGGCCATCACCAGGTAGAAGTCGCAGATGCGCGAAAGGAGCCGCACCTGCGAGCGCTCCCAGAGGTCGGCGGGCCGCAAGGTCGGCTCCGGAAAGGCGTCCTCCAGGTATTCGCAGATGACCTCGGATTCCGGCAAAGCACGGCCGTCGTCCAGCACCAGGGTCGGCACGCGGCCTATCGGGTTGATGGTCATGTAGTCGCCCTTGGACTCCGCCGACGAATGGAAGCCCGGCGGCTCGATGATCTCCACGCTCAGGCCCTTGGCGTAGAGAACCAGGCGCACGCGGGTCGGGAAGGGCGAGGTGTAGGTCTGATAGAGCTTCATGGGCCCACGTTGTCGGGCTAAGTCCAGGCGTTGTCGAGCGGCCCGCGCTCACGGCTGCAGGCGGAGAAGCGATGAAGGACTACCGGATCGGCGTGATCGGCCTTGGCCAGCGGATCGCCCACGTGCTGCTGGCCATGCGCGAGGTCGGCTGGCGGTTTCATCTGGGCGGTCACGTCGACCCGGGACCGGTCGGCGCGCCGATCCTTGAGGGCGGCGACGTCGACATGGGTCCGTCCTTCCCCGATGCGCCATCGCTGCTGCGCGCGGGCCCGTTCGACCTCTTGATGATCGGATCGCCCAATCACCTGCACCTGGAGCACCTCACCCTGGCGATGGAGGCGGGCCCGCCGGTCTTCGTCGAAAAGCCGATCGTGCGGACCGAGGAGGAGACTCTGCGCCTGGCGCGGCGCCTGGCGAACGGCAAGGTCCCGCCGCTCTTCGTCGGGCTGGTGATGCGCTCCATGCCGATCGTGCGCGAGGTGATCGCCCGGGCGGACGGCGGCGAGCTGGGCGAGATCGTCTCCATCGACGCCACCGAACATCTGCCGCCGGAGCACGGCGGATACCTGGCCCGCAACTGGCGGCGCAGGCAGGCCTGGGGCGGCTCGTACCTGCTGGACAAGGTCTGCCACGATTTCGATATCTTCGGCCGGCTCGCGGGCGCCCGCCCGGCCAGGGTCGCCAGCTTTGGCGGGCGGCGGATCTTCCATCCCGCGCGCGCCGAGGCCCCGCGCCTCTACGACGACGGAACCGAGGCTTATGGCCAGCGCGACGGCGGCTGGGCCGGCGCCAACGACGCCTTCCACTCGGACATGGACGTCACGGACCACCAGCTCGCCCTCGTGGAATACGACAACGAGGTGCGGCTCTCGTTCCACGCCAACAGCCACGTGGCGCTGCAGGAACGGCGCTGGTACGTGGCCGGAAGCGAGGGCTCGCTGATCGCCGACCTGGTCCGCAACAAGCTGATGGTGCGCCGCGTCCTTGACCGCCGCAAACCCGAGCGCCTGGAATTCGGCGAACTCACCGACGACAATCACAACGGCGCCGATCAGGCGATGGCGCGGGACCTGAAGGCGACGATGGAGGGCCAGGCGCCTTTCCCGGTCACGCCCTACGACTCCATGGTCGCCGGACTGACGGTGATGGCCATCGACCGGGCCATGACGGAGCGGACGATGTTCGATTGCGCGCCGATGTGGGAGCGCTACGACGCCGCCTGCGCCGGGCGGGCTTAGGATTTTTCGGTCGCCGTCGCATCCAAGCGCTGACTTGGCGGCCAATAGGGTCTGATGGGCGGGCTTTCCGCCCGGCGAGGGAGACCTCTGATGCGGTGGTGGTTCTTTTCGTTCTGGTGGCTGATCTTCCCGATCATGGGCTTCGCCTTCGGGGCTTTTGGCATGTGGATGGGCTATCTGCGCCAGCGGCACATGCTCGAGCTGATGAAGACCTACGCGGCCCAGGGCAAGGACCCGGCGGAGGTGGCCAAGCTGATGAGCGGCGCCTCTCAGCCAGGCGCGCCGCCGCCCTATGGCCCGGACGGCTGGGGCGGACCTGGCTGGGGCGGCCCTGGCTGGGGCGGTCCTGGATACTGGGGCTATTGGGGCTGGCGACGCCCGTGGGGCTATTGGGGTCGCTGGGGTCCGTACCGGCAATGGCACCGGTTCGTGATCTTCCTGTGTTTGGCGGTCGGGTTCGGCATCGCCAGCCAGTTCGCCTACTTTCCCGGCACCGAATACGCCTTCACCCTGGTGGCGATCATCATGGGCGTCCTGGCGGTGGGGGCGCTGATCCTCGCCATCCTGGGCACCGTCTTCGCAGCGAACATGGACAAGCATGAAAAATGAGTCCCGCGGGCGAGGCGGGGCTGGTCGCGGAGGCCCAGGCCGGCTCCGCGGCCGCCTTCGCCCGGCTGGTGGGATTGAATCAACAGGCGGTGCGGGGCTTCCTGCGCCGGCTTTGCCGCGACCACGCCGACGCCGACGACCTGGCGCAAGAGACCTTCATCACCGCCTGGTCGCGGATCGGCGCCTTTCGACCCGGCGAGAGCCTTCGCTCCTGGCTTATCGGCGTCGCCTATCGCAAGTGGCTTGGAAGCGCGCGGGCGGACGCCCGGCGGGCTCGCCGCGAGCGGGCCGCCTGGCAGGAGCGCGTGGCGCCGGACGTGGGATCACCGGATGGGCGGCTGGACGCCGCCGCCGCGCTGCGATCCTTGCCGGCCGAGCAACGGGCCGCGGTGGCGCTCTGTCTCGCCGCGGGGTTCTCGCACGCCGAGGCGGCGGAGGCGCTGGCCCTGCCGCTGGGCACTGTAAAGTCGCATGTCGCGCGCGGGCGGGCGAAACTGGCCGAGCAGCTGGGTCTCGCCGATGACTGAACTCGAGACGCGGTTGGTGGAGCTCTGGGCCGAGGACGCGCCGCCCGGGCATGACCCCGCCTTCGTCATCGCGGTGATGGAACGGGCCGAGACGCGCAGGCTGTGGCTGGAGCTCGGCGGCCTGGTCCCCTGGGTGATCGCCGCCAGCGCCATGCTGTGGGCGACCGCGCCCTTGATCCGCGCCGCCCTGCAAACTCTGTTGCCCCCAATCGGCGCGCCGATCACCGCGGCCGCCGTCGCCAGTCTCGCAATGGCGGTGTGGCTTTGGACCTGGGTCGGCGCCCAGCCCTCGCCCTTCGAAGACAGGCGCCGAGCCCCGAACGCCGAGACGAACACTCGGGCGACCCAGGCCTAGCTCAACAGCGTCGGCCTGCGAGCCTTTCGTGCGGCAAGTGGTCGCGACACGGGCCATTCCGGCACGCCGGGCGCTCTCTTCTAAGATCGCGCGCGTGAGGCGACTGAGACGCCTGATCCACGCATGTGTTGCAGTTCTCCCGCGAGAATAGCGCAGCGAAACGCTCGGCGCACGGGCGAGCTGGCGTGTGTTTAGACGCCGGTTCGCGTCAAGAACTCCCCATGAAAACAGTCTGCCCGGCGGTAACCAATTCGAAACTGCGACTGGCGATAGTGCCTCCAGGGCAAAATGCTCTGAAGAATTTACGGCGTCGACGGCAGTCGCTGCTGCGGATTCGAAACCAGGATGGTTCCGATGATGATCTCGAAGTTGTCGCCGCAGCAGATCTCGCTGCTTTCCACCACCATCATTTCAGGGCTTTCGACCACCGACCTGCTGTCGCTGAGCGCGACCCAGGTGGGGGCGATCAGCGCCGCCGGCATCGGCTCGCTGACCACCACCGAGGCGTCGACCCTGACCACCACGCAGGTCAAAGGCCTGCAGGCGACCCAGCTTCCAAGTCTCACCAACATCCTCTCGTTCAATGGACCCCAGCTGCAGGCGTTCAGCAGCAGCCAGATTCAAAATCTGACGACCACGCAGATCTCAGGCCTCGCCCCCACCCAGCTTGGCGCCTTCGCGCCCGGGCAGGTTGGCGCCTTCACGGCTGCCGACCTTGCTTCGCTGACCACCACGCAATTTGGCGCGATCAGCACCACCCAGGTCCCCGGCCTGACCACCACCCAGATCAAGGGCCTCAACGCCACCGACAACACCGCGCTGACCGCCGGCCAGATCGGCGCGCTTAGCGCCGCCCAGGTCGGCGCCTTCTCCACCAC
>JBIOEF010000024.1:0-33744 GCA_044445785.1 Caulobacterales bacterium
CCCGTCCGCCGCTCCGCGGCGTCCACCCTCCCCACGAGGGGGAGGGAGGCGAAGAGCGCCGTTGTCATCCCGGCACGGGCGTGTTCGGCAGCGCGGTGAGCGGCTTGGCGCGCGAGCCGGCGTAGAGCGCCGGATCGGTGAGCGTGAGCGCCTCGCCCTGCGGCGCGGCGCCCTGGCGTCCCGTGGCGGATCCTGGCTTGGGCTTGGCGCCGGCGCGGAACTCGTCCAGCAGCGCCTTCAGCGAGGCCGGGGTCAGGTCCTCGTAGTAGTAGTCGTTGATGGCGGTCATCGGAGCGTTGGCGCAGGCGCCCATGCACTCGACTTCCTCCCAGGAAAAGGCGCCGTCGGCGCTGACGTGGTTCGCCGGTCCGATTTCGCGGGTCAGCATCGCCATCAGCTCGCCCGCACCGGCGAGCTGGCACGAGGTGGTGCCGCAGACCTGCAGGAAGGCCGTCTTTCCAACCGGTTCCAGCTGGAACATGGTGTAGAAGGTGACGCATTCGAAGACCCGCATCACCGGCATGGCCAGCATCTCGGCGACCACCCGCAGCGCTGGTTCGGGCACCCAGCCCTCCTGCTTCTGCACCAGCCACAGGAGCGCGATCACCGCCGATTGCTGACGGCCGGGCGGAAACTTGGCGATCCACCACTGCGCCTTCTTCAGGCTCTCGGGATTGTAGGCGAAGGACGCGGGCTGGTCCTTGGCCAGGCGTCGAACGCTCACCGGTCGATCTCCCCGAAGACGATGTCCAGGCTGCCGAGAATGGCGGAAACGTCGGCCAGCATGTGGCCGCGGTTCATCCAGTCCATGGCCGACAGGTGCGGATAGCTGGGCGCGCGGATCTTGCAGCGGTAGGGCTTGTTGGTGCCGTCGGCGACCAGATAGACGCCGAACTCACCCTTGGGCGCCTCGATGCAGGCGTAAACCTCGCCTTCGGGCACGTGGAAACCCTCGGTGAAGAGCTTGAAGTGGTGGATCAGCGCTTCCATCGAGCGCTTCATCTCGCCCCGGCGCGGCGGCGCCACCTTGTTGTCGTCGCTGAGCACCAGGCCGGGCGTCTTCTTGAGCCGCTCCGTGCACTGCAGGATGATCTTCGTCGACTGGCGCATCTCCTCCATCCGGCAGAGGTAGCGGTCGAAGCAGTCGCCGTTGATCCCCAGCGGAATCTCGAACGCCAGGTCCTCGTAGCATTCGTAGGGCTGGTTGCGGCGCAGGTCCCAGGCGACGCCGCTGCCGCGCAGCATCACGCCGGTGAAGCCCCAGGCGAAGGCCTGGTCCTTGGTCACCGCGCCGATGTCGACGTTGCGCTGCTTGAAAATGCGACTGCCGGTGAGCAGGCCCTCGATGTCGTCCAGCACCTTGGGGAAATGGCGGGCCCAGGCGTCGATGTCGTCGATCAGCGCCTCGGGCAGGTCCTGACGCACGCCGCCGGGGCGGAAGTAGTTGGCGTGCAACCTGGCGCCCGACGCGCGCTCGTAGAACACCATCAGCTTCTCGCGCTCTTCGAAGCCCCAGAGCGGCGGCGTCAGCGCGCCGACGTCCATCGCCTGGCTGGTGACATTGAGGATGTGATTGAGAATGCGGCCGATCTCGGAATAGAGCACCCGGATCAGCTGGCCGCGGATCGGGACTTCCAGGCCCATCAGCCGCTCGATGGCGAGCACGAAGGCGTGCTCCTGGTTCATCGGGGCGACGTAGTCGAGGCGGTCAAAGTAGGCGATGTTCTGGGTGTAGGGCCTGGCCTCGATCAGCTTCTCGGTGCCGCGGTGCAACAGGCCCACGTGCGGGTCGACCCGTTCCACCAGCTCCCCGTCCAACTCCAGCACCAGCCTGAGCACCCCGTGCGCGGCCGGATGCTGGGGCCCGAAGTTGATGTTGAACTTGCGGACCGGTGTTTCCGGGAGGTGGGCCTCGCTCACGGCGCCTGCTCCGGCGCCAGGCGTCCGGCGCTCATCAGGACGACGATCACCGCCGATGAAAGCAGCGCCGCCTCGATCACCATGCCCTCGCGCCAGCGGGCCGAGATCGCCAGCTCCGCCAGCCGCCGCGAAACCGGCAGGCCCAAGAGCCAGATCCACAGCATCGCCGAGCGGTCGGTGAGGGGGTGGGCGCGGCTCATGTTGAGGCCGGTGAAGATCAGCGCCAGGCAGCCGATGATGGAGAACGCCAGCACCTCGTTGAGGTGGCCGACGGCCGCCGCTTCCGGGTGCGAAAGCGTCACCAGCAAGAGCGCGATATTGCCAAGGAAGAGCGTCGCTACCACGGTCAATCCGTAGCCGACGTTGGGCGACACAGATCGCAGCCAGTTGATCATCAGCTCTTCTTGGCCCCCTCGCCTGTCTTCTCGTCCCCAGCCTTCTCGTCGCCCGGAATCTCGTAGGGATAGCCTTGCCCCGGCCTGGCGTATTCGGCGCCTTCCCAGGGCGAGAGGAAATCCCAGTTGCGGAATTCCACCGATTTCACCGGCTCATAGACCACGCGCTTCAGCTCGTCGTCGTAGCGGACTTCCACATAGCCGGTCATGGGGAAGTCCTTGCGCAGCGGATGGCCGTGGAAGCCGTAGTCGGTGAGCAGGCGCCGGAGGTCGGGATGGCCTTCGAAGAAGACGCCGTACATGTCGAAGGTCTCGCGCTCGAACCAGTTGGCGGCGGGATAGACGCCGGTGACGGTCGGCACGGGCGTATCCTCGTCGGTCTCCACCTTCACCCGGACGCGCCGGTTCTTGGTCAGCGAGAGCAGGTGGTAGACCACGTCGAACCTTTGCGCCCGCTGCGGATAGTCCGCGCCGCAAACATCGATCAGCTGCTGGAACTGCAGGTCGTTGTCGTCGCGCAGGAACGTCAGCACCTGGACGATGCTGGCGGCGGGCGCGGTCACGGTCAGTTCGCCATAGGCGACGCTGAAGGCGCTGATCGCGCCCTTTGAGCCGGCGACCACGCGCTGGCCGAGCTCACTCAGCGCCTCGTCCGACACCCGCCAGAGGCTCATCGCTCGATGGTCCCCGTCCGGCGGATCTTCTTCTGCAGTTGCAGCACGCCGTAGACCAGCGCCTCGGCGGTGGGCGGGCAGCCCGGGATGTAGATGTCCACCGGCACGATCCGATCGCACCCCCGCACGACCGAGTAGCTGAAATAGTAGTAGCCGCCGCCGTTCGCGCAGGACCCCATGGAGATGACGTAGCGGGGCTCGGGCATCTGGTCGTAGACCTTGCGCAGGGCCGGCGCCATTTTGTTGGTGAGGGTGCCGGCGACGATCATCACGTCCGACTGGCGCGGGCTGCCGCGCGGGGCGAAACCGTAGCGTTCCAGGTCATAGCGGGGCATGCCGGCCTGGATCATCTCGATCGCGCAGCAGGCCAGGCCAAAGGTCATCCACATCAGCGAGCCGGTGCGCGCCCAGGTGATCAGATCGTCGGTGGCGGCGGTGATGAAGCCCTTGTCGGCGAGCTGGTTGGAAAGCCCGTCGAAGCCGGAGTCGTGGCGCTTGGGGTCGTAGCCCTCGACGCTGGAGCGCGCGGCCGCGCCGGCCGGAACGATCACTCCCATTCCAGCGCCCCTCGCTTCCATTCGTAGACAAAGCCCACCGTCAGCACGCCTAAGAACACCATCATCGACCAGAAGGCGTAGGCGGCCGCGGCGTGCGGCAGGCGCAGCAGGCTCGCCGCCCACGGAAACAGGAACGCCACTTCCAGGTCGAAGATGATGAACAGGATCGAGACCAGGTAGAAGCGAACGTCGAACTTCATGCGCGCGTCGTCGAAGGCGTTGAAGCCGCATTCGTAGCTCGACAGTTTTTCCGGGTCCGGCGCCTTGGGCGCGATCACCATCGGCAGGATGGTGAAGGCTATGCCCAACGCCGCGGCGATGCCGAGGAAGATGGCGATCGGCAGGTACTGGAGCAGGTAGGCGGTCATGCGCGCGGGGGACTCTTATGATGGGAGGCGGAGTCGCGCGCTCTTCTAGCCCAAGGCGGCGGGCCGTTCAAACGTCGGCGGCGCGGGGTAGTGTCTCAGGACCCTTTGGCATTGCTGTTCTTCTGGGAAAGCCAGATGGCGACCATGCTCGCCCCAACCGCCGTCATGACGCCGACTGTCCTCAGGACGACAGCTATGAAGTGATAGTGGTGGCTCATGCCCGGGAAGATAGGCCGCGCCGCTGATCGGCGCCATGCTTGTCAAGCCGGGCCATTTCGGAAACTGAGACACTACCCAGCGTGGCGCGACGATGCGGCTGGCGACCGTCCGGGCCTCGCCAGTTGACGGCAGAGAGGTCCGGACCTATCAGACGCCCCTCTTTCGCGGGCCCATCGGGCCCAAGCGAAGACTGCGGGTGTAGCTCAGTTGGTTAGAGCGCCGGCCTGTCACGCCGGAGGTCGCGGGTTCAAGTCCCGTCACTCGCGCCATTGATTCAACGACTTGTGGCTCGGCCTAACTCGCCAGGGCGAAGTCCGGCGGGGGCTCGGCGAAGGCGGCTTCGCCGCTGACGTCGGCGTAGATTGTCGAGAGCCGCTCGAAGACGCTGTCCCAGCCGTTGCGCTCGATCACCCGGCGCCGCGCCGCCGCGCCGAGCCCCCGAACGTCGCGCTCGAAGAGGGCCTCGACCGCCTCGGCGAAATCCCAGCCGGTGGAGCGCGGCGCCAGCGCGCCTACGGTCTCGTCGACGCTCTCCCCGACCCCGCCGGCGGCGACGCCCACGACCGGCAGGCCGCAGGCCATGGCTTCCAGCACCACCAGACCGAAGGGTTCGCTGTCGTTGGCGTGGACGAAGGCGTCGCAGCTGGCCAGCAGCGCGGCCAGGCGCGCGGCATCGGGCTCATAGGGCAGCTCGATGACCCGCCCGGAAGGCGGGGCGGCATTGCGGGCGGCGCCGACCAGGATCAGCACGTAGGGATCGCCCAGGCGCTCGACCGCCTCCACCAGCACATCCACCCGCTTCTCCCGCGCCGGGCGACCGGCGAACACCAGCAGGCGATGGCGGGGCTCGAGGCTCAGACGCCGGCGCAGGCCCGCCGGATCGCCGCCGTCCGGCCGGAACGTCTCGACATCGACCCCCAGCGGCAGGGCGATGGGGTTCTCCACCCCGGCCTCGGCCAGGCGCTGGGCGATGAACTGGCTGGGCGCAACCGCCCGGTCGAAGCGGCGGTAGATCTCGCCCCAGTGCTTGCGCACCGGCTTTTCGGCCCACTCGCCGATGTGCAGGGCGGCGAGCGCGCCAAGGTCGGTGTGGCAGAAGCCGATCACCGGCACGCCCAGCGCCTCGCCCGCCTTCAGCGCCGCCAGGCCCGGCGTATAGGGATCGCCCGCCTCGATCAGCGTCGGGCGCTGGCGCATCAGCCGCTTCATCCAGTTGGTCTTGCCCACCGGCCAGCGGTAGCCGTCGCCGAACGGCAGCGGCGCGGCGTAGATCGAAAGGCGTCCGGCGCCGTCGTAGGCATGCCGTGGACCCGGCACCACCAGCGTGTGGCGGATGTGCGGGCGGGCGCTGGCGAACCACGCGCGCTTGGCGGTGAGGTAGCGTTTCACCCCGCCAGATCGGGGCGCATAGAGCATGGTGGTGTCCACCAGCCTCGGCGCGCCGTCGAAAACGGGTCGGGCAAAAAAGTCGGCTCGCGAGGACGCCCAGTCGACGACGCTTCTGGCTATCACCGCTCACTACCTCCTTCGCCCAGCGCCGCTGGCATAGTGGCGCGGTCGTCGCGCATGGTTCAAGCCTCTTTAACCCCCTTTGGCTCCCTACACGGAGGAGTCAAGGCTTAGCTCGCTCTGCGTTGCGAGGGCCGCCGCCGACGGCTATCGAACGCCCATGGGACGATTCCTCTTCGCCACCTGGGAGGGCGGCGGCCACGTGCAGCCGATGCTGCTGGCCGCCCAGGGCCTTGCCGAGCGCGGCCACCAGGTGCTGGTGGTCAGCGACGCCTGCAACCAGCCGGACGCCGAGGCGCTCGGTCTGGGGTTCCAGCCCTGGCGGATCGCGCCGTCGCGCACCGACCGGCTGCCGTCGAGCGACCCCTTAAAGGACTGGCTGGCGCTGACGCCCAAGGCGGTGATCGAGGGCCTGGTGGATGGCATCATGTGCGGTCCGGCCGAGACTTACGCCCTGGAGACGGCCGAGATCATCGACCGCTTCGCGCCGGACGTGGTGATCACCCACGAGCTGATGTTCGGGGTGATGGTCGGCGCGGAGGCGCGCGGCACGCCGCTGGCGATCTTCACCGCCAACGTCTGGTCGTTGCCGACGCTGACGGACGCCACGCCCTTCGGCGCCGGCGTGGCGCCGGCCGAGACGGAGTTCGACCGCGACCTGCACGGCCAGATCCTGAGGGCCACCCGCGCCGCCTTCCAGGTGGGTTTGCCCCGGCTCAACCAGGTCAGGGCGCAGCTGGGCCTGGCGCCGCTGGCCGATCTCTTCGACCAGCTGGACGCCGCCGCGCGGATCCTGCTGGCGACCAGCCGCGCCTTCGATTTCGAGTGCGATCTGCCCGAATCGTTCCGCTACGTCGGGCCCTACCTCGCCGATCCAGCCTGGGCCCGTGACTGGACTGCGCCCTGGCCGATCGCGGGACGCGATCCGCTGGTGCTGGCCTCGTTCTCGACCATGTACCAGGGTCAGGAAGGCCTGCTGGAGCGGGTGATCGAAGCTCTGGGGCGCCTGCCGGTGCGTGGCTTGGTGACCTTGGGACCGGCGCTTTCGCCAGAGGTGTTCAGCACGCCCGCCAATGTCGCGGTGCTGCAGAGCGCGCCGCACAGCCAGCTCTATCCCATCGCCAGCGTCGTCGTCACCCACGCCGGCCACGGCGCGTGCCTGCGGCCCCTGATGGACGGCGCGCCGCTCCTTTGCATCCCACTCGGCCGCGATCAGCCCGACAACGCCGCGCGGGCGGTGGAGCGGGGCGCGGCGTTGCGGCTGGCCAAGGACGCGTCCGTGGACGACATCACCGCGGCGGTGCGGCGGCTCTTGGAAGAGCCGGCCTTCCGAGCGGCTGCGCGACGCCTGGGCGCGCAGATCGTCGCCGACGCCGCGAAGCGGTCCGCCGAGGACGAGCTGGAAGCCATGCTGCCTTCGGACGGCGCCTCAAAGACGCAGGATCGGGCCGCTGTCGGCCGCGACCGCCTGGCTGGCGACAAAGCCACCGTCGGCTGACGCCGCGCGCGCCGAAGTCTCGCCATAGCCGTCGGCCTGGTTTCCGCGCTAGGTCTTAGGTCCGACGCCCGCGTCCAGCCCTTTCGTTCGGAGCGACGATGATCAAGCTGACCTTCGCCCTCACGCGCCTGCCTCACCTCACCCGCGAGGCGTTCCAGACCTACTGGTTCGAGACTCACGCCCCGCTGGTGGCCAGCGTCAAGGACACCCTGCGCATCCGCCGCTATGTCCAGCTGCACAGCCTGCCGGCGGAGGTGTCGGCCAGCCTGCGCGTCGCCCGCGAGGGCCCGGAGGGCTACGACGGCGTCGCCCAGCTCTGGTGGGACAGCTTCGAGGACATGGCCACGGGCGATCCCGCCGCCGCCGAGGCCGGGCGCCTGTTGCTGGAGGACGAACGGCGCTTCATCGACCTCCCCAAGTCCCCGCTCTGGTGGGGCGAGGAAAAGGTGATCTTCTAGGGTCCGCTTGCGACTCTTCTCTCGATAACTATTATTGTTCGGGCATTCGGAGCCCTGCCGCATGGCCATCAGCGTCGACCTCGGCGATCCCCTCGAGCGCTTCGTGGACGAGCTCGTGCGCAATGGCCGCTACAACTCGAAGAGCGAAATCCTGCGTGAGGGCGTCCGCCTGATCCAGGAGCGCGAGCGCCGCCTCGTAGCGCTCGACGTCATGATCGCAGCCGGAATCGCGGATGCCGAGGCGGGTCGCGTTCGGCCGGCCGAAGACGTGTTCGCCGAGCTGAAAGCTCGCTACGCGCCAAAGCGTTGAAAGTCGCCTTGACCGAGGCGGCCAGGGCCGACCTGCAAGCCATCGGCGACTGGATTGCTGAGGCCAATCGGTCGAGGGCCTTCACTTTCGTCGAGGAGTTGGAAGCCGCTTGCCAGGGCTTGAGTTGCGCGCCGGCGCGCTTTCAGCTGGTCGAACGATATGCGTCCCTGAGCGTCAGGCGACGCGTGCACGGCGCCTACCTCATTCTCTATCAGATCGGCGTCGATCGGGTGACCGTGCTCCGAATTGTCCACGGCGCGCGCGACTATGAGCCGCTGATCGTCCCGGACGAAGAACCCCCACCGCTTACCCCGGCCTGAACCGCTTGGTGGTCGGGAAGCCCTTGGGCGCGAGCCGGCCGGCCGCGGCGCGTTTGCCCAGCCAGTCGCGCCACTCCGGCCAGGCGCGGGTGCGGCCGGCGCCGTCGGTCCAGGCCGCGCCGTCGACGGCGGTGAAGGCCAGGCCGTCGCGCAGGCCGCCTTCGCGGTAATTCTGCAGCTTGACGCCCTTGCCGCGCGGCATTTCCGGAAGCTCGGCCAGCGGGAAGATCAGCACCTTGCCGTTGTCGCCGATCACGGCCAGGTGGTCGCCGGCGGCTTCCAGGCAGAAGGCGGCGCCGGCGTCATCGACGTTCAGCACCTGCTTGCCGGCCCGGCGGAACGCCACCGCCTCGTCCTCGGGCATGACGAAGCCGTAGCCGGCCTTGGAGGCCAGGATGCGCTTGCGGCCCGCCTTGTGGGCGAAGACGGCGATGATCCGCACGCGGTCGTCCAGGTCCACCAGCAGGCGCAGCGGCTCGCCCTGCCCCCGCGCCGATGGGAGCTTGTCGCCGGCCAGGGTGAAGAAGCGGCCGTCGGAGGCGAACAGCAGCAGCTTGTCGGTGGTCTCGGCCGGGACCAGGAAGGCCAGCGCATCGCCCTCCTTGAACTTAAGCTCCGAGGGGTCCTCGACCCGCCCGCGGGCGGCGCGGATCCAGCCGCGCTCGGAGAGGATGACGGTGATCGGCTCGCGCGCCACCAGGGCCTCGACGCTGGCCGAGACGTCGATCGCGGGCGCGTCGGCGAAGGTGGAGCGCCGCTTTCCCACCGCCGTCTGCGGACCCAGGATCTCGCGCACGTGCTTGAGTCCGGAGGCCACCAGCTTCCACTGCTGCCTGTCGGACGCCAGCATCGCCTGGATGCCGTCCCGCTCCTCGGCCAGCTCCGCATGCTCGCGCCGCAGCTCCATCTCCTCGAGCTTGGCCAGTTGGCGAAGGCGGGTGTTGAGGATCGCCTCGGCCTGGATATCGTCGATGGAGAAGGTCTCGATGAGCCTTGCCTTGGGCTCGCCCTCGTAGCGGACGATGCGGATCACCTCGTCGAGATTGAGGAAGACGATGATCAGGCCGTCCAGGATGTGCAGGCGCGCCTCGATCTTGGCCAGGCGGAAGCGGGCGCGGCGGACCAGCACCTCGCGGCGATGGTCGAGGAAGGCCTGCAACGCGGGCTTGAGACCCATCACCTGGGGCGCGCCGCGGGCGTCCAGCACGTTCATGTTCACCGGGAAGCGGGTCTCGAGGTCGGAGAGCTTGAACAGACTCTCCATCATCAGCTCCGGCTCCACCGTGCGCGCGCGGGGCTCCAGCACCAGGCGCACGTCCTCGGCCGACTCGTCGCGCACGTCGCCCAGCAGAGGCGCGCGCTTGGCTTCGATCAGGCCGGCGATCTGCTCGATCAGGTCCGCTTTCTTCACCTGGTAGGGGATCTCGGTGACGACGATCTGCCAGGTCCCGCGGCCGGTCTCCTCCTTGGTCCAGCGGGCTCTGGTGCGCACGCCGCCCCGCCCGGTCTCGTAGGCGTCCAGGATCGAGGCGCGCGGCTCGACGATCACCCCGCCGGTGGGAAAGTCCGGGCCCTGGACCTTCTCCATCAGCTCCTGCGTGCCGGCGGACGGCCGGTCGAGCAGGATCAGGCAGGCGTCGATCAGTTCGGCGACGTTGTGCGGCGGGATCGAGGTGGCCATGCCGACGGCGATGCCGGTCGAGCCATTGGCCAGCAGGTTCGGGAACCCCGCCGGCAGCACGTCCGGCTCTTCTTCCTGGCCATCGTAGGTGGCGCGGAAGTCGACCGCGTCCTCGTCGATGCCGTCCAGCAACAGCTGGGCCGCCGCGGTGAGCCGGCACTCGGTGTAGCGCATGGCGGCGGGGTTATCGCCGTCGATGTTGCCGAAATTGCCCTGGCCGTCGATCAGCGGATAGCGCTGGGCGAAGTCCTGGGCGAGCCGGACCAGGGCGTCGTAGACGGCCACGTCGCCGTGCGGGTGGTACTTGCCGATCACATCGCCCACCACCCTGGCCGACTTCTTGGCCGCCGACTCCGGGTCCAGCCGAAGGAGGCTCATGGCGTAGAGCAGGCGCCGGTGCACGGGCTTGAGCCCATCGCGCACGTCCGGCAGGGCGCGCTGGGTGATGGTGGAAAGGGCGTAGGCCAGGTAGCGGCGCGAGAGCGCCTCGGTCAGCGGCTCGTCGAGAATCCGCCCGCCCTCGTCGCCAGAGGACGTGGGCGGCGGCGCGGCGTCATCCATCCGCCCGCCTTCGCCTGACTCCTAGGCTCTGTCCAGGGGCTAGCTGGCCGGCGCCTGGGCGTGGTGGTCCGCGCTCGCCTTGTCGGCGGCCGGTTGCGCCAATTCCTTGCCGCGACCCCATGGGACCCAATCCCAGAAACGTTCGTGGAAGTAGTAGATCAGGATCTTGGTGAAGGTCTCGATGAACGAGATCGAGACGGCGAAGGTCAGTCTGCCGGTGACGATGAAGCTGATCACGAAGGTGTCGACGCTGCCGACGATGCGCCAGCTGAGCGCCTTCATGAACGATCGGCCGTGGGCCTCGGGGATGCGAATGAACATCGATCGGATCCCGCTTGAGTGACGTGACCCTGGAATCTTCTCACCTTCCGCGGGGCAAGACCAGGGCGCTTATCCCGAGAAATTCGATAGGCTTTGCGAGGCCCGCTCCTAGAGCTGGCCGCCCTCCCTCAGCCGGTCCATCAGCCAATGCCGCGCCGGCGGCAGCGGCCGGTTGAGCGGGCCGAAGACGCACCGCTCGAGGAAATGGCCGGTGAGGATCATGCCGGCGCCCACGTCGCCGGCGCTGAGGCCCCCCTGGGACGACAGCAGGAACCGCGGCAGGGCGAGCAACTTGTCGTGATAGTCCGCCCCCGCCTGGGCGCTCACCGCCCGGCCGGTCCTGGGGCTGACATAGATCAGGTCGTCTGGCGATCCCGTTACAGCGCAGCGCGAGAGATCGAGACCGAAGCCGAGATCCTGCAGCAGGCCCGCTTCGAAGCGCACATAGACGGCCGGCCAGATCCCCGGATGCGCCAGCGCCTGGATCAGCGCCTCGAAGCCCAGGAACGCGCCTGGATGAGGCTCGCGCTCCGGCAGGGCGCCCGCGGCCACCGCCGCCGCGGCCGAGAGCCCGGCCAGCGCCAGGGCGTCGTCGAACAGCGACGCCGCCCCCTCCCCGACCGGCTCCAGCGCCGCCGAGCCCAGCTGATCGGCGACCCGGGCGCGATAGCCCAGGATGACGCGCGAGCCGGCCTGCAGGAATGGCTTCATCCGCCGCGAGGCCGCGCCGGCGACGTGGGCGGCATACTTGCCGTGCCGCGCCGTCAGCAACTCCACGATCGCCCCGGTCTCGCCGTGCGGCCGAGCCGAAAGGACAAAGGCGTCGTCTTCGAATTCCATCAGTCCATCCGCCGGGCCCTGCGTGGTTCGAGACGCGATGCTGGCGCATCGCTCCTCACCATGACGAAGAGGATCGATCTTCCACCAACGTCGGCATCCTGAGGAGCCCGCCAGAGCGGGCGTCTCGAAGGACGCGGCAACAATTCACACATCGAAGTCGAGCCCGAGGTCGCGATAGGTTCCGCGCTCCTCGGCCCAGTTGCCCTTCACCTTGACGGTGAGGAAAAGGTGCACGGTCCGGTCCAGGATCTGCGCCAGCTCGGTGCGCGAGGCCTCGCCGATCCATTTCAGCGTCTGCCCGCCCTTGCCGAGCAGGATCGGGCGCTGGCCTTCGCGCTCCACATAGATGGTCTGCTCGATCCGCGCCGAACCGTCAGGGCGTTCCTCGAAGGCGGTGGTCTCGACGCTGGCGGCATAGGGCAGTTCCTCGTGGACGCGCAGATAGACTTTCTCGCGGGTGATCTCGGCGGCCAGGAGGCGCGCGGGGAGGTCGCCGGTCTGGTCGGCCGGATAGAGCCAGGGGCCCTCCGGCATCAGCTCCGCCAGCCGCTGTTTAAGGTCCTCGACCCCCGAACCCTTGGTCGCGGAGATCATCAGGACTTCGCTGTAGGCGCCTGTCTCGAATAGCGTTTGGGTGAGCGCCAGCAACTCTTCGCGCTTCACCTGGTCGATCTTGTTCAGCGCCAGGATCGCAGGGCGCCCGGCCTGCTTCAGCCCGGCGATGATGGTGCGCACGTCCTCGGCGGCGCGGCGCTCGGCGGGCCTGGCGCCCGGCGCCTTGGCCGCCAGTTCGGCCTCGGCGTCGACCAGGTGGACGACGGCGTCCGCATCCTCCGCCCCGCCCCAGGCGGCTCGGATCATCGCCCGATCGAGGCGCCGGCGCGGCTTGAAGATGCCGGGCGTATCCACCAGCACGATCTGGCTCTCGCCGGCGATGACCACGCCCCGCACCGGGAACCTGGTGGTCTGGACCTTCTGGGTGACGATGGAGACCTTGGCCCCCACCAGGCGGTTGACCAGGGTCGACTTGCCGGCGTTGGGCGCGCCGATGATCGCCGCGAAGCCGGCGCGGGTCATGGCTTGACGACTTCGCGGCGGAGCAGGGCCAGAGCCGCGGCCTTCTCCGCCGCCTGCCTGGAGCCGGCGCTGGCCTGGGCGGACGCCGCGCCCTCCACCGACACCTCGACCGTGAACACCGGCGCATGATCGGGCCCCTCGCGCCCCACCAGGCGGTAGCTGGGCGCGGGTCTGGCGGACGCCGCCGCCCATTCCTGCAGCTGCGATTTGGGATTCGCCTCCCGCTCGTCGTGCGGCGCCTCGATCAGCGGCGCCCAGAGCGCCAGAACCCGCTCGCTCGCCAGCTCCAGGCCGGCGTCGAGGAACACCGCGGCGATCAGCGCCTCGCAGGCGTCGGCGAGGAACCGGGCCTGGTCGCGGGCCCCGCGGCGGGTCTCGCCGCCCGGCAGGCGCAGCGCCGGCCCCACGCCCAGCGACCTGGCGACCGTGGCGCAGGCGTCGCGGCTGACCAGCACGTGCAGACGCTT
This sequence comes from Caulobacterales bacterium, assembly GCA_044445785.1. Classification (GTDB taxonomy): domain Bacteria; phylum Pseudomonadota; class Alphaproteobacteria; order Caulobacterales; family Caulobacteraceae; genus Acaudatibacter. The sequence goes on from JBIOEF010000024.1 coordinate 13,176, forward strand.
GGAGAGCCCGCCAGCGTCCGCTTGCGCCTCCCGCGCCAGCAGCGCCTCGGCGATCACCAGCGCCAGGACCCGGTCGCCCAGGAACTCCAGCCGCTCGTTGTCCGCCGCCCCGCCCCCGACGCTGGCGTGGGTCAGCGCGCGCTCCAGAAGGGCGCGGTCGGCGAATCGATAGCCAAGGCGAGCTTCCAGATCGGCGACCGCGGCGGCGCGCCTATCCATGAGCGCTGACTTCGCCGTTAAGCCGACAAGAGGAAGACCCGGCAGCGGCCCTCACGGTTGAGCCTGGGGCGGCGCGCCAGGCGTCTTTGGCGCCAATGAGAAATCCCACTGAAGCGTCCCTACGAGATTCGCCTCTGGAACGAAGCCGACGCCTGGCTCGTCACCCACTGCATCGTCGAGCTGGGAGTTCCAGACGCATCCACCCAGCTTGGGATCGCCCGGCGCCAGTCCCGGATCGAACCGGCTGTCATCGGAGTCGTCGCGATTGTCGCCCAACGTGAAGTAGCAGTGCGCCGGAACCACGTAGACACCTGTGTTGTCGCCTGCGCCATCCGGCGTGACCGAGACCTGAATGTCGTATTGACGACCTTCCGGCGTGGTCTCCTGCCGCAACAGGACTGGCTGCATGCCGCCAGGCTCATTGCCTACACCTTGCCCCAACGCCTTCTCGGCGACGGCCGCGCCGTTGATGTAGAGCCGCCCGCCGCGTATCTGGATGTGGTCGCCTGGAAGGCCGATCAGGCGCTTCAAGTAGTCCGTTCGCCCATCGCTCGGCAACTTGAAGACAATCACATCGCCCCGCTTCAGCGCGGGGGCGAACCGTTGTCTCATCACGATGAAGTAGTCGCCTCGTTGAATGCCCGGCTCCATCGAGGCGGATGGCATAGTGTAAGGCTGGTAGACGAACACCCGAGCCGCCAGAAGCAGCACGCCCACGACGCCCAACAGTGCGAGCCCTCCAATGAGGTACTTCATATCGAGTAGGGAGTTCCTTGCGGTGTCGCTGCTCCGACAGGCCGCTAGTGTAGCACTTTGAAGAACCGGCTGGGACGGGCGTCGGTGATCCAGGTCCAGGGCTTGAAGAGCGTGGCCTTGGAGTTGTCGCCTTCCACCGCGCCGGTGTCCCAGGAAAGCAGGATGATCTGCGCCTTGCCGACCAGATTCTCCTCGGGAACGAAGCCGACGCCGCTCTCGTCGCCCACCGCCTCGTCGACGGCGCTGTTCCACTCGCAGCCGCCGAGTTTTGGATCGCCCGGCGACATGCCCGAGTCGAACCGGCTGTCGTCGGAATCGTCGCGGTTGTCGCCCATCATGAAATAGCAGTGGGCCGGGACGACATAGACGGCGGTGTTGTTGCCATGTCCGTCGGGCGTCGGCGAGACCTGGGTGAGGTAGCTGCGCCCTTCCGGGGTGGTCTCGCGCTGGCGCACGACGGTCTGCCAGCCGCCGGGCAGATTGCCCATGGCGGTTCCGAGCTTCTGTTCGGCCACCGGCTTGTCGTTGATGTAGAGCTGACCGCCGCGCACCTGGATGTGGTCGCCGGGAAGGCCGATCAGGCGCTTGATGTAGTCGATATGGCCGCTGGAGGGCAGCTTGAAGACGATCACGTCGCCGCGCTTGGGCGGGTTGAAGAAGATGCGACCCTTGAACAGCGGCGGGCTGAACGGGATCGAATGGTGGCTCCAGCCGTAGGACCACTTGGAGACGATGATGTAGTCGCCCCGGTAGAGATTCGGCTCTTCCGACGCCGAGGGGATCGTATAGGGCTGAAAGAGCAGCACTCTCAGGACCAGCGCGATCAGCAGCGCATAGACGACGGTCTTGACGATCTCGACCATCTCGGCGACGGCGCCATGCTTCTTGGCGGGCTCGGCGGCGGCTTGGGACATGCTGTCTCGCGTTTGTTTCTTTCGAGGGCGGGTAGCTAGACGCTGGAGACGGCGCCGGCAAGCGTCTCACCCGTTAACTCGCGCTCATGGGGCGAGATGGCCTCGATGACCACGAAGGCCTGGGCGTAGGGATGGTCGTCGGTCAGGCTGATATGGATCCTGGCCGAAAAGCCCGGCGGAATCAGCGCCGCGAGCCGCGCCGCGGCCCCGCCGGTCAGGGCGATGGTCGGCTGGCCAGAGCGCGCATTGACCACCCCCATGTCGCGCCAGAAGACCCCGCGGCGCATGCCGGTGCCCAGCGCCTTGGCGCAGGCCTCCTTGGCCGCGAATCGCTTGGCGTAGCTGGCCGCGCGATCCGCCTTGCGTTCGGAGCGGGTGCGCTCGACGTCGGTGAAGATGCGATCCACGAACCGCGCGCCGAACCGCTCCAGCGTCTTTTCGATCCGCCTGATGTCGGTGAGGTCGGAGCCCAGGCCGACGATCAAGCCGCCGCCTCGTCGCGCGCGGCGTCCATCAGGGCGCGCATCCGGCGGATCGCTGGATCCAGGCCGGTGAAGATCGCCTCGCCGATCAGGAAGTGGCCGATGTTGAGTTCCGCCAGCTCGGGGATGGCGGCGATGGCGCCGACGGTCTCGTAGTCCATGCCATGGCCGGCGTGGACCTCCAGGCCCAGCGCCGCCGCCTGCTTCGCGCCTTTCTGCAGCGCGGCCAGGAGCGCCGGCGCCTTCGGATTGCGCTCGCGCACCGCCAGGCAATAGGCGCCCACGTGCAGCTCGATCACCTGCGCTCCCACCTCGGCGGCGGCGGCGATCTGGGCGGGATCGGCCTCGACGAACAGCGAGACGCGGATGCCGGCCGCCTTCAGCGCCGCCACGCAGGGGGCGATCCGGTTGTGCTGGCCGACGATGTCCAGGCCGCCCTCGGTGGTCACCTCCTCGCGATGCTCGGGCACCAGGCAGGCGGCGTGCGGGCGGTGGGCGAGCGCGATCGCCTCCATCTCAGAGGTCACCGCCATCTCGAAGTTGAGCGGCTTGCCGCGCTTGCGGGTGAGGGCCGCCAGGGCGTCGATGTCGGCGTCGGAGATGTGCCGGCGATCCTCGCGCAGGTGCGCGGTGATCCCGTCAGCGCCCGCGGCCATGGCGATCTCGGCCGCCCGCGCCGGGTCCGGATAGTTCTCGCCGCGGGCGTTGCGGATGGTCGCCACGTGGTCGATGTTCACACCTAGTCTGAGCCGGCTCATGCGCTCAGCCTCCGGCTCCCCGGCTCCTCGGCTGGCAGGGACGCCAGATGCGGCGGCAGGGCGTCGGCGGGATAGGCGGGGACATCGAGCGTCGCCAGCGCCACCAGTGGCGCGCCGGCGTCCGCCCGGCCGCCCGAGCGGTCGACGACGCACGCCGCGCAGACCGTCTCGCCGCCGGCGGCCCGCACGGCGTCCACCGACTCGCGCAAGGAAAGGCCGGTGGAGACCACGTCCTCCACCACGGCCACCCGCGCGCCGGGCTTCAGGGAAAAGGCGCGGCGGAACTTCAGCACGCCCCCTTCCCGCTCCAGGTAGATCGCCGGCACGCCGAGGTGGCGGGCGGTCTCGTAGCCGGGAATGATCCCGCCGACGGCCGGAGAGACCACGACATCCACCTGGCCGACGGCCTTGACGACTTCCACCGCCAGCGCCCGGCACAGCCGCTCGCAGCGGTCCGGGTGCATGAACACCAGGTTCTTCTGCAGGAACAGGCCCGAATGCAGACCCGAGGAGAGGATGAAATGCCCCTCCCGCAGCGCCCCCGCTTCGCGAAATTCCCTCAGGACGTCTTCGTTGGTCATGGCCCCCGCATATACTGCATCGGACCCATTTGTCGCGAGGGAGTGAAGCGAAGTTGCTCACAGTGGCGTTGGCGACAACTCTGGCGACCGGCTAACGCCCACGTGGGCTGACCGGCTAGGCGCCCCTCGCCCGCTCGACCATCTCCACCGACGGGTTGGCGCGCAGGGCGGCGGCGATCAGGGTGAGGTGGCGTGCGTCCTTCACCTCGATGTCGATGTCGGCGTCGAAGAAGTCGGAGTGGCGGTGGTTCATGGCCATGCCGACGATGTTGCCGCCCGCCTCGCCGATGATGGTGCAAACCTGGCCCAGCACCCCTGGCGCGTCGCGGAAGGTGGCGTGCAGACGGGCGCGCGAGAGGGTGTTGCGCTCGGCCTCCGGCGTCCACTGCAGGTCGCACCAGAGATCGTCCTGGTCCTCGAACTTGGCCAGCTCCTGGCAATCGATGGCATGGATCGCCAGGCCCTTGTCCGGCTCGACGATGCCGACGATGCGGTCGCCAGGCACCGGTTTGCAGCACGGGGAGAAGTGCAGGGAGACGCCCGGCGTCAGGCCGCTGCCGCGGACATAGAACCTGGCGGTCTTGCCGTCCTCGATCTTGCGCCGGGCCGAGGCGGCGGCGCGCTCGGTCTCCTTCAGCGTCGGGAACACCGCCTCCAGCACCTGCATCGAGGTCACGCGGCCGCGGCCGATGGCGTCGTAGAGGTCGTTTTCCGAGGTGACCGCGAACCGCTCGAACGCCGGGCGCAGGGAGACGTCGGTCTTGGCCTTGCCGGCGCGCTCGAAAGTCTGGTCGAGGGACGCCTTGCCAAGCCGCAGGAACTCTTCGCGTTCCGCTTGGCGGATGTGGCGGCGGATGGCGGAGCGGGCCCGCCCGGTGATCGCCAGCGAGCGCCAGTCGGCCGGCGCCTGGGTCTTGGGCCCCCGGATCACCTCCACCACGTCGCCGTTCTGCAGCTGGTTGCGCAGGGGCCGAAGCTCACCGTTGATCTTCACGCCGACGCAGGTGTCGCCGACGTCGGTATGCACGGCGTAGGCGAAGTCCAGCGGCATCGCCCCGCGCGGCAGGCTGATCAGCCGGCCCTTGGGGGTGAACACGAACACCTGGTCGAGGAACATCTCGAGCTTGGCGTGCTCCACCAATTCCTCGGAGTCCCCGCCGTGCTCCAGCACCTGAACCAGCTGGCGCAGGTTGGCCAGCGGATCGCGCCCGCCGGCGGCGGTGGCCGCTTCCGGGTCGAAGCCGTAGGACTGGTCCTTGTAGCGCCAGTGGGCGGCGACGCCCTCCTCGGCCACCCGGTCCATGGCCTCGGTTCGAAGCTGCATCTCGATGCGCATGCCGCGCGGGCCGACGACGGTGGTGTGGATCGAGCGGTAGTTGTTGCGCTTTGGGGTGGAGAGGAAGTCCTTGAACCGCTCGGGGACGCACGGCCAGGTGCGGTGGATGACGCCCAGAGTACGATAGCAGTCCTCCTCGGAATCGACGATCACCCGGAAGGCGTAGATGTCGGAAAGCTGGGAAAAGCCGATCGACTTGCGCTGCAGCTTGCGCCAGATCGAATAGGGATGCTTCTCGCGGCCGTAGACGCGGGCCGGTATCCCCTCCTCGTCCAGCTTGGCGGCGACTTCCCGGCTGACCAGCGCCACCGCCTCGCCCTGGCTGGCGCGAAGGGTGTCCAGCCGCCGGACCAGCGCGTCCCTGGCCACCGGATTGAGGTGCGAGAAGGCCAGCTCCTCCAGCTCGATGCAGATGCGGTGGCAGCCGATCGAGCGGGCCAGGGGGGCGTAGATCTCCAGTGTCTCGCGGGCGATCCGCTCGCGCTTGGCCGCGTTCTTGATGAAATGCAGGGTGCGCATGTTGTGCAGCCGGTCGGCCAGCTTGACCAGCAGCACCCGCACATCCCGCGAGATGGCCAGGATGAACTTGCGCAGGTTCTCGGCCTGGCGCTTGTACTCGGCGGTGAGTTCCAGGCGCGAGAGCTTGGTCACCCCCTCCACCAGCTCGCCGACTTCCTCGCCAAAGAGGCTGTCGATCTCCTGGCGCGTGACCTCGGTATCCTCGATCACGTCGTGCAGCAGGCCGGTGATGATGGTGGAGGTGTCCATCCGGTAGTCGGTGAGGATGCCGGCCACCTCGATCGGATGGGCGAAATAGGGATCGCCCGAGGCGCGCTTCTGCGAGCCGTGCATGCGCATGGCGTAGACGTAGGCGCGGTTCAGCAGGGCTTCGTCGGCGCTGGGATCGTAGGACTTCACCCGCTCGATGAGTTCGTACTGGCGAAGGAACTTGCGCGCCTCGGCCTTTGGCGCGGCGTCGGCCAGCGTCTGGGCGGCGGAAGCGCGGGTTGCGGCTGTCGGGCGGCCGTCCTTCGGCGGGACGGCCTTCAGGGTCGTCTGGGCTGCGGCAAGCGGGTCTGCGCCGTCCGAGCTCAGTACCGCTCCTCCTGACCGCCGTCGCGGTCGCTCTGCAGGGCCCGCACCAGCTCCTGCTCGCTCATCTGCATGTGCGTGGGATCGGCCAGCAGGGCCAGGGTTTCGGCCTCTTCCTCGGCTTCCGAGTGCTCGTCGACGCGCTGCAGGGTGCCGATCACCGCTTCGCGCAGCTCATCGCCATCGACCACGTCGTCGGCGATCTCGCGCAGGGCGACGACCGGGTTCTTGTCATTGTCGCGGTCCACCAGGATCTGGCCACCGGCCGAGATCGCCCGCGCCCGGTGGGACGACAGGATCACCAGGCCAAAACGGTTGGGAACCTTGTCAATGCAGTCTTCAACGGTGACGCGCGCCATGGAGTCTCTCGAAGCGGGGATAGGAACCCGTCAAGATAGAGGGCGTCGGCCCATTGTGCAACGCCGCAGGACTGGCGGTAGTGTCTCAGTTTCCCAAATAGCCACGCCGCGCGCCCGACCCGGCATCGTTAACGATCGCTTTCCGAGACTCGCCCGAGTCTGATAGCATTGCGTCGGTTCGCGAGGGGCGGGTGACAAAGGGACCAATCCTCAAGGTAATCCAAGGAGGATGGGTTAGTTCGCCAGACTGGTTGAACTTCCCTGCGGCTCTTGCGGCGCGTTCGCCGTGGAATGAGGCCGATCACTGCGCCTTTCGCGTCGGTCGCGACGATCAGTTCAAGCGAGCAGAGCATCGGCGACGCCAACCGGCCTTTAACTTCTGGAGCATGCTTGCCGGGCGCGTTCCGCCGGTTCCCGACTTGGTCGGCAGGAGCGACGATCTGACGAGCTTAGTGGATGCTCATGCTTGTTTCCTGGGCCTCCAGCGCCCCCTTGCAGAGGACCGAAGCGGCGAGAATGTCGTCGCATACGTCTTGAAGCCGAAGGTGTTCTACGCATATGACGTCGCCGCGCCGGGACTGGCAGTACGAAGGCCGGTCCCTCACGACCTGTTGTTTATGGCCTACGTCAGACTGGATGAACCTTTTGGGCTTAAAGCGACCTCTGGGATGCTGACCCATTGGCAATTCCTCGAAGCGGGAGCGGTGGCCATGCTGCCGACCGACTTCGATGACCGCTACACGCGACGGCTCTGGTAGCAACTATGACAATCACACTGCCTCCACCACAGGCGCTGAACCTCACCACGCCATACTCGCCCGCTGCCGTGTACTACCCAGGGGCGGATACGCTGGAGTACATCCGGCGCGACGTCCCGGCGGTCTACCGGCGCGTGGATGCGACGCTGACTCTGATCTTCGACATGGACGCCCGCGACGAGCTGATCGGTTTTTGCCTCAAGGGGTTTCGGGCGTTTTATCTAGAGAAGCCACACCCGGAACATGACTTCCCAAGTCTGGTCGGCCTTCTGGAACGGGCGTTGACAACGGCCGGGGACGGGGTGTTTGAGGCCTACCACAAGGCTAAGCAGATGGCCCTAGACGACAAGGTTGTCGTCGATGACTTACCCAGCGCGGTAGCTCGCTAGGCGACCACGCGCTTCTTATAGGAGCCGCGCGGCCCGCGCTTGCCGAGCGCCGCCTTCGGACGCCGCGCTTCGATGCGGTCGGCGATGTCTTCCATGCTCCAAAGCGTCGCGCTGACGCCGGCGGCCATTGCCGGGCTTGTGCGAAGGGTTTTGTGAACCCGGACGAAATTATAGAACATAAAATATAGCGCTAACGCGTGGATATGATTGGAAAATTTCTTGCTGAACGCATTGGTGAGCCGGGTAAAGCGGCGGTTCTGCATGCGGATCGAAAGGTTCGAGCGCTCGACGTAGCTGGTGGAGATCGCCCGTTCGTCAGGGTCGCCTTCGATCACCGTCTTCTTGACGCCAGTGCAGATCGGCGGGCTGTAGCGGCCCGCTGCGGCGGCGGGGTCGGTCTTGTAAATCTTCTGGATCGTCGCGTAATCGGCATCGGCGCCGAAGGCTGACTCGATAGCCCCAAGGTAGGCGTTGTGGCTATCCGTGGTGAGCTGAACCCGCTCGCTGGCGACACGGGCGCGCAGATCGTCGGCGAGGTAGGCGGCGCTCTGGCCTGAACGGTCGCCGACGAAGTACGTCACCATTAATTTGGTATCGGCGTCCAGCGCCGTCCACGTCCACACGTCGCCAGCGCCACCCGGCGCGGCCTTCGCCGCTGCGACGTTCTTGGCCTTGGCGTAGCAGAACGACCAGATTTCATCGCACTGAACGCGCTGCGACTTCACGCCCCGCACCAGCTCGTCATGCAACGCCAGGCACGTCTCGCCAGCGTCCTCCAGCAGCTTCGTCACGGTGTTGATGGACACGTCCGCCATGCGGCTGATCGACCGCATCGACACGCCCTCACAGAGGCCGTTCAGGATCATGACGCGCTTGGCGAGGGGCAGCTTGTTCATGCCCCAACTATCTGAACTTTTTGCTTGAGTGTCAAGCATCATGTTCAGGTTCGTCGGGCGGCGGCATCAGCGCGAACAGGTCGTTGGCCGGCGGGAAAGCCCTGCTGAAATGTCGGGTGAAATCCGTCCAGTTATCCGAAATCCTAAGCAACGTCGTCACGGATACGATCTGCTTCTCAAGATGGGGGTGTCCAACCTTTTGCGTCAGGAAACGGTGATGTAGGTGCGGGCGCCGTTTCTTTACTGGATCATATGGGTTCTTGGACTCAAGATCCTTTATGACGCCGGGAGGGAGCGGGTCGTAGATTATCGCCCGCGTTATCTTTCCAATGTACGCGTTGCGCGCGTTGCTTCCGGGCTTGTATGCCCAGCCTCGAACGCGATGCAGTTCCTGGTAAAAGGCGTCCGGGAACCGTTTGGCCCACGGCAGCAATTCAGGGGAGATGTAGGCAGCCAATATCTTTTGAAGCTCATCGCGCGCCCGGATTTCCTGGTAGCCGGTGGCTTCATCCACCAGGGCGATGATGCCGACTCTGGCAAACGCCCGGATCAACGCCTCGGCTTTGTCGGCGATGTGTTCTTGCTGCCTACTGAGCCTCCCCGCGTTGCGGGCCTCAAGGATCGCCTCGGCGATTTCGGCCAAAATAGAAGCGTCGTAGCCATACGCCAGCGCGCCAGCGGGCGTCCGAAACACCATCGGCTCGGCGGTCACCGCGATTAAGTCGTTGGAAACAAAGTCAGAAAGCGCTCTCTGGGCCACGAAATGCGCCAGTCGGTCACCGCCGCCTCGCGAGCTACCGCCTCGCGACATCCCAAGGGCGGAGACCATTCCGCGCTGGTGGATAATCCTCTTGCCATCCTCAAGAACATAACAGGGGATCGCCACGTCGCCGATCATCAAAGGTCTGTCGGGGGCGCCGCAGATGGCGCGGGGGACAGTCTCTGGATCGATTTGGAGGCTTTGCCGCAGCCATCGGGCCTCGGCGGCCCTCTTGGCAATCTCGCTCTTTCGTTTCGGTGTCAGATTTCGAGCGCGGGCGCGACCGCCTTTGCTCTGAGGGGTTTCGTCGTCGGGGGGCAGATCACTCATGGCCTATCACTCCAATGCTTGCTGCATCGGAGTGGATCATGTGCTTGCTGGATTCGCAAGCACTGCCGGCAACTTATTTTGATAGAATGCTTGCTACACCTTCCATCGCTTGGCCGCCGCCTTCTTGGCGATTTCCGACCGCTGGGCGGGCGTGAGCGCCGCCGCCCTGGCCGCGCCACCCTTCTTCCCGCCTCGGCTGTGGTGCGCCTTGTCAGCGGGCGTGGCGTTGTCCTCGACTTCACCCGTGGCGATCTTGGCGACCATGATGGCGGCGCCGATCACGTCGCCTGGGCGCTTCTCGCCTCTAGGACCCTTGGGCAAGATCGCGCTCCACGACTGCAATCAGGCCGGTGACCCGCTCAAGGCTTCGGCGATAGTCGGTGGCCGTCTCTTTGGACGTATCGACCATGCGGCCGTCGCGCTCGTGCTTGGTCGTTAAGGTGCCGTTGTCGAGTCGCTCTAGGTTCTCCTGAAACAGGTTGCGCTGCTCCTTGAGCCATTCGAGCAGGGCGGGAAGCGTGTTCATGCCCAGAGGATAGCCCCGCGCCCGGCTAGGCGCCATGCTTGTCAACGGGGGCTATTTGGGAAACTGAGACACTACCGGACTGGCGCGCCTGTCGCAGGCTGGCGTAATACGCTGGCCAGACTGAGAAACACGGGAGATCTGGCCGCCGATGAGCGAGCTCGACGCCCTGCAGGTGTTCGGCGAGACCAGCGTCGGCTGGTGTGCGGCGACGCCGCCGAACGAATCCGCCGACGAGGGGGGCGCTCCGGTGCTGCGCGACCGGGGCGTGGGCGCGGCGGACCCCAGGGCGCCGGCGCGGCGGGTCTATGACGACCCCGAGGTCTGCGCCCTGCGCGAGCGGCTGCGGCAGGGCAACGGCCTCACCGGCCTGGAGATCGTTCAGCCGCACGAGGTGGCGCGGGCGGCGCGGATCTTCTTCCGCGACGGTTTCGTGGTGGTGGAGGGCCTGCTGGACCCCGATCGCCTGGCCCGGCTGAGGGAGGCCAGCGCCCGGGTGCTGCGCCAGATCCTGGAGATCCCAGGCGTGGGCGGGCGGAAATATCTGACCGAGTCGCTGCGGCTTCCCCACCGCTACAGCTTCGGCACCGCTTCGGCCTCCCGCCACATGCTCCACGACGCCAATTGGGCGGCGCTGATCGACCTGCCGACCACGACCCCGATCCTCACCGAGATCTTCGGCGGCGAAGACTATTGGGTGTTCGGCGCTGGGGGCGATCTGTGCCTGCCGGGGGCCATCGAGTACCAGATCCTCCACAGCGACCGGCGGGAGTCGTACGCTCTGCCAGCCGAGCGGATCGACCAGGCGCGGCGGATGGGACTCGAGCTCAAAGCCGGCGACGGCGGCGACGCCATCGACCACCCCTCGCGCCAGCGGATCTTCGAGCGCACGCCGCCGGTCGTGACCATCAACTTCCTGGCCTCCGACCTCACCTGGGAGAACGGCCCGATCCGCCAGATCCCGGGAACCCAGGCGCGGCCGGACGCTCCGCCGTCGGCCGCGGAAGAGCCGGAATGGATGCGGCTCTCGATCCTGGTGGGCGCGCCGGCGGGCGCTGGCGTCATCCGTGACAACCGGGCGTGGCACGGCGGGACGCCGAACCTCAGCCGCGAGGTCAGGGCGATGCCCAATGTCGAATACGGCGCGCCGTGGCTGGACGCGGCCCTGTTCAAGCCCTCCATGCCGCACGAAGTCTGGGCCGAGCTCTCGGCCCATGCCCAGCGGCTGTCCCTGCGGGTGAAGACCCAGCCGGGCGTCTGGCCTGAGGGAGCGGGCGCCATGCATCCGCTCACCACCGGGCGCACGGCGGCGAAGTCGGAGATGAGAAGTGGGGCTGAGTAGAGAAGCGGGGCCACGTGCCCGCTTCAAGCCTTAAGATAGGTCGAAGAAAGTCCCGTTCAAGGCTGTTTTGCTTGCGAAAACTGTCATAGTTACCGGGCCCCGTCCGCACCCATGGGGCCATCTTGGACATCACCACGCTTCCCCGTCCGGCGACCCGCGCGCCGGCGCCGCCCGCCCTTCCCTGGACCACCCCCAGCCGGTGGGCCGTCATCCGCGCAGCCATAGGCCGCAGCTGGCGCGAGGCGATGGAGACATACGCCGTGATGTCCCGCGCAGGCGGCTGCTGATGGCTCAGGTAGCCTGCAGAGGCTCCCGACCACTCCCCGTCCACGTGAGCCGGCTAGCCCCGCCTGCCAGCGCCAACTATAGACGCACCGGGACTGGGAGCTGTGGGGGTTCGTTGGGCTATGGGCGCGCCGCTCGTCACGGTCGTCGTCACCGCGCGGGAAGGCCACGCCAACACGCTGGCATCGCTCGAGAGCGTGCTGGCCGACGACGCCATTCCCTTCGACCTGGTCTACGTCGACCTGCTCTCGCCGCCGCCGCTCGCCGCCGCGATCGCAACCCGGTGCGCCAGACGCGGCGGCCAGATCATCCGGCTCGACGAGTGGATGGCCCCGGCCGCGGCGCGCAAATTGGCCTTGCCGCTGGTCAAGACCAAGTACGTCGCCTTCATCGACAATGACGTGACGGTTGAGCGCGGCTGCCTGGAGAAACTGGTCGCCTGCGCCGAAGAGACGGGCGCGGGCCTGGTCAGTCCGCTCTACCTGCAGGCCGGCGGGGGACATCCGCCGACGATTCACATGGCGGGCGGCATCTTCACCTGGTCTGAGGACGCAGCCGGACGATTGCTCGCCGAAACCCACCGCATGCATGGCGCCCCCGTGGAGGCGGCGAACGGCCTGGCCCGCACGAAAGTCGACTACACGGAGTATCACTACGTGCTCGGCCGGGCGGACCTGCTGACCCTGCCCGGCGCGATCTCTGATGACGTCCTGCTGGTCCACGAGCACATCGACCTGGCCCTCTTCGCTCGCGAGCAGGGTCTGGATATCTTTCTCGAGCCTTCGGCCAGGGCGACCTACATCGCCTTCGACTCGCGGACGTTGGCCGATGCCGACTTCTATCGTCGAAGATGGGATGTCGAGGCCTGCAACATGAGCCTCGACGCGTTCCTGCGGGGCCATCCAAAGGCCGACCCGGCGGGCATGACGGGCTCCATGCGCAGCTATGCCCCCGGTCGGCTCCAGGAATTCGAGATTCGGCGCCCAGGAACGGCCGGCGAGGATCTGGCGGCGCCGATGAGCCCGAGCGAGCTCGCCCAGACCCGCTACGCGCTGCGCCAGCAAGCGTTCGAACGCGGCTACCAGGAGGACGAGGTCAGGGCGATCGAGCAGGCCTGCGACTTCGCAACGCTTACCTTCGACGGCCTTTACCGCCCCGACGGCCGCCCTTTTCTCAACCACGTCATCGGCACGGCCAGCGCCTTGGTGCGTTACGAGTTACGGCTGGACATCGTCATGGCGGGCCTGACCCACGCCGCCTACACCCATCGACCGGCGTGGATGACCGAGGAGGAGATCAGCAACACCCTGGGAGCGGGAAGACAAGTGGATCTGCTGGTGCGCAGCCACCCGGGTGCGAAAACCTTCCTGAACAACAACGATTGCGACCCGCTGCAGTTCAACGTCAATCAGGCGGAGGTGATGTGCCTGTTAGCCGCCAATGAGGCGGACATGCGGCTGTCTGGCGAGTACCGCGCCACCGGCCGGCCGGCCGAACTGCAGCTCAACGCTCTGGCGATGATCTCCGCCGCGCTCAGCCATTTCGGGATCGATGGGTTGGCCAAGACGGCTTCTCGGCCCTTGGGCGACGTTCAGGTCTGGCCGTTGCTGGGGGCGGGCGCGCGCAAGGTCAGCTTCCGGCTCGATGCGCCGAACCGTCGGCTGAACCCGATCTAGTCGCCGCCGGGGCGGAAGCGCTGCCTCAGGCTACCGAGGCGCTCGCTTGAGGAACCGGAATGGCGCCACTCGCCAGAGCACGGGATGACCGTCAAACTGATGCTTGAGCGCCCCGGCCACGTGCAGGAAGAGGTTGGCGAAGACGATCCAGATCAGGGTGTAGACGTGGAGGTGCGCCAGGCTCTCGCGCGCGTCGCGATTGGCCGGTCCGGTGAGGAAGCCGACGCCTGGCAGCCTTGGCCAGCCCATCCCCCAGAAACGCACGGGATTGTGGCCTGAGGAGACCAGGGCCCAGCCGGTCAACGGCATGATCAGCATCAGGGCGTAGAAAAGCCAGTGGGTGGCCCTGGCGAGGAGCTTCTCCCAGGCCGGCATGTCGGCGCGCAGCGGCGGGCCGCGGTGGGTGATCCTGACCCCGATGCGGATCAGGATCAGGATCAGCGTTGTGAGACCGACGGAGATGTGCAGGCTCTGGACGCTGGCCTGGGCCGGCGTGTGATCGGGCAGCACCTCGTTCATGTACCAGCCGAGGCCGATCTGGGTGAGGATCAGGGCGGCGATGGTCCAGTGCAGGAAGATCGAGACGGCGCCATAGCGCTCATCGCTGGCCGTCATGCCCGCGGCGGCGCCCCCGGTCGGGGCGCTGGTGGTCGTCATGATCTGGCTCCCAGGGCTACAGAGGCCGCCTTCAAACGTCCGGCGGGGCGCAGGGTTCAGTTGGTCGGTAGAATGTCACGTCTCGACCATGGGAGCCGCGAAGTCGAGTCACGGCGAAGCTGGAACGGCGTCGGCGCCGATGATCGCGCTCTCGGCAAGCTCCGCCGCTGTCTTGCCCGACGTCGGATGGCGCCAGGCGGGCGCGATCTCGGCGAGCGGGCCCACAACGAAGCGCCGCTCGTGCGCCCTTGGATGGGGCAGGATAAGCCCTGGCTCGTCGATCACCGCCCGACCGTAGGCGATGAAATCGATATCCACCGTACGCGGCGCGTTCGGCGCTTCCCGGCGGCGACCGAACCGCGCCTCGATGCTGAGGGCCGCCGCCATGATGTCGCGTGGCGCCAGCGCCGTCTCGACAAGCGCGACGGCGTTGCGATAGTCAGGCTGGGTTGGGTCGGGCCAGGCGGAAGACCTCCACCAGCTGGATCGCCGGAGGATGCGCAGGCCAGCGCGCGGCAGCTCCAAAAGGGCCGCTTCCAAAAGCGCCTCCAGGCTGGGATAGTCGCCAGCCAGATTGCCGCCGATCGCGAGGATCACGGCTTCGTCCAGGGGATCGGACCCAATTTCCGGAAGGACTGCCACGAATGACCTTCTACCCCACCGACCGCCTCGCCCTCTTCATCGACGGCGCCAATCTCTATTCCTCGGCCAAGGGTCTGGGCTTCGACATCGACTACAAGCGGCTGCTCGAGGAATTCCGCACCCGCGGCGTGCTGGTCCGCGCCTACTACTACACCGCGCTGGTGGAGGATCAGGACTATTCGCCGATCCGCCCCCTGGTGGACTGGCTGGACTACAACGGCTTCACCTTGGTGACCAAGTCGGCGCGCGAATACACCGACAGCCAGGGGCGCAAGCGCTGGCGCGGCGACATGGACGTGGAGCTGGCGGTGGACATGCTGGAGCTCTCCGACCGGCTCGACCACGTGGTGCTGTTCTCCGGCGACGGCGATTTCCGCCGGCTGGTGGAGGCGGTGCAGCGCAAGGGAGTGCGGGTGACCGTCGTCTCCACGGTCAAGTCTCAGCCGCCGATGGCGTCCGACGACCTGCGACGCCAGGCAGACGCCTTCGTCGACCTGGCGGACCTGGCCGACATCATCGGCCGCCCGGCGCGGCTGCCGCGCTACATCCAGGAGGCCAAGGCGGCGCGGAACAACCACCCTGGCCAGGCCGCCACCCACGCTGAACAGCCGGCGGATGCCGACGACGCCAGCTGAGCCGCCGCCGGGCTGCCCGATCTGTCCGCGTCTGGTCGCCTATCGCCAGGAAAACCGCGCCGCGCATCCCGACTGGTTCAACGGGCCGGCGCCGTCGTTCGGCGATCCCAACGCGCGCCTGCTGGTCGTCGGGTTGGCGCCTGGCCGCACCGGCGCCAACCGCACCGGGCGACCCTTCACCGGCGATTTCGCCGGCGTGCTGCTCTACGAAACGCTGATCAAGGCCGGCTTCGCGCGTGGCCGCTACCAGGCGCGGCCGGACGACGGGCTTACGCTCGTGGACTGCATGATCACCAACGCCGTCCGCTGCGCGCCGCCCGGCAATAAGCCCGAGACCGCCGAGGAGGCCGCATGCCGTCCGTTCCTGGCCGCGCGGATCGCCGCCCTCCCCCGCCTGCAGGTGATCGTCACCTTGGGCGACGTGGCCAGGCGCAATGTGCTGAAAGCCTTGGGGCTGAAGGGGTCGGCGGGCGTCGCCGGCCACGGGACCCGGCTGGACGCGGCCGGCTACACGCTGATCAACAGCTACCACTGCTCGCGGCTGAACACGAACACCGGCCGGCTGACCCCGGCCATGTTCGAAGCGGTGTTCACGGCGGCGAAAGCGGCGCTGAACTAAGAAGGCCCGTTCGTCACGGAGGCCAGGAAATCGGCGATGTCGGCGTCGCTCCTCAGCCGCACCAGGCGCGTCTGCGGGGCGTACTTGGCGATGGCGGCTTCCACGCGAGCGCGGGGCTTGCGGTCCCAATTCCAGATGTAGAGCAGGAACTGGAAGTCGAACTTCTCCTCGCACCCTGGCGCCATGTCCGCGCGGCTGCGTCCGTGTTCTCGCGCGACCCTCATCAGCGCCCGCCAGAGGCACCGCCCGCGCGGCTGATCGACCCAGATGATCGTATCGGCGCCGGCCAGATGCAGGTCGGCGGCGGCCATGAAGTCGCCGTCGGTGATCCAGCTGTCGCCGGTGAGCGCCGCCGCCAGCCGCGCCCGGAAAGGTTCCGGTTCGCTCTCCACCCAGCCGGGTCGCCAGAAGAGCACGTCCAGATGGATCACCGGCAGACCGAGAGTCGAACCAAGCGCGCGCGCCAGCGTCGACTTGCCGCCGCCCGAGCGGCCGATGACCGCGACCCGCCTCATGCCCGCCCGTGACCTGTCACCCCGCGTCGGTGACTTCCTCCTGGCATTCGTCCTTCGAATAGGGCTCCAGCGCCTTGTCGAGCAGGTTCACGCACCAGTAGCCGGCGCCATGCCAGCGCATCAGCTGGGCGGTCTTGAGCTCCAGCTTGCCCTGATAGGCGACGCCGCCGGCGGCGGTCACCTCTAGCGAATGAACGCCGGCCGCGATGGGCGCATCCACTGATCCCTCGCCCGGCGCGGTGATCGCCGCGGCGCCATCGATGGAGACCTTGGCCGCGCCAGGCAGGTGCGAGGAAATGTGCAGCACCAGCTTGGGCCCGGCGCCCGCCGCCGGCGCGGCGACCGCCAGGGCGAGTGCGGCGACGACGATCAGCTTCAATCCTGGCGTCATCCTCGGTCCCTCATCAGCCGACCCTGTTCGCGCTTCCAGTCGCGCTCCGACTCGGCGGCGCGCTTGTCGTGAGCCTTCTTGCCGGTGGCCAGCGCCACCTCCAGCTTCACCATGCCCTTGTCGTTGAAATAGAGCCGGGTGGGAATGAGCGTGCGGCCCTCGCGCTGCACGGCGCCGATCAGCTTGTCGATCTGACGACGGTGGAGCAGCAGCTTCCGCGGCCGGCGCGGTTCGTGGTTGAAACGATTGGCCGGGCCGTATTCGGGGATGTGGGCGTTGACCAGCGCGATCTCGCGGCCCTCCACCGAGGCGTAGGATTCGGCGATGTTGGCCCGCCCCTCGCGCAGCGATTTGACCTCGCTGCCCTTCAGCGCCAGGCCGGCCTCGATCCTGTCCTCCAGGAAGTAGTCGAACCGCGCGCGGCGGTTCTCGGCGATCAGCTTGGTCATTCGCTGAGGACGCCGGCCTCGCGCATGGCCTCCAGGATCGCCGGCTTTACGGCGTCCGCACACGGTGCGATCGGCAGTCGCGCTTCGTCGGTACACAGACCAAGGTGCGCCAGGGCGAACTTGGTCGGCGCGGGCGAGGCGTCGAGGAAGAGGCCGACGTGCAGGCGGATCAGCTTCTCGTGCCAGCCGAGCGCCGTCTTCCAGTCGCCGGCCAGGGCGGCGTTGTGGAAGGCCGCGCAGGCTTGGGGCGCGACGTTGGAGCTGACCGAGATGCAGCCGTGGCCGCCCTGGGCGATGTAGCCCAGCGCCGAGGGATCGTCCCCCGACAGCATCACCCAGCCCTCCCCGCACATCAGCCGCTGCAGGCTGGCGCGGCCCATGTCGCCGGTGGCGTCCTTGACGCCGACGATGTTCGGCAGGGCCGAGAGCCGGCGCAGGGTGTCGTTGGAGATGTCGACGCTGGTGCGCGAGGGAACGTTGTAGACCAGCACCGGCAGGTCGACCGCGTCATTGATCGCCGCATAGTGCCGGTAGAGCCCCTCCTGGCTCGGACGATTGTAGTAGGGGGTCACCACCAGCGCCGCATCGGCGCCCACCTGCTTGGCGTGCTCCACCAGCTCGATCGCCTCGGCGGTCGAATTGGACCCCGCCCCGGCGATCACCGGGACGCGGCCGCGCGATGTTTCGACGCACAGCTGCACCACCCGCCGGTGCTCCTCGTGGCTCAGCGTCGGGCTCTCGCCGGTGGTGCCGACGGGCACCAGACCGTGCACGCCGCCTTCAATTTGCCGCTCGACGAGCGCGACAAAAGCCGTCTCGTCGATCGCGCCATTGCGAATCGGGGTCAACAACGCGGTGAAGACGCCGCGAAACGAGGGGTTGGACATGATCGCAAGAAGCCGTGATTTCACCGGGTGTTAACCCGGCTGTATGGATGCGGGTGGGCAATATGTCGGGTGGAGCGCGGACCTGCAACTGCGCCAGGACCATTTAAGAGCGGCCCGGAGGCCTTGAGAACTTGAGTTTCAATCCAAGATACGCGCTTCTGGCCACCGGTTGCGCCCTCCTCGTCGCCGGCGGCGCCGCCGCCGGGCAGACCCTGGCGCCGCTGCAGCCGGGCGTGGCGACCCTGCATGTCGAAACCGGACCGGTCTCGACGCCGACCTATGCGACCCACGGGCCGCTGAGTGATTCTGACTCCCAGGCCCTCACCCAGGTGCTCGTCGCCGCGAAAGCCGGCGAGGCGAGCCGGATGCGCGAGGAGATGGCGGAAATCTCCGATCCGCTGGCGCGCAAGATCGCCCTCTGGGCCCTGGTGGACGCCAACCCCGAAGGCATGGGCTACGCCGAGCTCGACGGCGCCCGCCGGGACCTGGCCGGTTGGCCGCACGCGGCGCGGCGGGCGGCGGCGACCGAGAAAGTGATCGAGACCGGCGGTCTTGGACCGCAAGGCGTCATCGCCTGGTTCGCCGGCGCGCAGCCGGCGACGCCGCAGGGCGCCATGGCGCTGGCCTCAGCTTACCAGGCGACCGGTCAGGCGCCGCTGGCGGCTGAACTGATCCGGAAATTCTGGCGGACCAAGGCGTTCGACGCCGACGTCCAGCAGCAGATGCTGACCCGGTTCGGCTCGCTGCTCACCGCCGACGACCACGCCGCCCGCGAGGACGCCCTGCTCTACGGCGCGCAGGGTCCAGCGGTGCGCGAGCTGCTGCCGCTCCTGGCGCCGGACCAGCGGGCGTTGGCCGAGGCGCGGATCGCCTTGCGGGAAGGTTCGGGCGCCGAAGCCCTGATCGCCACTCTCCCCGCCAACCTGCAGAACGCGCCGGGCCTGGCGTTCGAGCGGGCGCAGAACTACGCGCGACGCGACGAGACTGGCGCGGCCCTGGCGCTGATGCCCTCCCTGCCAACCGCCCTCCCCGACGAGGACTCCCAGGCGCGGATGTGGAAGATGCGCCAGTCGCTGGTGGTGGCCGCGCTGAAAGCCGGCGAATCGCGCGGCGCCTACAACGCGGCCGCCAACAGCGGCGTTTCCGTCGGCGCCGATGCGGCGGAGGCGGAGTTCTACGCCGGCTGGCTGGCGCTCTCGCGTCTGAAAGACCCCAAGCTGGCCGACGTCCATTTCGCCAAACTGCAGGCGATCGGGACCTCGCCGATCACCCAGGGCCGGGCGCTCTACTGGCGCGGACGGGCCATGGAAGCGTCGGGCGACGCGCTGAACGCCCAGCTCTTCTACGCCGACGCCGCGCGCTACCAGACCACCTTCTACGGCCAGCTCGCCGCGGCCAAGACCGGCCAGACGATGCTGGTCCTGGGCAAGGATCCGGAGATCACTGTCGCCGACCGCGCCCGGTTCGACGCCCGCGAAGAGGTTCGCGCCGCCAAGCTGCTGGCCGCGATCGGGGCCAAGGACACCTTCAAGAGCTTCGTGGTCGGCCTCGCCGAGACCATGCCGACCGCTTCGGAATCGGCGCAGCTGGTCGACCTCGCCCGCAACGACGGCGACCAGGATCTTTCCATGAAGGTGGTGCGCACCGCCGCCCAGCATGGCTTCATCCTGCCAGAGCGCGGCTATCCGCTACGCACGCCGCCCAGCGTCGCCGGCGCGCCCGAGACGGCCTTCATCCTCGGCATCATCCGCCAGGAGAGCAACTTCGATCCCCACCTGCGCTCGCCGGTCGGGGCGCTGGGGATGATGCAGCTGATGCCCGGCACCGCCCAGGTCCTGGCCCGCAGGATGGGCTACTCCTTCGGCTACGATCGGCTGGAGGACGCGGACTACAACATGCAGCTGGGCTCGGCCTATCTCGGCCAGTTGGTCGACCGGTTCAACGGCTCCTATGTGATGGCGGCGGCGGCCTACAACGCGGGGCCCGGGCGGCCGACGGAATGGTCGAGCTTCTGCGGCGATCCGCGAGCCGGCTGGTCCGACCCGGCGGACTTCATCGAGTGCATCCCCTTCTCCGAGACCCGCAACTATGTGATGCGCGTCCTGGAGGCGACCCAGGTCTATCGCGCCCGCCTGAACGGCGGCTCCGCGCCCCTGACCTTGGCCGCGGACCTGAAGCGCGGCGGCTATGGCTACCCAACGCCGGCGCCCAGCCTGCAGGCGTCGGGCGCCGTTCCCGTGCCGACCCCCTAGAGCACGATGCGGTTACGCGGGATCGGCTGACCGTTGAATCGTGCTCTAGATTCAGGAGCGTAGATC
>JBIOEF010000025.1:0-32532 GCA_044445785.1 Caulobacterales bacterium
GCTCTACCGCAGGGTCGCCGCTCGGGTGATCGCCACCCGCAGGAGCGCCTGGACGTTCCTCGCGGCGGTGGGCCTGGCCACGCTCGTCGCCTGCGCGCTTTTCGCCACCAAGACGGTGACCGTGAAGCTGCTGCCGTTCGACAACAAGTCCGAGCTGCAGGTGATGATGGATCTGCCCGAGGGCGCCAGCCTGGAGACCACCGAGCGCGCGCTGGGCCAGGCGGCGGCGATCAGCCAGACCCTGCCGGAAGTCACCGCGCTGGAGGCGCAGGCCGGAACCGCCTCGCCGTTCAACTTCAACGGCCTCGTGCGCCACTACTATCTGCGCAACCAGCCGGAGCTAGGGGACCTGGCCATCCAGCTGACGCCCAAGTCGCAGCGCAAGCGCCCCAGCCACGCCATCGCCGTCGACCTGCGCCAGCGGTTGATGCAGGCGCCCTGGCCGGCTGGAACCTCGGTGAAGGTGGTGGAAGCGCCGCCAGGGCCGCCGGTGCTGGCGACCCTGCTGGCCGAGATCTATGGCCCCGACGCCGCCACCCGGCGGGCGGTCGCGAACCGGGTCGAGGCGATCTTCAGGTCGGTGCCCTACATCGTCGATGTGGACGACAGCCACGGCGTCCCCCGCCCGCGCCTGCGCCTGACGCCCGATCGCGAGCGGATGGAGTCGTTCGGCCTCAGCGACGCCCAGGTGTTCGATTCCATCGCCGCGGCCATGGGCGGCCAGGTGGTCGGCTATTCCCACCGCGGCGAAGAACGCAATCCGGTGGAGATCTCGGTGCGCCTGCCGCAGTCGCAGCGGACCTGGGATCAGCGCCTGGCCTCGATCCCGGTGGGCGTCACCCAGGGCGCCGACGGTCCGCGCCTGGTGGAGCTGGGCGAGGTGGTCCGCGCCACCCAGGAGCCCGGCTCCCTGCACATCTTCCGCCGCGACGGCCGCTACGCCGAGATGGTCACCGGCGAGCTCGCCGGCCAGTACGAGGCGCCGATCTACGGCATGCTCGACGTCGACAAGGCGATCCAGAACGCCGACTGGGGCTCGCTCCCCAAGCCCGCCATTCGTCTCCACGGCCAGCCGACCGACGAGGCTGCGCCCACTGTGCTCTGGGACGGCGAGTGGGAGATCACCTGGGTCACCTTCCGCGACATGGGCGCGGCGTTCGGGGTGGCGCTGCTGGGCATCTACATCCTGGTGGTGGCGCAGTTCAAAAGCTTCCGCCTGCCGCTGGTGATCCTGACCCCGATCCCGCTGACCCTGGTGGGGATCGTCGCCGGCCACATCCTCTTCCATGCGCCGTTCACCGCCACCTCGATGATCGGCTTCATCGCCCTTGCCGGCATCATCGTGCGCAACTCGATCCTGCTGGTCGACTTCATCCGTCACGCCCAGAGCGCCGGGCGGCCGCTGCGCGACGTGCTCTTGGAAGCCGGCGCGATCCGCTTCAAGCCGATCCTGCTCACCGCGCTGGCGGCGATGATCGGCGCGGCGGTGATCCTCAGCGATCCGATCTTCCAGGGCCTGGCGATTTCGCTCCTGTTCGGCCTGGCGTCCTCGACCCTGCTGACGGTGCTGGTGATCCCGGCGATCTACATCGTCCTGCGCGACGACGGCCGCCCGGCCAGCCCGCCCCCGCGCGAGCTTGAAACGCCTGCGCCGGCGGTGACGCCCGGCGAGACGCGGCCGCTCGCCGCCTAGGCGCGGCCATCCGGCGTCTTAAGCGATTGATTTTCGCGGCCGCCTCGCGTCATCGTCAAGGGACGCCAGAACGGAGCCTCGAATGTCCGCCATCCGCATTGATCCCTCGAGCGGCCTCAAACGCTTCGACACGCGCGCCGCCAAGGCCTCGGACCGGATCGCCGGCAAGGGCTATTCGATCGTCGACGACGAGGCGCTGACCACCCTGCCGGAGCCGCCCGCCGGGGCCGTGTTCAATCCCGAGGAACAGGCCAGATACCGCGCGTTCAAGGAGGCCCGGCGGGGCGCGGCCGACTACATGCCGCTGGAAGGCGAGTTCGCGAAATACCTGGCCGACGTCTATTCCGCGGAGCCGGTCGCCCGCGAGCCGCTGACCGACGAGTGCGATATCCTGGTGGTCGGCGCGGGGTTCGCTGGCCTGCTGCTCTGGCACAAGCTGCGCGCCGCCGGGTTCGAAGACGTGCGCTTCTGCGAGAAGGGGGGCGATGTCGGCGGCACCTGGTACTGGAACCGCTATCCGGGCATCGCCTGCGACGTCGAATCCTACAGCTACCTGCCGCTCCTGGAGGAGACCGGCTACGTGCCGACGATGAAGTTCGCCTCGGGCTTCGAGATCCTCGAGTACTGCCAGAAGTTGGCCGAACAGTTCGGCTTCTACGAACACTGCCTCTTCCACACGACGGTGGAAGCCACGGTCTGGGACGAGGCGGCGGGGCGATGGACCGTCACCACCGACCGCGGCGATCGCATGCGGGCCAGGATCGTCATCCTGGCCAACGGCATCCTGACGACGCCCAAGCTGGCGCGCATCAAGGGCATGGAGACCTTCGAGGGCGAGGCCTTCCACACCTCGCGGTGGGACTACAACGTCGACCTGAAGGGCAAGCGGGTTGGGATCATCGGCACGGGCGCCACCGCCGTGCAGGCGATCCCGGAACTGGCCAAGACCGTGGGCGAACTCTTCGTCTTCCAGCGCACGCCCTCGTCGATCGACGTGCGCGATCAGCGCGCGACGTCGGAGGAAGAGTTCCAGACCTGGGCCAGCGAACCTGGCTGGGCGCGGGCCAGGCGCGCACGCTTCGCCAAGATCTCGCAGGGCCGGGCGGCGATGAAGGCCAACGACGACTACCTCGCCGGCAAGGTCTCCGACTTCAAGGTGCGCAAGGAGTACGAGCGCGAGCTGAGTCCGGAGGAGATGCTCGCCAAGCAGCTGGACACCAACTTCCGCATCATGGAGCAGATCCGCGCCCGCGTGGACGCCATCGTCAAGGACCCCAAGACCGCGGCGGCGCTGAAGCCCTACTACCCCTACGGCTGCAAGCGCCCGACGTTCCACGACGAGTTCCTGCCGGCCTTCAACCTGCCCCACGTGCGCCTCATCGACACCGCGCCCACCGGCGTGCGCGAAATCAACGCGCGGGGCGTCGTGCATGGCGGCGTGGAATATCCGCTGGATGTCCTCATCTACGCCACCGGCTTCCAGTGGATGGCGACCTCGACCTTCAACATGATCACCGGCCGCGACGGCCGCACGCTCAGGCAGACCTGGGAGGCGGAAGGCACCAAGACCTTCCTCGGCCTGCACACGCCAGGGTTCCCGAACCTCTTCATCGTCGCCGGACCCCAGGGCGGCGGCGGCAGTTTCAACTTCACCGACGCCATCGAGACGCACGGCGAATACGTCGTCTGGCTCTTGAAGACGATGCGCGATCGGGGCGCCGGCGTCGTCGACGTGCGCGACGAAACGGCGAGGGCCTACGCGGAGCATTGCCGGGTGGCGGACATCGCCACCGCGCCGCTGCGAGACTGCCTCTCCTACTACAACGGCCACGGCGATGCGGCGCCCGGCAGCCTCGCCTACTACGGCGGCGGCCGCTGGCATAAGTTCCGCATCGAAGCCCAGGCGACGCTGGAGCCATACGTGTTCGAGGAGATGGTAGCCGCGCCGGTCTGACGCGGCGTTGAAGCGCGTGCCCATGCGCCAGCCGCCGAACGTCATCCTGGTTCTGACCGACGACCAGGGCTATCCGCCGATCGGCGCCAACGGCCATCCGTTCGTGCGGACGCCGCATCTCGACCGGTTCCACGGCCAGGCGGTGCGGTTCGAGCAGTTCCACTCCGGCACCACCTGCGCGCCGACCCGGGCCGGACTGATGACCGGCCACTACTGCAACTCCACCGGCGTCTGGCATACGGTCGGCGGCCGCTCGCTGCTGCGCGCCGACGAATGGACGCTGGCGGACGCGCTCGGCGACGCCGGCTGGCGCACCGGCCTCTTCGGCAAGTGGCACCTGGGCGACGAATATCCGTACCGGCCGATCGACCGCGGCTTTCAGCGCAGCGTCACTCACGGCGGCGGCGGCGTCGGCCAGACGCCGGACTGGTGGGGGAACGACTATTTCGACGACACCTACCTGGTCGACGGCGCGCCGCAGGCTTTCGAGGGCTACTGCACCGACGTCTTCTTCGGCGAAGCGCTGACGTTCATCGAAGCCGCTGCCGACTCACCCTCATTCTGTTTCATCAGCACCAACGCGCCGCACAGCCCCTTCAACGTGCCGCGCGAGTTCCAGGCGCCCTACGACGGCCAGACGGCGAGCGAGAACTACGCGCGGTTCCTGGGCATGATCAGCAACATCGACCAGAATTTCGGGCGCCTGCGCGCGCGGCTGGCGGCGACCGGGGCCGAGGACGACACGATCCTGATCTTCGCCAGCGACAACGGCCAGTGCCCGCTGGCGGCGGCGGCCGAGCCCGGCGCGTTCAACGCCGGCATGCGCGGCTTCAAGGGCAGCATGTACGAGGGCGGCCACCGGATCCCGTTCCTGATGCGCTGGCCGGCGGGCGGGATCGGCGGCCGCTCGGTGACCGCGCTCGCCGCCTACATCGACCTGATGCCGACGCTGCTCGACCTCTGCGGCGTCGCGGTTCCGGCGGGCCGCTCGTTCCACGGCGCCAGCCTGGCGCGGCTCGCACGCGGCGAGGCGGCGGGCGGCGACTGGGTGGAGCGGATCATCGTCACCGACACCCAGCGCGTTCCGCGGCCGATCAAGTGGCGGCTGAGCTGCGTGATGCGCGGCGACTGGCGTCTGATCAACGGCGAGGCTCTCTACGACCTCGCCGCCGACCCGGGCCAGCGGAGCGACGTGGCGGCTGATCATCCGGCGATCGTGGCCGAGCTTCGGGATGCCTACGAAGCCTGGTGGACGCTCTGCGAACGGCAGGCCGACGCGGAAATCCCGATCTCGATCGGCGCGGCGGCGAGGCCCGTGGCGCTCCTCACCAGCCACGACCTCAGGAACGACGCGGGCGACGGCGTCTGGAACCAGGGCCAGGTGCGCCGCGGCGAAGCCTGCGCCGGATACTGGGAGGTCAAGGTCGAGCAGGCCGGGCTCTACGAATTCGCCCTGCGCCGCTGGCCCGCCGAGGCCGGCCACGCCCTGCGCGCCGGCGTCGAGGGCGAGGACGTGGCCTTCCGCCGCGAGGCGATCGCCAAGGCGGATTGGCCGATGTACCTCGGCGGCGAGGCCCTGCCGATCGAAACGGCGCGGCTGGAGGTCGACAGCATGGCTTTGGCCGCCGCGCCCGTCACCGACGGCGAAACGGCCGCGCGGATTCGGCTGGCGCTGCAGCCCGGCGAGACGCGCGTACGGGCATGGTTCTCCGGGGCGAACGGACTGATGCAATCGCCCTACTACGTCGAGGTCCGGCGGCTGGAGCCTGGCGAGACAGGCTGAAGGGCGAAACGCCAGCGCGTTATCCCCATTCCCGCTCATCCCCGCGAAAGCGGGGACCCAGCATTTTTTTGACCACGAACCTCACGAACCGCACGAACAAGGGTGCGGGGCCCGCGCGAGCACGATCCGTTCGTGTGGGTTCGTGTGGTTCGTGGACTCCTTCCTGAGTGGGGCAGCTAACCGAACCTCACAAAAGCCTGGGTCCCCGCTTTCGCGGGGAAGAGCGGGTTGGGGGGTCCCGTGGGCGGCCTGTCAGCTTTTCCATGCAGCCCCGCCCGGGAACGCGAACTCCTCGCGGCTCGCCCGCTTGATCTCGGCGCTGTAGCCGGGGCGTGTCGGGGCGCGGTAGCGGCCGCGCTCGATGGTGATCGGGTCGACGAAGTGCTCGTGCAGATGGCCGGCGTGCTCGATCATCCGCCCTTCGTCGCCCGACCGCACGCAGGCGGCGTCGAAGAAGGCCAGGTGCTGGACGTATTCGCAGAGACCGACGCCGCCGGCGTGGGGACAGACCGGCTTGTCGAAGGCCGCGGCCAGCAGCAGCACCGCCAGCGCCTCGTTCACCCCGCCCAGGCGGCAGGCGTCCAGCTGCACCACGTCGATGGCGCCCGCCTGCAGGAATTGCTTGAACATGACGCGGTTCTGGCAGTGCTCGCCGGTCGCCACCCTGACCGGCGCGACGCCGGCGCGCACGCGGGCATGGCCCAGGATGTCATCGGGGCTGACCGGCTCCTCGATCCAGTAGGGGTCGCACGGCGCCAGCGCGCGCACCCATTCGATCGCCTGGTCGATCTCCCACACCTGATTGGCGTCGGTCATCAGCAGGCGCTCAGGCCCGAGGATCTCGCGCAACAGGCCGGCGCGGCGGATGTCGTCCTTGAGCGAGCCGCCGACTTTCATCTTGATCGCGTTCCAGCCGTCCGCGACGGCGGCGCCGGCCAGGTCGCGGATCTTGTCGTCCGGATAGCCCAGCCAGCCGGCCGAAGTGGTGTAGGCGGCGTGGCCGTCACGCTCGAGCGCGGCGATCCGCTCGGCCTTGCCAGGCTGGCGCGAGCGCAGGATATCGAGCGCCCGCTCGGGCGGCAGGGCGTCGGTGATGTGCCGAAAATCGATGGCGGCGACGATCTGATCCGGCGACATCGCCGCCAGGTAGCGCCACAGCGGCTGGCCGGCGCGCTTGGCCAAGAGGTCCCAGACGGCGTTGACCACCGCCGCCGCGGCCAGGTGGACGACGCCCTTCTCCGGGCCCAGCCAGCGCATCTGGCTGTCGCCCACCATCTCGCGCCAGAAGCCGGCGAGGTCGCCGGCGATCCCGTCCAGCGAGCGGCCGATCACCTTGGACGACAGGAGCTCGATCGCCAGCACGCATAGTTCCGTGCCGCGGCCCAGCGTGAAGGTGAAGCCATGCCCCTCCGCGCCGTCCGAGGTTTCCAGGATGCAGTAGGCGGCGGAATAGTCCGGATCCGGATTCATCGCGTCCGAGCCGTCCAGGAAACGCGACGTCGGAAACCGGATGTCGTAGGCCGTGACGGCCGAGATCGTCGTCATCGAGGAGGTTCCATGCAGCGCATCGCCATGGTCATCAACGTCAAACCCGAGAAGCTCGAGGAGTACAAGCGACTGCACGCGGCGGCCTGGCCCGAAGTGCTGGCCGCGCTGCGCCGCGCTCACGTCGCCAACTACTCGATCCACCTGAAGGACCACACCCTCTTCGGCTACCTCGAATACCACGGCGATGACTGGGAGGCGGATATGGCGCTGGTCGCGGTCGATCCGGCGACCCAGCGCTGGTGGGCGCTGACCGATCCCTGCCAGGATCCCTGGCCCACGCGCGGCGAGGGCGAGTGGTGGGCGCGCATGGAGCCGGTGTTCCTGATGGAATAGCGCTGGCGCCCTGCGCTCAGGCGGTCCAGCCGCCGTCGATGACGTGGATGGCGCCGGTGGTGAAGGCGCTCTCGTCGGAGGCCAGGTAGAGCGCCAGGTCGGCGATCTCGGAGGCTTCGCCCAGGCGCCCCATGGGCTGGCGAGCGACGAAGCTCTGCAGCACCTCGGCCGGATCGCCAGGGAGGGCCGCCATCCGCTCGCGCAGCGAGGGGGTGGCGATGGTGCCGGGACAGATGGCGTTGCAACGAACGCCCTGGCCGACGAAGTCGGCGGCGATCGAGCGGGTGAGGCCGATGACGGCGGCCTTGGTGGCGCCATAGGCGAAGCGGTTCGGCACGCCCTTCACGCTGGAAGCGACCGAGGCCATGTTGATGATCGAGCCGGCCCCGCGCTGCAACATCCCCGGCAGCGCCGCCTTGCAGACGCGGAACATCGAGGTGACGTTCAGGTCCCAGGAGAAGCGCCAGTCCTCCTCGCCGCAGTCCAGGATCGATCCTTGGTGCACGAAGCCGGCGCAGTTGAAGACCACGTCGAAGGGGGCGCCCTCCGCGACGAGGCGCTGGATCGCCGCCGGGTCGGTGACGTCGAGCCGCTGCGTCTCCAGCCCCGGCCCGGTGAGACTCGCCAGCGAGCCCGCGTTGATGTCGACCGCGACGACGCGCGCGCCTTCGCCCGCGAAACGCTCGGCCGTCGCCCGCCCGATCCCCTGCCCCGCCGCGGTCACCAGGCAGGTCTTCCCGGCAAGCCGACCGCTCACGCC
This sequence comes from Caulobacterales bacterium, assembly GCA_044445785.1. Classification (GTDB taxonomy): domain Bacteria; phylum Pseudomonadota; class Alphaproteobacteria; order Caulobacterales; family Caulobacteraceae; genus Acaudatibacter. Next base: position 8,072 of record JBIOEF010000025.1, read on the forward strand.
CGCGGCTCGCGACTGGCGTCGGTGATTTCCGGCTCGTTCTTCATGACGCAGCGGCGCCCCCCCTGGCGGCTCAAGCCTGAAGGACGTTAGCAGGAATGGAAGGGTTGCTGGACCCGCGCTGGCGTGATTGAGGTCTAGGACGGCTAAGGAAAACGACGCAATGGCCGACGATTTCCGCGAGCGGGCCAAGCTCTGGCCCAAGGGGCGGCTCTACGAGGACTTCCAGGTGGGCGAGGTGCGCCAGCACCACTGGGGCCGCACGCTCAGCGAAGCCGACACCCTGCTCTTCACCACCCTGACGCTGAGCTTCAACCCGCTCTATTCCAACCGCGTGTTCGCCCAGGCGCACGGCCACCCAGACATCGTCGTCAACCCGCTGCTGGTCTTCAACGTCGTGCTGGGCCTTTCGGTGGAGGACAACAGCGAGATCGGCGGGCCGTTCGTCGGCGTCGGCGCCCTCACGTATCGCCAGCCGGTCTATCCCGGCGACACGATCACCGCCCGCTCCACCACCAAGGCCGCGCGGGTCTCGGCCAGCAACCCGGCGAACGGGATCGTCACCTGGCTCACCGAGGGCTTCAATCAGCTCGAAGAGCTGGTGATCGACTTCGAGCGCTCCAACCTGGTGCGCCTGCGCCAGCCGGCCACAGCGGCCAAGGCGGAGGGCGCATGAAGCTCTCCGACCTTACCGGCAAGAACAACTACTTCGAGGACTTCAAGGTCGGCGAGGTGATCCGCCACGCCCGCGGCAAGACCATCGAGGGGCTGGAGAACGTTCTGATCACCAACCTGGTGATGAACACCGCCCAGGCGCACTTCAACGAGCACTCGATGAAGAACAGTCCCTACAAGGGCCGGCTCTCCTACGGCGGGGTGAACTTTTCCCTCGCCATGGGCCTGGCCATGCAGGACTGCGGCGAGAACGCCCTGGCCGAGCTTGGCATGGACAACATCCGGCTGATGAACCCGGTGGTGCACGGCGACACCCTCTACGCCTACTCCGAGGTGCTGGCGGCGGAGGACTCGGGCCAGGAGGACGCGGGGATCGTCACCTTCCGCCACTACGGCGTGAACCAGGACGACAAGCAGGTCTTCCAGGGCGACCGGCGCATGTTGATCAAGCGGCGCAGCCACTGGGGCGATCGGTGAGCGCGCCGGCGCCCGGCGGGCCGCTGCAGGGCCTGAAGGTGCTGGACTTCACCCAGGCGCTGGCCGGGCCCTTCTGCACCCAGCAGCTCTGCGACCTGGGCGCGGAGGTGGTGAAGGTGGAGGCGCTGGACGGCGGCGACCTCACCCGCGGCTCCGGCCCGTTCCATGAAGCCGACGTCGAGCATCGCTACTCGGGCTATTTCCAGTCGATCAACCGCGGCAAGCGAAGCATCGCGGTCGACCTGAAGTCGCCGGCCGGCGTGGAGCTGATCAAGCGCCTGGTCGCGGAGTTCGACGTGGTGGTGGAGAACTTCCGCGCCGGGGTGATGGACCGGCTCGGTCTCTCCTACGAGACGCTCTCGGCGATCAATCCGCGGCTCGTCTATGCGGCGGTGCGGGGTTTTGGCGATCCGCGCACGGGCAGTAGTCCGTACACGGATTGGCCGGCCTATGACGTCGTCGCCCAGGCCATGGGCGGGATGATGGGGATCACCGGGCTGGCGGGCGGAACGCCGATCAAGATCGGGCCGGGCGTCGGCGACACCGTGCCGGCGCTCTACCTGGCCCTGGGGATCGTCAGCGCCGTGCTCAGCGCCCGCCAGACCGGCGAGGGCCAGTTCGTCGACGTGGCCATGGTCGACGCGGTGCTGGGGGTGAGCGAGCGGATCGTGCACCAGCATTCGTTCGGCCATCTGACGCCCGGACCCGAGGGCAACCACCACCCGTTCCTGCTGCCGTTCGGCATCTATCCGGCCGCCGACGGGTTCGTCGCCATCGCCTGCCCGGGCGACGCCTTCTTCCGCCAGCTGTGCCAGGCGCTGGACGCGGCCGAGCTGCTGGACGATCCCGTCTTCGCCACGCCCAGGGCCCGGGCCGCCAACCGCGCGGCGGTGATCGAGGGGCTCTCGGCCCTCACCGCCGCGTTCACCAAGGCCGAGCTGCAAGCGAGGCTTGGCGGCGTCGTCCCCTTCGGTCCGGTCAAGAACATCGACGAGATCGCCCACGACGCGCACTTTTCGGCGCGCGGCATGCTGGCCGATATCGATTGCCCGGGCTTTCCAGAACCGATGCGCATCGCTGGCCAGCCGATCAAGTTCACGCGGACCCCGTCCGGCGTGCGCCGCCGCGCGCCGGACCTTGGCTGCGACACCGACGCCGTTCTTACCGAGCACGGCGCTTCGGCGGAGGATATAGCGCGCTGGCGGGCGGCCGGCGCGATCAAGGAGGAAACGCCATGACCAGCCGTCCGATGCGGCTTCGCCGCTCGCAGCTCTCCGTGCCCGGCGTCAGCGAGAAGATGATCGCCAAGGCCTGCGTCTCCGACGCCGACCACGTGTTCCTCGACCTTGAGGACGCCGTCGCGCCCTCGATGAAGGCGGGCGCGCGCAAGACCATCGTCGAGGCGCTGAACGGCCTGGACTGGGGAAGGCGGACGCGGTGCGTCAGGATCAACGACGTGACCACGCCCTGGTGCTTCGAGGACGTGATCGAGGTGGTGGAGGGCGCGGGCAAGAACATCGACACGATCATGCTGACCAAGGCCATGCGCGCCGCCGACGTGCAGTTCGTCGACCTGTTGCTCTCTCAGCTCGAGACCAAGCTGAAGCTGGAACGGCGGATCGGCATCGAGGTGCTGATCGAGGAGGCCGCGGGCCTGCAGCATGTGGAGGAGATCGCCGCCGCCTCGCCCCGGATGGAGGCGCTGATCTTCGGCATGGGCGACTATTCGGCCAGCCAGCAGATGAACCTGCGCGGCTGGGGCGGCGAGGGCTATCCGGGCGACGTCTTCCACTATCCCCGCTTCCGCATCGCCATGGCTGCGAGGGCCGCGGGGCTGGATCCGGTGGACGGGCCCTACGCCAATTTCCGCAACGAGGACGGCTATCGGCGCGAGGCGCGGATGGCCTTCATGCTGGGCTTCGTCGGCAAGTGGGCGATCCACCCGGCCCAGATCGCGCCGGCGCTGGAGATCTTCTCGCCCACCGCCGAGGACGTGACCCGCGCCCGCGAGCTCGCCGACGCCTACGACAAGGCGCTGGCCGAAGGGCTGGGTTCGGTGAACGTCAACGGGACGATGGTTGACGCCGCCTCGATCCGGATCGTCATGAACACCGTGAGGAAAGCCGAGCTGATCGGCATGTGAGGCCATGTCGCGGATCACACGTTCAACCGTCACCCCGGGCGAAGACCCGGGGCCGGCCGTCCCGCCGCCCAGCTGGAATTCGTCTATGCACCAGCCCGTCCGGCCCCGGCTTTCCCCCCGGCTCAGGGCCGGGGTCCAGCCGGGGTGACGTCGGGGGGTGAACTTGAAGGAGGCCTATCATGGCCGATGACGCAACAACCGCAATCGCGACGACGGGCTATCTGACCCCCGAGCGGATCATGATGCGCGACCTGGCGCGCGCGTTCACCCATCAGGAAGTGCTGCCGGCGGCCAATCGGCTGGATCCGGTCAAGGGCGACATGCCGCGCGAGCTGATCGACAAGATGGGCGAGCTCGGCTTCTTCGGCATCCTGATCCCGGAGGAATACGGGGGCCTTGGGCTGGGCGCCTTCGAATACTGCCTGGTGGCCGAGGAGCTGGCGCGCGGCTGGATGAGCGTCGCCAGCATCATCGCCAGGGGCAATTCCTTCTACCGCTCGGTCCCGGGCGAGGGCGACGAGCGACGCCGTAACATCGAGCTGATGGCCAAGGGTCAGTACCTGGGCGCCGCGGCCCTCTCGGAACCCGCAACCGGCTCGGACCTCTCTGGCGTCACCTGCCGCGCCCGGCGCGAGGGCGAGGAATGGGTGATCACCGGCTCGAAATACTGGTGCACCTTCGCCGACGGCGCCGACTACATCAGCGTGCTCTGCCGCCTGGACGATCCGGATGCGCCGGGCGGGCGGGCCGGCACCGTCTCGGTCTCGGTGGAAAAGCCGAAGGGCGAGCTGCCGAAGGGCTGCACCGGCAGCCCGATCCCGAAGATCGGCTATTTCGGCTGGAAGACCTGGGAGCTGCACTTCGATGGCGTCCGCGCGCCGGTGCGCCAGAGCGAGAGCGGCAATCCCGAGGCTGGCCGCGCCGTGCAGGGCCGCCTTCGGCCTTGGCCTCGCCAGGGCCCACACCGCCGCGCGCTCGATCGGCCTGGCCCAGGGTGCGCTGGAGGACGCCATCGCCTACGCCAAGGAGCGCGTCCAGTTCGGCCAGCCGATCAGCGACTTCCAGGCGATCCGCTTCAAGATCGCCACCATGGCCACCGAGGTCCAGGCCGCGCGCCAGCTGATGTACTACGTCTGCAGCGAGATCGACGCCGGCCGCGCCGGGCGGGTGGAGACCTCGATGGTCAAGTACTTCGCTTCCGAGATGGCCGAGCGGGTGACCAGCGAGGCGCTGCAGATCTTCGGCGGCGCCGGCTACACGACGCTCTATCCCATCGAGCGCTACTGGCGCGACGCCCGGCTCACCAAGATCTTCGAGGGCACGAGCGAGATCCAGCAGCGCATCATCGCCGACACGCTGCTGGGCAAACCGACCATCCGCGGATCGAACTGAGGCTTGTTCTAGCCGAGACCTTCGCGCCGGGCGGCCCACCCGGTCCGGCCCTGGGCGGTCAGGGCGTGGTTGCGGCGGCGGGGGCGCCGGGCATGGCGTAGGCGTAGAGGTAGAGCGCGCCCGTGCCGGCGCAGGGCGATGCCGCCGCGTTCATCCAGTGGGCGGGGCCAAGGCGCGCGGCGAGCGCCTCGTCGCGCAGCGTGGGCGTCACCGTCGCCAGCGACATGTCCGGCGCCAGGAAATCGTCGGCGGCCATATCGAAGGACCCGGCGTAAACCGCCTCGCCCGGTCCAACGTCGAACACCGGGCCGCCGATGCAGAGGCTGATGCCCGTGGCGCCCAGCTGCAGGGAGGTGTCCTGCCATACGGCCAGCAGCCGCCACCGGCCGGGCTTGACCGGAATGACGTAAGTCGCCGCTTCCACCGGCCCCTTGCGCGTGAGGTACTGTTTGCCGTGCGCCGCGACCGGGAAGTCGTCGGGGTGCGGGCCCGCCGCCAGGCCGCCCGGATCGTCCGTCCGACCGAACCAGAAGCCGCGCGGCTGGGTCCCATCATGGCTCCACATCCGGATCACGATGACCGAGTCGCCGGGCTTGACCTGAGTGTCGGCGCCGTGCGCGTCGATCTCGTGGAAGCCGCCGTGGGGCGTGGTGCGCTGCAGCTTGAAGCCTCCGGCGGTAACACTCAGCGGCAGAGGCGGGGCGGCCGGGAACTGGCCGATGTCGTTGCGCACCTGGCGCATCAGCGGCGCGAGCGGCTCGAAAGCCCGCACCACGTCGCCGTGCGCCTGTGCGGCGCCGACCCAGGGCGACAGCGTCGCCGACTGGTCTGCCGCGGGCAACGCGCTGATCGCCTTGCCTTCCTCGTCGCTGACCCGGACGACGTCCCAGCCCTTGGCCATCAAGCAGTTCTCGATGTTGGCCCGGTAGAGGAAGTCGTTGAAGCGGACGATCATGACCGCACCGACGAGCCCGCCCGCGTTGGGCGTGTCCAGGCTGCCGGCCAGGCGGACGCAATCGCCGACCGCAGCGTCGTGGGCGGCCATGTCGGCGCCGGCGCGGTGGAAGTAGACGTAGCCCGCGCTCGGCTTCTGCAGCTCGCCGGCGCCCGCCGCCGCTGGGAAGGCGAGAGCGGCCACCAGGGCGCCGAAGCTCAGCGGCAGCGCTGCTCGCCGGATGGCGGCGCCGATGCGCGATGCCCCCACATTCTCGAAGATTGACACAGGCCCCCCTGACGCGCCGCTGACTGCTCGCCGCAAAATACTGGCCTGGGATGCGCGAGTGTCAACGCCATTGGGCCGCCTACCGCTCCGCGTTGGACGTCGGCCATGGGTCGAACGCGCTCATTGGACTTGCGCCCAGAAGCGGAAGCCGCCGAGCCGCTAGAACATGAACTCCCCGCCGTTGACGTGCAGGGCCTGGCCGGTGACGAACTTGCCGGAGTCGGCGGCGAGGTAGAGGCAGGCTTCGGCGATGTCGCGGGGCTCGCCGAAGCGCTTGATGGCCAGGCGCTTGATCACGTCCGCCGGATCGATGTGGGCGTACTGCGCGGCGTCGCGGCGGGTGGCGATGGCGCCGGGAAAGACGGTGTTGGCGGTGACGCCATGCTCGCCGTACTCCCGCGCGATCGCCTTGGTGAGGCCATGCATGCCGGCCTTGGCGGTGACGTTGTGCGCCCGCTCGCCCATGTGGCCGGTGAGGCCGTCGTAGCCCGAGATGTTGATGATCCGCCCATGACCGCGCTCGCGCATGCCGGGCAGCACGACGTGGGCCAGGTAGAAGGCTGAGCCCAGGTTGGTGTTGAGCGTGGCGCGCCAGTCCTCGACGCTGATTTCTTCGAAGCTCTGGCGGCGCCGCACGCCGACGTTGCTGACGGCGATGTCGACGGGCCCGAGCACGCGCTCGGTCTCCTGCGCCATCAGCTCCACCGCCTGCGGATCGCCGACGTCGGCCATGACGCCGATCGCGCGACCGCCGGCGCCGCCGATCTCCGCGACGACCGCGTCCACTTTGCCCCGGTCGCTGTGTCCGTTCACGCAGACCGCGCAGCCTTCCTCCGCGAACAGCAGCGCGATGGCGCGGCCGATGTTCTGGCCCGAGCCGGTGACGATCGCGACGCGCCCCTTCAGCCTCTCGCCCATCGCCTCGCCTCCCGTTGAACCGCCGCGCCCATGAGCTTAGCGTCCGGCCGACAAGCGATCCAAGGGAGGAACGCCATGGCCGACACTCTGACGTTGGAGCAGACCACGACCAGTACCCAGTCGATCACCGCGGCGCTAGCGGACCGGCTCTCAGCGATGCGCCTGGAGGACCTTCCGCCCGCGGCGCTCACTGTCGCCAAGCAGTGTCTGATGGACTGGATCGGCGTCACCCTGGCGGGTCGGGACGAGCCGCTGGCGCGCATCCTCGTCAGCGAACTCGCGCCGACGGACCAGGCGGACGGCGCATCGCTCCTCGGCCACGGCCGCCGCGCCAGGATCGACGACGCGGTGCTGATCAACGGCGCCATGGGCCATGCGCTGGATTTCGACGACGTGATCCTGGCCATGGGCCATCCCACGGCGCCGGTGGCGCCGGTGGTCTTCGCCTTGGCGGAACAGCGGAACGCCTCGGGCGCGGAGGCGCTGCTGGCCTTTATCGCCGGAGTCGAGGCCGAGTGCCGGGTGGCGCGGCTGATGGGTCCCTCGCACTACGCCAAGGGCTGGCACGGCACCGCCACCTTCGGGACCTTCGGCGCGACCATGGCGGCGGCCAAGCTGCTGAGCGTCGAGGGCTTGGCGCTCACCCACGCGTTCGGACTGGCCGGGACCCAGGCCGCCGGGCTGAAGAGCGTCTTTGGGACCATGTCCAAGCCGCTGCACGCCGGCAAGGCGGCGCAGAACGGGCTCCTCGCCGCCCGGCTGGCCGCGCGCGGCTTCACCAGCGACGCCGATGTGCTGGCCTCATCCCAGGGCTTCGCCGCCACCCAGTCCACAACGGCCAGTCCAGACGCCGCCCTGGCCGAGCGCGAGACGCCCTGGGTGGCCGACGCGCTCTTCAAATACCACGCCGCCTGCTACCTCACCCACGACGCCATCGAGGCCGCCATCCAGCTTCGGGACGAGGAGAAGATTGCGCCGGAGGCTATCGAAGCGGTGAGCGTGAGGGTGCCCGCCGGGCACCTCGGCGTCTGCAACATTCAGGAACCCGCCACGGGGCTGGAGTGCAAGTTCTCGCTGCGGATGACCACCGCGCTGGCGCTCGCCGGCGAGGACACCTTCCAGGACGCCCTCTACAGTGACGAGACAGCCCGCCGCGCCGACCTGGTGGCGTTGCGCGGCAGGGTCAGCATCGATCCGACCCTGGTCGGGCGCGGCTCGGTGGTGAGCGTGCGGCTGAAGGACGGGCGCACGCTTTCGCGCACCGGCGATGTCTCCCAGCCCATGCGCGACCTCCCCGCCCAGCAGGCCAAGCTGGAGCGTAAGTTCGCCAGCCTGGCCTCCCGCGCGCTGGGACGCGAGCGGACGGACGAGGTAATCGCGCTCTGCCGCGGCCTGGAGGGCCAGGCGAGCGTGCGCCGGCTGCTGGAACTTTGCCGCTGCGGATGACGCGCCGCCGCGGGCGCCCGACCGGCGGCCATCACGAAAACGTGGTTTGGGAGAACATTGATCTGCCAACCGCAACCTGATGGCCTCCGCCGAAAATGGAGGCGGCGATGGCGCAGATCGACGAAGCCAAGCTCAACAATTTCATCGGCAAGATGCTGGGAGACCTCGGCGGTGCGTTCAGCGTGCCCACTGTGCGACTGGGTCTGCGGCTGGGGCTGTTCACGGCGCTGCAGCAAGGTCCGGCGACGTCGGCGGACCTGGCGCAGCGGGCCGGGGGACTGACCGAACGGTATGTGCGCGAATGGGCGATGGCCCAGGCGGCGAACGGGTTCATCGACTACGACGCCGCCTCCGGCGCGTTCAGCCTCTCGCCCGAACAGGCGATGGTCTTCGCCGTACCCGATAGTCCGGTCTACCTGGCCGGCGCCTTCGACCTGGTGGCCGCGATGATCGAGGGGGAGGCGAAGGTCGAGCACTCCTTCCGGACGGGATCGGGCGTGCGCTGGGGCGACACCGCCGGGTGCCTGTTCTGCGCCACCGGCGCCTTTTTCCGGCCGGGCTACGTGAACAACATCGTCCAGAACTGGCTGCCGGCCCTGGACGGCGTCGAAGCGAAGCTGAAGTCGGGCGCCAAGGTCGCCGATGTCGGCTGCGGGGTCGGCTTTTCGACCCTGCTGATGGCGCAGGCTTTCCCGATGAGCCAGTTCGTCGGCTACGACTTTCACGTCCCCTCCATCGAGGAGGCGCAACGCCATGCGCGCGAGCATGGCCTCGGCGATCGCGTCCGCTTCGAAGTGGCGATCGCCAAGGAGATCAAGGAGACCGGGTTCGATCTGATCACCTGCTTCGACTGCCTGCACGACATGGGCGATCCCAGAGGGTGCGCGACGCACATGCGCAAGATCCTGAAGGAGAGCGGCGCCTGGATGATCGTCGAACCGATCGCCGGCGATCGTCCGCAGGACAACCTCAACCCCGTCGGCCGGCTCTACTACAACGCTTCGACCATGCTCTGCGTGCCGACCTCGCTCGACCAGGAAGTCGGCGAGGGCCTGGGCGCGCAGGCGGGCGAGGCCAGGCTGAGCGAGGTCATCCGCGACGGGGGCTTCACCCGCGTCAGGCGGGCGACCGAGGGCCCGTTCAACATGGTGCTGGAGGCCCGCGCCTAGCCGCTGAAGACGCTAGGGGCCGAGAATTTGACCTACGTCAAAATACGTAGGTCACCGACGAACAAAAACGGAACAAAACCGGACCGACCAGGCAGCGCGCCAATCGATGGCGTGCGCGCGGCCCGATCACCGGCTAGCTTGGCGCGCCAGCCCAGCGAGGAGCTTCATGCGCATCCACAATCTTTACGTCGACGAGGACGGCGAAACGCACTTCCGCGACATCGAGGTGCAATGGGTCCAGGACCTTCCGGGCGGCAAGCTCTCGGAACGGAAGTCCGCCACCGGGATCATCTTCCGCGAGACGTCGGGCAACTACGATCTCGACTGGCATCCCGCGCCGCGGCGCCAGTACATCGTCAACCTGGACGCCGGCGTGGAGATCACCGCCAGCGATGGCGAAAAACGCGTGATCGGCGCGGGCGAAGTGATCCTGGTGGAAGACGTCACCGGCAAGGGTCACCTCTCGAAGGCGGTGTCGGGAAAGGTGCGCCACTCGATCTTCATCCCGATCGACTAGCGCGACCTCGTCGCCGCCCGCGGCTCAGAAACCGGGCGGCGGCTGGAAGGCGAAGCCCATCTGCTCCAGCCGCTGCGCCAGCTGGATCGTGCGCAGGTCTGCGTAGGCCGGTCCGATGATCTGCAGACCGACGGGCAGGCCATCGGCGGCCAGGCCCGCGGGGAACACGGTCGCGGGCAGGTAGACGACGCCCGCCAGACCCGCCCAGAACGTCTGGTTGAAGTAGGCGACCTTGGCGCCGTCGATGTCGATCGTGCGCGAGCCTTCCGGGCCGTGGTCGTGCGGGTAGGCCGTGGTCGGCATCACCGGCGTGATCAGGAAATCGACGTCGTCGAAGAACCGCCGCCACGCCCAGCGCAGCTTGTTCCGCGCCTCGTTGAACCGAGCCCAATCCCGCGCACGCAGGGTCTGCCAGCGCGCCTGGACGGTGGCGGCGCTCTGGTCGTCGGCCGGCGCGCTCTCGGCGCGGGCAATGCGCGCGCTGAAATCCGCGTCAGGCAGCCTTGCGGCCATCGCCGAGGACAGCAGGGCGGAGAACATCTGATGGCTGTGCTCGGGCGAGAAATTCGGACGCGCCTTGTCGTCGACCTTGGCGCCGGCCCGGCCGAGGGCGTCGGCGACCGCCTGGACCCGGGCGCCGACGCCCGCTGACGTCGGCAGGAATGGGCTGGCGTCGGCCCAGACCGCGATGCGCAACCCGGTCATCGGCTCGCCCAGCGACGGCAGGTCGATCCGGATCCCGTTCGCCTCGATCTCGTCCGGACGGGCGATGATGCCCAGCACGGTTTCCAGGTCGAAGGCCGACCTGGCCAACGGGCCGATCACCGAGATGTCGGAGGGGCTGACGCTGTCGTCGAGCCCATGGCCGCGCGGCGGGCAGAGGTTCCAGGTCGGCTTGTGGCCGAAGACGCCGCAGTAGTTCGCCGGATTGCGGATCGACCCGCCGATGTCGCTGCCCATCTCCAGACCCGTGAGGCCCGCCGCGAGCGCCGCGGCCGAACCGCCGGAGGAGCCGCCGGGCGTGCGGCTGTGGTCCCAGGGGTTGTTGGTGGTTCCGTAGATCTCGTTGTAGCTCTGGAAGTCGGCCAGGCGGATCGGGACGTTGGTCTTGCCGAACACATTCGCCCCCGCCGCCAGCAGGCGCTGGATCGCCAGGGCCGTGCGGTCGGTGACGTTGTCCCGCATCGCCGGAATGCCGAACGTCGTCGGCGTTCCCGCCAGCTGATAGCTCTCCTTGATGGTCATCGGCACGCCGTGCAGCGGCCCCATCGGCGCGCCGGCGGCGCGGGCGGCGTCGGCGGCGTCGGCGCGCGCGAACGCTTGGTCGCGGAGCTGATGGATCACCGCGTTGATCGGCCCGTTCAGGCGATCAACGCGATCCAGGAAATGCTCAAGGGCCTGGCGAGCGCTGATCTCGCCGTCACGGATCGACCGGGCGATGGCGGCGGCCGATTGGAAATGCAGAGGGGTCATGGCGGGCCTGTGCTGGGTGCGTTTCCCCAGGCCGTGCGGGACCGGCGTCGGGTTGTCAACGCGCGATCAGCCGGCCAGGCTCGCCGAAACCCATGGCCGACATTCTCGACATCATCCCTGCGCAGCGACGCGAGGCCGCGCGCGCGGCCCTGGCCTCGGTCACTGGCGGCGACAACGTGGTCGCGGCGACGCTGCTGAAGGGCGGCGTCTCCGGGGCCCTGATCTATCGCATCGACCTTGGCGAGCGCTCGTTCGCATTGCGGCTTGAACCGGGGCGTATAGCGCTGGAACACCGACGGCGCGGGTTCGCCTGCATGGCGGCCGCCGCTGGGGTCGGAGTCGCACCGCGAACGCACGTCGTCGACCCCGTGGCTGGCGTCGCGGTGATGGACTTCATCGACGCCAGGCCGATCACCGCCCATCCCGGCGGACGCATCGGTGTCGCGCGCGAATTGGGCGCGCTCATCGCGCGGATCCAGACGACGGCGCCGTTCCCCGCGATGCTCGGCGAGGACGGGGACGTGATCGCCTCCGCGCTCGAAGCGCTGGCGGCGTCGGAGATGTTCGCGGCGGGACTCCTGGACCGTCACCGCGACCAACTCGCCCGCATCCGCGCGGCGCTGCCGTGGGATCCGCGGTCCCTGGCGTCGAGCCACAACGATCCGAACCCGCGCAACCTGCTCTTCGACGGCGCCCGCCTTTGGCTGGTCGACTGGGAGCTGGCGTCGCGCAACGACCCCTTGTTCGACCTCGCCATCGCGACGATCGAGATCGCCGACACGCCAGACCTCGAAGCGGCTCTGCTCGCCGCGGCATTCGGCCTGCCGCCCGATGCGGCGCTGCGCGCGCGGCTGCGCGTCGTGCGCCAGCTAGCGCGGCTTTTCTACGGCTGCATCGCGCTGGAGGCCGTCGCGGCCGAGCGGCCGGAGCGGGACGTGAGCCTGGACGCCCTGAGCCCGGCCCAATTCCAGACGGCGGCGACGCACGGCCGCCTGGCGTCGGGCGAGATCGGCTACGCCTTTGGCAAGATGTCGTTGGCGGCGTTCGTCGACGGCTGTTCCGCGCCGGATTTCGACCAGGCCCTGGAGCTCGCCAGGCCGGCGTGACTCAACCGACCGCCACGTCCTGCCTGGCCATGGCGCGCTGGAACGCCGGGCGTTGCATCATCTGCTCCAGGTAGCGCTGGCAATTGGGTTTGTAGCGTTGGTCGAGCCCCAGCGTGCGCCCCAAGAAGAGCGCGAAATGGACGGCGATGTCGGCGATGGTGAAGCGGTCGGCGCACAGGAACTCTCGACCCTCCAAGGCGCTCTCCACGCAGCGCAGCCGTGAGAGATACCAGACCGAGTAGTCCTCCACCGCCTGCGGCAGGCGCCGCGCCGCCGGTTCGAGCTGGGAATATCGGAGCACGATCGTCTGCGGGAAGGTGAGCGTCGCGTCGCTGCGATAGAGCCAGTTCAGATATTCGCCATACGCCGGCTCGGCCGGATCGACGCGCAGGCTGCTGGGCGCGTGGGTGTCGACCAGCCAATGGCAGATGCCGGTCGACTCGGTCATGGTCAGCTCGCCGTGGGTGAAGGTGGGGACCGTGCCCAGCGGGTTGATGGCGAGGTAGCCCGGGTGGGCGGCGCGCGGCGGGAACGCCATGTTTTCCAGTTCGTAGTCGAGGCCCAGCTCCTCCAGGGTCCACAGCGGGCGCAGCGAGCGCGCGTTCTTGCAGTGATAGAGTTTCATGGTCGGCCGAGCGTTCCGCGCGCGCCGGTTCGCGCGCCCGCCCACCATCGCCCGGCCGACGCCGGTCGCACAACCGGCGCGGCGTCGGCCGCCCGCCCCGGCGCCCTCAGTGCGCCGGCGCCGGGACGTTCTCGTAGTAGGGGATCTGCACCTCCTTGGCCGCATCGTCGACCTTGCCCAGCATCGAGACGGTGATCGGGTGGACGACGTCGGCGTCGGTCATGATCTCGACGAACGCCGGCTTGCCGCTGGCCAGCGCCCGCTCCAGCGCCGGGGCGATGTCGTCGTAGCGGGTCACCCGCTCGGCGTGGCAGCCGAACGCCCCGGCGACGTCGGCGTAGCAGGTGCCGCCCAGCTTGGTGATGACGTTGTAGTTCTGGCCGTACATGATCTGCTGGCCGTGCAGGCACATGCCCCAGACCTGGTTGTTCAGCACCACGGTGACGATCGGCAGGCCGCGGCGGACGATGGTGTCCAGTTCCTGGATGTGGAAGCCCATCGACCCGTCGCCGGTGACGTGCACGACGCGGCGCTCAGGGTGTGCGACCTGGGCGCCGATGGCGAAGCCGAGCCCGGTGCCGAGGCACCCGAGGTAGCCGTGGGTGAGCACCCGGCCCGGCCCTGAAACGCTGAGCGCGCCTGTGCCCCAAGAGGCGGCTTCGCCCCCGTCCAGCGTCCAGATCGCCTCGGTCCCGACCGCCTGCGCCACGGCCGCGGCGGCGTGGAACGGATGGACGCCGGCGGCCGTCTCGCGCTCGGGATAGGCGCCGGCCAGCAGGGTCTTGGCGCCGGCCGCCCGCGTCGGCCAGTCGCCATAGTCACCGAAGGCCGCGCCGCCCGCGGCGACCAGCGCCGCCTGCAGCGTCTCGGCGGGATCGGCGGCGATCGCGAGATCGACGTCGCGCAGCCGCCCGGCCTCGCCGGGATCGGCGCTGATCTGGATCAGCCGGGCGTCGTTGGGCACCACCGAGCCCGAGCGGCCGCCTAGGAAGAGGCCGAGGCGCGCGCCCAGCAGGATCACCAGATCCGGGCGCTCGAGCCCGAGCATCGGCAGGATGGCGAGATTGCCGGCCGCGCCGCCATCCAGCGGATGGCCGGCGCCCAGCAGTCCAAGCGCCTGGGTCTTGGCGAAGACCGGCACGCCGGCGGCCTTGACGAAGGCGGCCAGCGCCTCACCGGTCCGCGGCGAAACCGCCTCCATCCCAGCGATGATGGCGGGACGGCGCGCGGCGCGCAGCAACGCCACCATGCGCTGGGCTTCATCCGGCGACGGCGCTGGGTGGGGCCGCGTGGAAAGTCCTGACGGCTTGGTCGCCTGGCGCTCGGAGACGCTGGCGTGCAGCACGTCGATGGGCACTTCCAGCACCACCGGACCCTTGCGGCCGGTCATCGCCTTGCGGATGGCCATGGCGGCGAGATCGGGGATGCGCTCGGTGACCGGAACGCTGATCGCCCATTTGGCGATCGGCCGGGCGATGGCGATCTGGTCGATCCCGCCCTGCAGCGGATTGCTCTCGATCTCGCGCAAGGGCGCCGAGCCGATGATGAACAGCACCGGCGATCCGTCGAGATAGGCGTTGGCGATGGCGGTGACGCCGTTGGTGAACCCCGGGCCGGCGGTGATGGCGCAGACGCCCAGCTCGCCGGTGGTGCGCGCGTAGGCGTCGGCGGCGTGGCCGGCCGCGGCCTCGTGGCGGAAGTCGATCAGATCGATGTCCGCCTCGACGCAGCCCTTGAAGAACCCGTCGAGATGGCCCCCGTGCAGGGCGAAGACGCGCTTGACGCCCGCCGCCGCCAGAGTCTGCGCCAGCAGCGTGCCGCCGGTGAGGCGTTGGTCTTCACTAGCCATGGTTCAGGTCTCCTGACGCTCGCCCCGTGAGCCGGAGGGCCTGATGGGGCCGTTCAAGCATGGTCCGCCCGTCGGCCAGGCCAGCGCCTTGATCGAGGTCAATTCGGCGCCGAACGATGGACGAAAAGGCCGGAGCGCCAGGCGCCAGCCCTTGAGGTGACGCGTCGGCGCCCGCGCTCTAGGGTGTGGGCCGTGCTCTCGGGAGGAACGATTGACCGACACGCCCCTCGCCAAGCCTGTGCGCCGCCTGGACGCCTTCTTCTACATCGAGACGGTGACCTACGTTCAGCATTGGACCGAGAGCCTGTTCTCGTTCCGCACCACGCGCGATCCGGCGCTGACCTTCGCCAGCGGCCAGTTCGTGATGGTCGGGCTGCAACTGGAGGACGGCCGGCCGCTGGTGCGCGCCTATTCCATCGCCTCGTCGACGCAGGATAGGGAGCTGGAGTTCTACTCGATCAAGGTGCCGGACGGGCCGCTGACCTCGCGGCTGCAGCACATCAAGGTCGGCGACAAGGTGCTGGTGGGCAAGAAACCCACCGGCACGCTGGTGCTGGAGGGCCTGAGGCCCGGCAAGCGCCTCTATCTCATCGGCACGGGGACGGGCCTCGCGCCCTGGCTCTCGCTGGTGCGGGATCCGGAAGCTTATGCGCGGTTCAACGAGGTGATCGTCACCCACACGGTGCGCGAGGTCCGCGATCTCAGCTACCGCGATTTTCTCGAGACCGGCATCCAGGGCGACCCGCGCGTCGGCGCGAGGGCCGCCAGGCAGCTCAGCTACTACCCCTCGGTGACCCGCGAGCCGTTCGAACACACCGGGCGGATCACCGATCTCATCGCCTCGGGCAAGCTCTTCGCCGATCTGGGCGTCCCGCCGCTGGATCCGAAGGCGGACCGGCTGATGCTCTGCGGGGGTCCGGGACTGCTCGTCGATCTGAAGGCGATGCTCACCGAGCGGGGCTACGACGAAGGCTCGGTCTCGACGCCCGGCGACTACGTGCTGGAGAAGGCCTTCGTGGTCGGCTAGAGGCGCGGCGAGGGCGGCGGGAAGCGAGCGATGGACTTTGTGCGGTTCGGTCAGACGGGGCTGAAGGTCTCGCGGCTCTGTCTGGGCACCATGTCGCTGGGAAGCTCGGCCTGGAAAGGCTGGGTGCTGGACGAGGCCGCCGCCAAGCCGATCCTGCGCCGCGCCCTCGACCTCGGCTTCAATTTCTTCGACATGGCCGACTGGTATTCGCTGGGCGCCAATGAAGAAGTGGTGGCGCGCAATCTGCTCAGCATGGCGCCGCGTCACGAGCTGGTGCTGGCGACCAAGGTCTTCTACCCGATGAGTGAGGACCCCAACGATCGCGGCCTCTCGCGCGCGCACATCCTCTCCTCCATCGATCGATCGCTCGAGCGCATGGGAACCGAGTACGTCGACCTCTACGTCGTCCATGCCTTCGATCCCGAGACGCCGATGGAAGAGACCATGGCGGCGCTGCATGAGGTGGTGCGGCAGGGCAAGGCCCGGTACCTCGGCGCCTCGACCATGTACGCCTGGCAGCTGGCGGAGATGAACGCGGTGGCGCGCGCCAATGGCTGGACGCCGTTCGTCAACATGCAGTGCCAGCTCAGCCTCCTCTACCGCGAGGAGGAGCGGGAGATGATTCCGTACTGCGAGCACGCCGGGATCGCCGTCACCACCTTCAGTCCATTGGCGCGCGGGTACCTCACCGGCGCGACGGCCACGGCGAGGATCCAGCAGGACGTCTACGTGCAGTGGTTCGGCGACGCCATCGACCAGGAAATCGCCCGACGCGTCCGCGAGGTCGCCAAGGCCCGCGGCGCCCCGCCCGGCGTCATCGCCATGGCCTGGGTCGCCGCGCAGCCCGCCGTCACCGCGCCGCTGGTGGGGGCCGATGCGCCGGACCAGGTGGACGCGGCGGTGGCCGCGCTCGCCGTCGATCTCACGGAAGAGGAGCGGGCGTTTCTCGAAGCGCCCTATCGACCGCGCGACATGATCAACGACTATAACCCCGTCCGGCGCCCGCGCGCGCTCGGGGAGAGCTGAGGGCAAGCGGTATGATCTTCATCGGCGAAGCGTTCGAGGGCGGGGGCGCCAACGCGGCCCACATCAACCTGATCCTGGGTCCCAAGACGGCGCTGGGCGGCGCCTACGCCACCGCCGCCGCCAGCCCGGGCGCCGGCCATATCCCGTTCCAGGCGGTGATCCAGCCGAACCTGCCCGCCAAGCCCGCCACGCTCTTCATCGCCAAGGCGGTGCTGCGCGATGCGGCGCACGAGACGATGACCTGGGGCCCCGGCCAGGCCGGCGTCGCCGCCGGCGTCACCGAGGCGCTGCTCTCCGGCGCCCTGCCGCCCGAGGCGGGCGACGACTGGGTGGTGATCGCGCTGGTCTGGGTCGACTGGACCGCCGACGACGCCGAGGCGGTCTACGCCAACAACCGCGCCGCCGCGCTCAGCGCCGCCCAGCGAGCGATGCAGAGCGGCTGGCCGAGCCGCGAGGCGCTGGCGGCGGGACTGAAAGCGGTCAGCAACCCGTTCTTCACCCCCGGCCAGGCGTCGTGAGCGGGGAGAAGATCGCGTCGATTGCGATCACCCATCACCGCCTGCCGCTGGATCCGCCGTTCAACGCCAGCTGGGACTCCAACCCGCGTCGCCACTTCGACGCCACCCTGGTGCGGGTTCAGACCGACACCGGCGTGGTCGGCTACGGCAGCGGCGACAGGATGCTGGGGTTCGACGGCCACGAGCCCCTGTTCATCGGCCAGGATCCGATGGCCATCGAGCGGCACTGGCGCGTGCTCTCGCACATCGACTTCCACTACGGCCGCTGCTGGCCGCTGGACCTGGCGCTGTGGGACCTGATCGGCAAGATCACCGGCCAGCCCTGCTGGAAGCTGCTCGGCGGCGCCTCGAACCGCGTGCGCGCCTACGCCTCCTCCGGCGTCCTGCGCGACCCCGCGGCCCTGGCCGACGCCGCCGAGCGCTTCCTCGGCGAGGGCTTCGCGGCGATGAAGATCCGCTTCCGCCGCGGCGATTGGCGGGACGACATCGCCGCGCTGGAGGCCGTGCGTGCCCGGATGGGCGATCGGCTGGAGCTGATGGTCGACTGCAATCAGGGCTGGCGCATGCCGTGGGACACCGAGCCGCCCTGGACTTTCAAGGACGCGCTCGTGGTCGCGCGCGAACTGGAGCGGCTCAGCGTCTACTGGATGGAGGAGCCGCTGCACCGGGGCGACCTCGCCGGCCTGCGCGCCCTGCGCGAGGCCAGCGACGTGCGCATCGCCGGCGGGGAGATGACCCGCGAGCTTTCGGCGTTCCGCGATCTGATTGGCCAGGGGTGTCTGGACGTCGTCCAGCCGGACGTGGCGCTGGTGGGCGGGATCACCGGCCTTCGCCGCGTGGCCCACCTCGCCCAGGCGCACAACCTCACCTTCTCGCCGCACACCTGGACCAACGGCATGGGCCTTGTCGCCAACGCCCACCTGGCCGCGGCGCTGGGCGAGACGCCGTTCCTCGAATATCCGTACGATCCGCCGCAGTGGAGCCTGGAGCGCCGCGACTTCCTGATGGCGACGCCGTTCGCCGCCGGCGCGGACGGCTGGCTCACCCTCGGCGAGGCGCCGGGGATGGGTTACGACGTTGACGAAGCGCGGCTTGATCGGACTAGGATCGGTTAGGGCGGCGGGGCGCCTGTTCGGGGACACGTGATGTTGCGAAGGATCGCCAAGTCTGGCGCCACCAGGATCTCTCCGTCGGCCGCCGCGGCCCTCGTCCAGTCCGGCATGTGGCTCGACTACACCGCCAGCTTCAGTCAGCCGGACGTGTTCGACGCCGCCCTGGCCGCTCGCGCCGCGGAACTGACCGGCGTCAAGATCCGCAACTGCTTCACCCTGAAGCCCCGCGCCTTCCTGGAGGCCGATCCTGAGCGCCGTCACTTCGAGAACTACAACTGGCACTTCAGCGGCTACGACCGGGGCAAGAGCGACGCCGGCGTCTGCCACTACATCCCGCTCAATCTGGGCGAGGTGCCCGACTACTACCGCCGCTTCATCGACCCGGTGGACATTGTCATCGTCAAAACCCTGCCGATGGACGAGGATGGCTGGTTCAACTTCGGCCCCACCAACATCTGGCACCGCGCGATCATCGAGCGGGCCAGGATGGTCATCGTCGAGGTGAGCCGGGGCCTGCCTTACGTCTTTCCCCAGGAAAACGGCGTCCACGTCAGCGAGGTCGACTATGTCATCGACGGCGACGACGGCCCGCCGCCGGAAGTCCCCAAGGCCCCGTCCGCCGAAATCGACAACGCGGTCGCCCGGCTGATCGCCCAGGAGGTGGAGGACGGCGCGACGCTGCAGATCGGCATCGGCGCCCTGCCCAACGCCGTCTGTTCGCTGCTCAAGGAAAGCGGCGTCAAGGACATCGGCGTCCACACCGAACTGCTCACCGAGGGGATCGTCGAGCTTTACCAGGCCGGCTGCGTCACCGGCGCGAAGAAGAAACTGGACCCGGGCAAGGTCGCCTTCACCTTCGCCGTTGGCTCCAAGGACCTCTACGCCGCCGTCGACCGCAACCCCGACATGCTCTGCCTGCCGGTGGACTACACCAACATTCCCCACGTGATCATGCAGAACGACAACGTGGTCTCGATCAACAGCACCACCCAGATCGACCTGCAGGGCCAGGCGGCCTCGGAGTCGGACGGCCATCGCCACATCAGCGGCACCGGCGGGCAGCTGCAGTTCGTGCGCGGCGCCTATGCGTCCAGGGGCGGCAAGTCGTTCATTTGCCTCCCCTCGACCTACGAGCGAAAGGGCGTGCGCAAGAGCCGGATCGTGCTCGACCTGACGCTGGGCAACATCGTCACCACCCCGCGCTCGGACGTGATGTACGTGGTCACCGAGTACGGCATCGCCAATCTCAAAGGGCGTTCGGTGTGCGAGCGCGCGCGGGCGCTGATCGGCCTGGCGCACCCGGATTTCCGCGAAGAGCTGGAACGAGCGGCCCACGAACACGGCCTCATCCCGCGCGGGCTGCTGGTCAGCGGAGCGAGCGCCCATGGCTGAGGATCTGGTTCTCCGGCAGATCGACGGGCCGATCGCGCGGCTGACGCTGAACGATCCGTCCAAGGCCAATGCGCTGTCGGCGGCGATGATGGAGGCGCTGGAGGCGGCGCTGGCCGAGGCGGCGGCCGACGAGCGCGTCAAGGTGATCGTGCTCGGGGCCGCGGGGAAGATATTCTGCGCCGGGCACGACCTGGCCGAGCTGCGCGCGTCCAACGACGCGGCGGTCAACGCGACCCTCTTCGAGCGCTGCTCGGCGGTGATGCTGGCCATCGACGCCTGCCGCGCGCCGGTGATTGCGCGGGTGCAGGGCGCGGCCGTCGCGGCCGGCTGCCAGCTCGTCGCCAGCTGCGATCTGGCCTACGCCGTCGACACGGCGCGGTTCGCGGTTTCGGGCGTCAACCTTGGCCTTTTCTGCTCGACGCCGGGCGTGGCGCTGGGCCGGGCGGTGGCGCGCAAGCGGGCCACGGAGATGCTGCTCACCGGCCGCTTCATCGATGCGGCCAGGGCCGCGGAGATCGGGCTGATCAACGGCGCCGTCCCGGCGGCGGAGCTGGACAGCGTCATCGACGAGACGGCCATGCTGATCGCCGCCAAGCCGGCCGACGCCATCGCGCTTGGCAAACGCATCTTCCGCCAGCAGATCGAGGCTTCGCTGGAAGACGCCTACGCCATCGCCTCGCCCGCCATGGCCGAGAATCTCGGCTTCGAGAGCGCCCGCGCCGGCATCGACGGCTTCCTGAAGCGGTAGGGCTTGGGCGCGATGGAGCGACGCCACAGCCCGGCGCAGATCGAGCATTTCGACCGCCACGGCTGGGTGCTGATGGAGCGGCTGCTGAGCGAAGAGGAGATCGACGCCGCCCACCCCGGCCTCTTCGAGCTTTACCCGACGCCGCAGGCCTTCCACGCCGGCGCGGCCGATCCCCGCAGCGACGCGTTTCGAGCGGGGGCGGATCAGCCGGCCAACCAGGGCGACGATCCGCGCTTCCGGCCGCTGCAGTTCGCCGGCCTGAAGGAATTTCCGTTCGCCGACCAGACGCTGAACCTGCTGGCCCTGCACCCGGCGATCATCGCGGCGGCGGAGGCGCTGCTGCACACCCGCGACGTGCGCCTCTACCAGGCCGAGACCTTCGCCAAGTACGCCGGCGTCACCCAATACGATCAGCCGTTCCACGCCGACTACACCAACCACGTCATGCTGCCGCCGCGCACCGACGGCCGCTATCGCCAGACGCAGCTCTTCCTCTATCTCACCGACGTCACCGAAGCGCACGGCCCGACGCGGATCGTCAGCCGCACGCTGACCGGCGACGTGCCGCTGATGCTGCTGGCGTTTCCGAAAGCGAAGGTGTCGAGCGAGCGGATCGCGGCGTGGGAGGCGGCGGCGGTCAGCGCCGTCGGACCGCGCGGGTCGCTGCTGGCCTACAGCGCCGACGTCGTCCATCGCGGGACGCAGATGTCGCTGGCCGGCGCCGGGCGGTTCTTCTTCAACCTCGCCTACCGCCCGGCCGGCGCCGACTGGGTGGGGGCCAATCCCTGGCCGCGCAAGGGGATGGCGCATTGGACGCCGCTGGTGGAGCGCTGCAGCGTGCGCCAGCTGGAGGCGCTGGGCTTTCCGCCGCCCGGCCACGACTATTGGGACGCGGCGACCCTGCAAGGCTGCGCCGACCGCTATCCCGGACTGGACCTCACCCCTTGGCGCGAGGCCTGGGATCGACGCGCCGGCTGAACAAGGCCGGCGCCCGCCGCCAAGCTTTTCGTTGCTTAGAGGGTGCAGCCATCCGATGCTGGCCGACGGGCCAATCGGGGCGGATCATGGCCGGGCCGGACGACGAGGAAAAAGAGCGGGAGAGCTCGGGTCTGCGCGGCCTCTCAGCCGGCGCGGCGCTCGCCGCCGCCCTCGGCAGGCCGCGGGGCCGGGCCAAGGCCGACGACAGGTTCGAAGCCTTCCTGGACGTGCAAAAGCAGCTGGCGGATCTGCAGATGGAGCATCTGCGCCTGCAGATGGAGGGCCTGCGCGAGGACCGCGCGCTGGAACACCGGCACATGGCGCTGAAGTACTTCGGCGACCGCCTGCGCATCGGCCTGCAGCTCTTGGCCACCGCCTTTGGCCTGATCCTGCTGATTGGCCTGGGCGCCATGGTCTGGCAAGCGCACGAGGATCACGGGTTGGTGGTGGAGTCGTTCTCGGTGCCGCCGGACCAGGCCCAGCGCGGCCTGACCGGCCAGGTGGTCGCCAGCCGGGTGCTGGACCGACTGGCCGAGATGCAGGCGCAGTCCAAGGGCGCCGGCCCGGCCGGGACCATCAGCGGCAATTGGGGCGACGACTTCAAGGTCGAGATCCCGGACACCGGCGTCTCCATCGACGAACTGCAGCGGATGCTGCGCGCGTGGCTGGGCCACGAGACTCACATCTCCGGCGAAGTGATCCGCTCGCCGAACGGATTGGCGGTGGCCGCCCGCGTCGGCAGCCAGTCGCCGAAGATCTTCGAGGGCCCTGACGCCAATCTCGATGCGATGCTGCAGCAGGCGGCCGAGGCGGTCTACGCCTCCACCCAGACCTGGCGCTATGGCATGTACCTCGAGCAGCATGGCCGCGACGCCGAGGCCGAGCCGGTGTTCGCCAGTCTGGTGGCCAGCGGCGATGCGGAAAACCGCATGTGGGCGGCCGCCGCGCTTGGCGACAAAGCCATCGCCGCCGGCGATTTCGTCCGCGCCAGGGACATGGCCAGGATCGCGATCAGGGCCGATCCGACGTGGGCCGGCGGCTATCAGACCTTGGCCGAGGTGGAGAGCGCGCTTGGTCACGACGAGGCGGCCTTCCAGAACGATCAGGAGGTGAAGTCGCGCGCGGTCCGCGACGCGCGGCCGTTCCCGGGCGCGGACACCAAGGCCGCCGCGCTCCCGCTGAGCCAGGTGGCGGCGGCGGCCGACCTCGGCGACTTCAGGACAGCAGCGGCGGAACTGGCCGCCGCTGGCGCCGCCGGCGCCGCGCCCGCCGACCAACGATCGGGGCGGTGGTCGCAAGTCGACGCATTGATCCTGGGCCACGACCTGGCGGAAGCCCGCGCCGCCCTCGGCGCCAGGACGGCGGCGGCCCCGGCCGACGCGGCTGCGCCATGGCTGGCGCCGCGGGCGCTGGTGGCGCTGGCCATCGGGATCGACGACTGGGCGGGCGCGGCGCAGGCGTTCCAGGGCGTCGACCAGTCCGGCTTCACGCCTGGCGCCAAGACCTATTTGCTCACCCAGATCCAGCCCTACGCGGCCTTCGCGCTCGCCCAGCTGGGACGGCAGGCGGACGCCGAGGCGCTGATCGCCGCCACGCCGCTGGACTGCTACCTCTGCGTTCGCATGCGCGGCCGGATCGCCGCGGCGAAGGCCGATTGGCGCGCGGCGAGCGGCTGGTTCGCCGAGGCCGCGCGGCAGGCGCCCTCGCTGCCGTTCGCCCATGGCGAGTGGGGCGAGATGCTGCTCAGCAAGGGCGACGTCGCCGGGGCGATCCGCCAATTGGAACTGGCCCATCAGAAGGGTCCGCGCTTCGCCGATCCGCTGACGTCGTGGGGCCAGGCGCTGCTGCGCCAGAACAACGCCGCCGGCGCGGCGGCGAAATTCGCCGAGGCCGACAAGCTCGCCCCTCACTGGGGCCGCAACCACCTCTTCTGGGGCCAGGCTCTGGCCAGGCTCAAGCGGGTGGACGAAGCCCGCATCCAGTACCGCACCGCCGCCGCCCTCGACCTCAGCGCCGCCGACCGGGCGGTCTTGGCTGGCCTGATGAAGGCCGGCGCGACGCCTCCGCCCGCCGCTAGAAGGTGACGCGATAGTCCAGGCCGCCGTGGGCGTAGCCGCCGATGACCGACGATCCCTGCACGGCGGTGACGAAGAGCGAGAGGTTGGAGCGGGGACCAAAGCTGTAGCCGGCCCGGGCGCCGAACTCGGCCCAGGTCTGATCGGCGATGGCGCCGGCGGGGACGGGCCCAAAGCCCGGGATCGCCGCCTGCAGGCTCTCGGTCTGGCTCAGCGCCCGGCTGACGGTAAGGCCGCCGCCGTACTCCCAGCCGTGGTCCGAGGCGTGGTTGAAGCGCAGGCCCAGCCTTGCGATGGTCATCGAGTCCGACCCGGCCAGGACGTGGGCCTCGAAGGGGTTGGCGTTGGAGAGCGGCTCCACATAGCCGCCGACGGCCTGGCGCAGGCCCTCGACCTCGACGAAGGCGCCCAGCTGGTCGGACTTGTCGGCGTCCCAGATCCAGCCGAGACGCGCCCAGACGGCGCTGGCGTCGTAGCTCGCCGCGCCCTTGCCGACGGCGGTTCCGGCGCCGTTGACGTAGCTGCGGGTGAAGCTCACGGCCCCGCCGCCGCCCACCAGGCCGCCCGCCTCGACGA
>JBIOEF010000026.1:0-32528 GCA_044445785.1 Caulobacterales bacterium
GCCTCCTCCTCCACCGCCTGCGGGCGACGCCGTCACGGAGGAGGTGGTCACGGCCGAGCGGAAGGCGTCAGCCCCGGTCTCAGGCGGCAATGCGCCCGGTGCGCAAGATGCGGCGGTCTCAGAGTTCGTCACGGAGTCGCCCGCCCCCCCGCCGCGTGATCGCGGCGCAAGGTTGCGCGCCGCCGCCGCCGCCGGCCAGATCGGCGAAGTGGCACGCCTGCTGCGCCAGGGGGCCCCGGTCGACGCCGCGGACGCCGACGGGAACACCGCCCTGATGAAGAGCATCCAGGCCGACCAGCCCGCCGTCGCCGCCATCCTGCGTCGCCACGGAGCGAGCCTGGACCGGCGGAACCACGCCGGCGAGAGCGCCAGGGACATGGCGACGGCGAAAGACGACGAGGCGCTCGACCGCGCTATCGGCGTGGCGCCCTAGAGGCTCGTGCGCAGCCCCGTGAGCTTGGCGTGGGACTCGCCTATATTGGCCCCATGCCCGACGACCTCGCCCCAGTCCTGATCGGCGCCGCCCTGATCAAGGACGAGGTGCGCCGGCTTCCCGACGCGCCCGGCGTCTACCGCATGTTCGGCGAGGACAGTGAGGCCCTCTACGTGGGCAAGGCGCGCTCGCTGAAGAAGCGGGTGATCCAGTACGCGCAGGGCCGCTTCCACACTCAGCGCATCGCGCTGATGGTCGATCTGACGCGCTCGATGGAGTTCACCACCACCCGCACCGAGACCGATGCGCTGCTGCTCGAGATCAACCTGATCAAGCAGCTAAAGCCCAGGTTCAACGTCCTGCTGCGCGACGACAAGTCGTTTCCCGAGATCGTCATCCGCCGCGAACATCCGGCCGCGCAGCTGAAGAAGCACCGGGGCGCGCACGCCATCAGGGGCGACTACTTCGGCCCCTTCGCCAGCGCCTTTGCGGTGACCAAGACGTTGAACACCCTGCAGAAGGCGTTCCTGCTGCGCTCCTGCTCCGACAGCGTCTACGAGAGCCGCACGCGGCCCTGCATGCTGCACCAGATCCGCCGCTGCTCGGCGCCGTGCACGGGCCTGATCTCGCTGGAGGACTACGAGGGTCTGGTTGGCGAGGCCGAGGCGTTCCTGAAGGGCAAGAGCCGCGCGGTGATGGGGCGGATTGCGCAGGAGATGCAGG
This sequence comes from Caulobacterales bacterium, assembly GCA_044445785.1. Taxonomy (GTDB): domain Bacteria; phylum Pseudomonadota; class Alphaproteobacteria; order Caulobacterales; family Caulobacteraceae; genus Acaudatibacter. The sequence goes on from JBIOEF010000026.1 coordinate 1,157, forward strand.
CGGCCGCCGACGATCTGGAATTCGAGCGCGCCGCGCGCCTGCGCGACCGCATCCGCGCCCTCTCCTCGGTCGCCCAGGAGACCACGGTCAATCCCGAGACCCTGGAGGAGGCCGACGTCTTCGCCCTCCACGCCGAGGGCGGCCAGGCTTGCGTGCAGGTGTTCTTCTTCCGCGCTGGTCAGAATTGGGGCAACCGCGCCTACTTCCCGCGCGTCGACAAGGCGGACGCCGATGCCGAGGTGATGAGCGCCTTCATCGGCCAGTTCTACGAGGAGCGGCCGATCCCCAAGCTGATCCTGGTCAGCGTCCTTCCCGACGAGCGGGAGCTGATCGCCGAGGCCTTCGCGCTGAAGGCCGGGCGCAAGGTGGAGATCGCCAAGCCCCAGCGCGGCGAGCGCCGCCAGCTGGTCGACCACGCCCTGCTGAACGCCCGCGAGGCGCTGGGGCGCAAGCTGGCCGAGGGCTCGGCCCAGTCGAAGCTGCTGGCGGGAGTCTGCGAGACCTTCGGCCTGGACGCGAACCCCGAGCGGATCGAGGTCTACGACAACTCCCACATCATGGGGACCAACGCCGTCGGCGGGATGATCGTCGCCGGCCCCGAGGGTTTCCAGAAGAACCAGTACCGCAAGTTCAACATCAAGAGCACCGACCTCACCCCCGGCGACGACTACGGGATGATGAAGGAGGTGCTGCGCCGCCGCTTCGCGCGCCTGGCCAAGGAGGAAGAGGCCGGCGAGAACCCGCCGCGCCCCGACCTGGTGCTGATCGACGGCGGCGCCGGCCAGCTCGCCGCGACGCTGGAGGTGATGGCGGACCTGGGCGTCGACGACATCGCCGTTGTCGGCGTCGCCAAAGGGCCGGACCGGGACGCGGGGCTGGAGCGGTTCTTCATGCCGGCCAAGACGCCCTTCATGCTCGAGCCGAAGAGCCCGGTGCTCTACTACCTCCAGCGCCTGCGCGACGAGGCGCACCGCTTCGCCATCGGCACCCATCGCGTGCGCCGCTCCATGGAGCTGCGGCGCAATCCGCTGGACGAGATCGAGGGCGTCGGCCCTGGGCGCAAGCGCTCGCTGTTGCACGCCTTTGGCTCCGCCCGCGGGGTCAGCCGCGCCTCGGCGGACGATCTGGCGAAGGTGGACGGTGTCAGCGAAGCCCTGGCCCAGCGGATCTTCGACTTCTTCCGGAAGATCTGAGCGGGCCCGTAAGACGCGACAAGGTCAGCGTCGGGGCGCTAAGGCTAGGACGCGAGCGGCTGCGCGGGACTGGGCATGGAAACGAAGATAGGGCGGCTGGCGGATGCGCCCCGCTCAAGTTGGACCCCGACCATCAAGCCCGACCTCTTCGCCGGCGCGCACGAGGCCAGGCTGGCGCGGTCCTTGGGGATCACCCAGTTCGGGGTCAACCACACGACGCTGGAGCCCGGGTCGATCTCCAGCCTTCGGCATTGGCATGAAGGCGAAGACGAGTTCGTCTACATTCTTTCCGGAGAGCTCACGCTGATCGACGAGAACGGCGCGCACCCGCTGAACGCCGGCGACTTCGCGGCCTTTCCAGCGGGCGTCGCCAACGCCCACCATCTGGCGAACCGATCGAGCGCCGCGGCGTCCTTCCTCTCGATCGGCGCGCGCAAGCGCGGCGAGGAGACCATCCACTACCCGGACGACGACTTCGGGCCGGCAACGGTGGTGCGCGACGACAACGGCGATCGGGTGACGTCCTGACGACGACGCCGCGACTCCACGATCTTTTCCCCGAGCGCCGCGCGGATGTTAGACCGCAGCCATGAAGCACATCCCCAATCTCCTCACCGGTTCGCGCCTGGCGTTGGCGCTCTTCATGTTCCTGGCGCTGGCGACGGCGGCCGGCTCGGCGCCCTGGCTGAGCGCCAGCCTCACCGGACCCATGCAGTTCGCGCTGGAGCGCTGGGCGTTCTGGGCGTTCGTGGTGGCGGCGGTGACCGACTTCTTCGACGGCTGGATCGCCCGCCGGCTGAACGCTGCGAGCGTCTGGGGCGCAATCCTGGACCCCATCGCCGACAAGGTGCTGGTGTGCGGGGCCGTGCTGGGGCTGCTCTCGCTGGGATCCAACCCGCCGGTGGTGCTGCCGGCGGCGCTGATCCTGTTCCGCGAGTTCACCGTCAGCGCACTGCGCGAAGTGGCGGCCGGCAAGGCGATCAGCCTGCCGGTCACCCTGCTCGCCAAATGGAAGACGACCTTGCAGTTGGTGGCGCTGGGGGGCGAGCTGCTGGTGGCGTCCTGGGGCGCGTTCTCCCTCCCGGACGATCCGGCGGTGCTGGGGCCGGTGACCTTCGCCGCCCACAGCCTGCTCTGGATCGCCGCCATTCTGACCCTGATCACCGGCGCCCAATACTGGGAGCAAGCGCGTAAGGCGCTGAGCGCCTAGACGCCGAAAACACCTACACCCCGGCGCCCTCGTCGCTGCGCTCCAGGGTGGTGGTGACGGCCACCGACTCGCGGTCGCTCAGCATCACGCCGACGGTGCCCAGGACCCTGTTGGCGAAGGCGTAGGCCACCAGGCCGCCGAGGATCGCGGCGTTGAGCAGGAAGGGTCCAGGCCCGTTCAGCCGGTAGAACGTCACCGCCAGGGGCGCCAGGATCACATTGACCCCGTTGACCGCCGCGATGGCGCCGGCCGCGCCGGCCTGGTCCTCCATCGAGACCGAGAGCGAGGCGCCGGCGGTGAAGCCGGGCCTGGCCAGCGAAAAGCCGAGGCTTGAGAGGGCGTAGCCGACGGTCGCCGTCGCATAGTCGGGCGAGAAGGCGACCACCAGATTGCCCAGCGCCGCCAGGCCAGCGCCCCAGCGCAGCAGGCTCCTAGGCGTCATGGCGAACATGCGGATGACGCCCCACAGCGCCAGCAGGCCGGCGATGGCGCCGGCGACCATCGCCACCTCGATGTAGCCCTGGGAGATCTTCAGCAGTTCGCGTTGGCCAAGTTCCGGGAACGCGTGGTGGGTCTTGTCGATGATCAGGAAGCCCAGGGTCTGGCCCTGGGCGCTCTGGCAGGCGCTGACCAGGAAGCCGTAGATCATGAACGGGATCAGCCGCGGATCGCGCCAGAGCCCTTTGGTCCCGCCGACGAACCGCGCGCCCCGCGCCTCGCGCCCGACCCGCTGCTCTGGAAGGTAACGGATCACCACGAAGAGCATGACCAGGGCGATGAGGGCGAAGGCGTATAGCGGCCCCGCATACTCGAAGACGCCGAGGATGAAGATCGGCGCCGCCACCGGCCCGATCACCGTTCCCAGGCTGAAGGCGCCGGCCAGGTTGGACATGCTCTGGGTGCGGTCCTCCGGCGAGGTGCGCTCGGCCACAAAGGCCTGGGTCGCCGGGTTCGAAGCGGCGCCGAAGAGCCCGAAGATCGCCCGGCAGACCAGGAAGAAGCCGAAGACCACCATCGGCGCGGCCAGATGCGCCAGACCCGCGCTCACCACCAGGCCGCAGAGGATCATCGAGACGGCGAAGCCCGCCAGGCCGACGATCATCAGCGGCTTTCGCCCGCGCTCGTCCGAGAGGCGCGCCCAGTACGGCGAGGAAAAGGCCCAGAGCAGGGCCGAGAGCGAGAAGATCGCCGCCACCATCGGGTCGGGAATGCCGATCGAGCGGCCGATCGCCGGCAGCACCGACTGCAGGCCGGTGTTGCCCATGGCGGTGGCCATGGAGACCCCGAAGATGATCGCGAACGCCTGCCGCGAGAGGCGGCTCTGGCCCGGCCGCGCGTCGCTCACCTCAAGCCCCCGGCTTGCCGCCGCCGGCCAGCACCCCGACGATGGCGTTGACGTAGGCGGCGAGGGCGCCGGACCAGACAGTTCCCTTGCCTCGGGTGACGACGACGAAAACGCCGATCTGGCTTCCCGGCGCGAGCGCCATGTAGGTGTTGAAGCCGTCCCCGCCGCCGGTCTTCTCCAGCAGCGCCGGGTGCGAGGCGTCCGCCGCCAGCGCGACCCAGCCCAGACCCATGCCGGCGGCGGGACCGGCGATATCGATCCCCTCGATCTTGGTCAGCGCCTGGCGTGGATAGGCGATCGCGTTGCGCTGCGCCCGCCACGGATCTGGCGGACCCGCCAGCGCCAGGCGCCATTGCATGTAAGCCGCTATGTCGGCGCCCGTCGAATAGAGTCCGCCGCTGGCCGCTGTCGTGCTGCGGTCATCGCAGACGTCAACGTGCGGCCCAGGCTCACCCTGCATCAGCCGCGCGCACTCCGCTGCGGAAGGGACGGGCGTGGTGTCGATCAGGCCCAGCGGCCGTGACGTCCGCGTGGCCAGGACCTCGGGGTAGGGCTCCTTCGCCGCCGCCCCGATCGCATCGCCCAGCAGGTCGAAGGCGAGGTTTGAATAGAGCAGGTCTCGGCCGGGCTCGCTGAGGCCCTTGAGTCTGGCGCCCCACTGCCAGCGCGCGGGAGGCGACTCGGCGATGGCGTCGGATCCCGCCTTGCGCGGCAGGCCGCTGGTGTGCGTGGCCAGGTTCATGAGGGTGATCGGCCGGGCGGGGTCTACCGCCGGCACGCGCACGCCGGCGGGCGCATAGGTCTGCAGCGGATCGTCCAGCCGCAGCTTCGACTCGCCCGCCAGGTCGGTCAGCAGATCGGCGGCGAACAGCTTGGAGACCGATTCCAACCGGAAGACCGAGCGCGCGCCCGGCCGCTGGCCATTGCCCGGCGCCGTCTCGCCGTAGCCGCGCACGCTCGCATCGCCCTTTCGAACGACGACCACGACCATGCCCGGCGCCTTGGAGGCGGCGAACATCGCGGCTTCCATCGGGGCCGGGTCGGGCGGCGGGGGGACGGCTTTGGGCGCGGGCGGCCCGCAGGCGGCCAGGACGGCGAGGAGCCACATCGCGGCCAGGTGCGCCGGTCTCGCGATCTGGGTCGTGTGGCCCAAGCGGCTGGCGTTCATGGCCCCTCACCGATAATGCGTGCGATAGACCGATGCGGGGCCGGCGCGCAAACGGCGGCTGCGACCTTGCGTCCTGCGACGCCATCGCGGCTGCTCACCAGCGATTAAACATTAACCTCGATCCTGCCCCCATCTCTCGCGCCGGCTTTGGGGCTTCGTCGGACACGCATGTTTCAGATTATCGGCATCGTGCTGCTCTTTGTGCTGGTGTTCGGCAGCTTCCTGATCTCGGGCGGCAACATGGCCGTGATCATGGAGGCCCTGCCCCATGAGATGATGTGCATCGCCGGCGCCGCCATCGCCGCTTTCCTGATTTCCAACTCGATGACGGTGGTGAAGGCGACCGCCGGCGGCTTCGGCAAGGTGTTCAAAGGGCCCAAGTGGAAGGCCAGCGACTATCAGGACCTGCTTTCGCTGCTCTTCCTGCTCACCAAGACGATGAAGTCCAAGGGCGTGATCGCGCTTGAGAGCCACATCGAGCGGCCCACCGAGAGCACGATTTTCTCCCGCTTTCCCAATGTGATGAAGGATCACTTCGCGGTCGATTTCATCTGCGACACCCTGCGCATGATGACCATGAACCTGGAAGATCCGCATCAGGTCGAGGACGCCATGGAAAGGCAGCTGGAGAAACACCACCACGAGGCGTTGGCGCCGGCCGGGGCGCTGACCACCATGGCCGACGGCCTGCCGGCGCTCGGCATCGTCGCCGCGGTGCTGGGGGTGATCAAGACCATGGGCTCGATCACCGAGCCGCCGGCAGTCCTGGGGGCGATGATCGGCGGGGCGCTGGTCGGCACCTTCCTGGGCGTCTTCCTGGCCTATGGCCTCGTCGGACCGATGGCGGTGCGGCTGAAGGCGGTCGTGGACGAGGAATCGAGCTTCTACCGGATCATCGAATCAGTCCTCGTCGCCCACCTGCATGGCAACGCCGCCCAGATATCGGTGGAAATCGGCCGAGGCAGCGTGCCCTCTGGCGCCCAGCCCAGCTTCCTGGAGCTGGAAGAGGCCTTGGGCGCCATTCCCGCCGAGACCTAGAGTCAGCTGTTCGTCTCCGGGGCGAAAAAGTGATCACGCTCTCGTGAAGTCTACTCTTGCGCTTGGACGCAAACGCGGCATATTGCCGGCCAGCGTCGCGCACGGCGCTGCAACCCAACCCTAGGGGACCAGAATATGACCTCCGGAACGCTTCGCACTGCTTTGATCGTCGGCGCCGCCATCGCGGCCGTCTCCATCGCCGCCTGCAAGAAGCCCGACACCACCAACGCCGCTGACAACAGCGCCGCGACCACGTCCGACGCCAACGCTGCGGCCGCTTCGTCGAACACCGCCGCCATGGCTTCGAACGCCGCTTCGGCCGCTTCCAACGACGCGTCCAACGCCGCCGCCGCCACCGCGCCGGCCGCCACGAACTCGATGTCGAAGTAAGCTCCGGCTTCAACCGAGCTTTCGAAGGGCCGTCCCGTCGGGGCGGCCCTTCTTCATTCTAGGTCCTGCCAGCCGCTCGCCGGCGCGATAAAGGACGGCGTGGCCGCGCCCAAAGACTCCCCGCTGGTGTTCGACGACGAGGGCCTGCCCCGCTCGCGCCTCTACGACGACATCTACTTCTCGCGCGAGGATGGGCTGGCTGAAAGCCAGGCTGTCTTCCTGCGGGGCTGCGGCCTGCCCGGCCGCTGGGCCGGACGGCGCCGGTTCACCGTCGGCGAACTGGGGTTCGGGACCGGGCTCAACATCGCCGCGCTGCTGGACCTCTGGCGGACCTCGCGCGACGCCCAATCGCATCTCTGGATCTTCTCGGTCGAAGCCCATCCAGTGGACGCGGCCCAGGCGGCCCAAGCCCTCTCGCGCTGGCCGGCCCTGGCTGAGGTCGCCGCCCTGCTGGTCAAGCGCTGGCCGGGACGGCGCGCGGGGTTCCACCGGATCGACCTGCCGGAGTTCTGCGCCACGCTCGACGTGGCGGTGTTGGAGGCGAGCCAGGCGTTGCGTGAGTGGCAGGGCCTGGCCGACGTTTGGTTCCTCGACGGGTTCGCGCCGGCCAAGAACCCGGCCATGTGGAGCGATGAGCTGATCTCGCTGGTCGCCCAGCGCTCGGCGCCGGGGGCCAGGGCCGCCACCTTCACCGTCGCCGGCCACGTCCGGCGCGCGCTCACCGCCGCCGGCTTCGAGACGGCGCGCCGCCCCGGATTCGGCGCCAAGCGCGAGCGGCTGGAAGCGACTCTCCCCCCTCTCCCTGCGGGTGAGGAAAAGGCGCCGCGCGTGGCTGTCATTGGCGCCGGGATCGCGGGGGCGGCGCTGGCGCGGGCGTTCGCGGCGTTGGGGCTCGAGGCGGAGGTGTTCGAGGCCGTCCAGGCGGGCGCCGGCGCGTCGGGCAATCCCGCGGCCGTGGTGACGCCGCGCCTCGACGCTGGCCTGGGCGCCGCCGCCCAGCTTCACGTGCAGGCCTTCGAGCGAGCGGCGCAGCTCTATGACACGGCGCCCGGCGCCGTCATCGCCCGGGGCGCCCTGCAGCTCGAAGCGGACCCGCGCGACGCCGCCCGGTTCGCCAAGATCGCCCACGCCGACCTCTTCGCGCCGGGCGCGCTCTGCCTGGTGACGAGCGCGGTCGCGAGCGCGCGCCTGGGCGAAGCCGCGCCGGGCGGCGTGGCGTTCCATGGCGCGCCGGTGATCGACCCCGCGGCGGTGCTCGGCGCCTGGCTGCCGGTTCTCCGATCAGCGCGAGTGGCCGCGGTCGAGCCGTCGCCAGAGGGTTGGCGGCTCCAGGACGAGGCCGGAGCTTTGCTGGCCGAAGTCGACGTTGTCTGCCTGGCCACCGGCGCCGAGCTTGCCGATCTCTGGCCGGCGGCGCCGGTGACGCCGGTCCGCGGACAACTGAGCTGGGTCGAGGGCGTCGCGGCGCCGGCGGCTGCGGCCTGGGACGGCTACGTCGCGCCGATGAAGGGTGGAATGATCTTCGGCGCCACCTACGACCGCGATGAGGCCGGGGGCGACTGGCGGGCGGCGGACGATGAGCGCAACCTCGCGGTCCTTGGCCGCGACATGCCGAACCTTGCGGCGCGCCTCGCCGGTCGCCGGACCCAGGGCCGCGCGTCCGTTCGGGCCACGGTCCCAGACCAGGCGCCGATCGCGGGGCGCCTTGCCCCGGGGTTGTTCGTGCTGGGCGCCCTCGGATCGCGCGGCTTCACCTTGGCGCCTTTGCTGGCGGAACATCTGGTCGCCCTGGCGCTCGGCGCGCCGTCTCCGCTGCCGGCGTCATTGGCCGCGCTCGTGGCGCCCGCTCGCTTCGAGGAACGCGCCCGCCGCCGCAAACGTTTGGAGGGCGTCAAGGTTGTGCTGTAGTCTCCGCCCTGAGGGACGGCGTTAAAATCGAGAGTCATTCGCCATGAAACTGCTTACGCCCATCGCCCTTTCCGCCGCCGTCGTGCTCAGCCTCCTGGCTGGGGCGAGCGGCGTTCCCGGCCGAGGCGTCGCCGAACCCGCCAAGGCCGGCGGCTCCTGTTTCTGGGCGAGGAACGTGGAGAACTTCGCCTCCGTCGACGACCGGACGGTCAACCTTCGGGTCGGCTCGCGCGACATCTACCAGCTGAAGCTCTTCGCGCCCTGCATCGACGTGGACTGGGCCCAGCACATCGGCCTGCGCTCGCGCGGCAGCGACTTCATCTGCGAGGGCGCCAACGTCGACGCCGAGATCCTCTCGCCTTCGCCGATCGGCCATCAGCGCTGCCAGGTCACCAGCGTGCACAAGCTCAGCGCCGACGAAGTGGCGGCCCTGCCCAAGCGCGCCCAGCCGTAACGCAAGCGGCGTTCACGGCGCGTACGGACCCAGGGCTTCCAGCAGCGGCGCGAGGTGGCGCTCGTAGCGCAGCCAGCGCTGGCGCGCGGTGTCGTAGATCGGCTGGCGCACCTGCGCGGCGCTCGCCGTCTTGACCGGCCGATTGGTCTCGAAGAAGCGCAGGCAGGCGGGGTCCCACGGAAGGCCGCAAGCTTCCGTGACCAGCCAGCGCGTCTGCGCCTCGGGCGCGGCCAGCAGCGCTTCGTAGCTGACCTCGGCGATGCGGCCGGGCAGGACTTCGCGCCAGTGATCCATCACCTGGCGATAGGTCACGTATTCCGCGCCGATCTGGGCGAGGTCATAGAACGTCTCAGCGCCGACGGCGAAAAGCTGGCGATAGCACGCCAGGCAGGTATCCACCGGGTCGCGGACCGTGTGCAGGATCGCAGCGCGGGGGAACATGAGCGAGATCAGGCCCACGTGCAGGTAGTTCTCCAGCGTCTTGTCGACAAACCGCGGCGCGCCGGTCCAGCCCTGGCCGCGCATGGCCTCCAGGTAGGCGGCGGCCAGGCGGCGCAGCCAGGCCGGATCGATCGCCTCCGGATAGCGCCCGTTCAGCAGGCGCGAGAGCGCCGCCGTCTCGTCCAGGCCCACGACGCCCGGGTGGCTGGCCAGGATCTGCTCCACCAGAGTCGATCCGGACCGCGGCATGCCGACGATGAAGATCGGCGCGGCCGACGGACTCCCCCGGCCGGTGTTCGCCGCGATCACCCCCGGCGTGAAGAAGCGCCGGACATGGTCGGCGGCAGCGACGTGGGCCTGGCGCACGGCGGCCGGGCGCGTGGCGGCCGGGCCGTTCGCCAACACCTCGAACTTCAGCCGATTGCCCTCGGCGAAGGCGGTGAAGGCCCCTTCGTCGAGACCGCGCCGCTCGAGCGCTTCGCCGAGCGCGAAGTCGAGGCCGGCGCGGGTCTCGGCGTCGAGCTGCGGATCGGCCGCTCCACGCTGGATGTCGCCCAGCTCGGCTTCGCTGATCGCTTGCGGCTTCAGGATCGCGATGCGCGTCAGCGAGCGCCAGCGCCGCGCCGGGTCGGCGGCCAGGATCCGGTGCTGGTCCACCGCCTCGTCGATGCGCCCCAGGGTGGCGAGCGCCGCGGCCAGCGCCTGACGCGTCTCCGCCGCGTCCGCGTTCAGCGCCAGGGCCTGGGCATAGGCGTGGACGGCTTCGTCCCAGAGGCCCAGTTCCTGGTTCAGCGAACCCAGATTGTGCCAGGCTGTGAAGAGATCGGGCTTGAGCGCGACGACGCCTTTCAGGCGGCGGTGGGCGCTGGCAAGCCGCTGGCGCTGGATATCGATGACGGCCAGGGAATAGGGGGCGCGGAAATCTGCGGGCGCGAGGCGCTCGGCCTTGCGATAGAGCGCCGCCGCCTCGTCCAGGTGCCCGGCGCTGAACCGCTCGCCGGCGCGATCCAGCAGCGCTGAAAGCGCCGCGGCGTCCGGGGTGGGCCGGCCAGACCTCTTGTTCATCGCCAGATACTAGCCGCCGAGGCGCGCCGCGTCAGGGCGGAGAAGACGCGCGCCGGCGACTGCCGACGCGCGCTTAAGCCTTACCGATAGCGGACCCGCAGCTCGATCCCGTAGGTGATCGGAGAGGTCAAGCCCTTGCCCTGCACGATGTCGTACGGCGCACCACCCTGGGCGGGCGGCGTGAAGGGCGCCAACTGGGTTTCCGTGACGTTGTCGAAGCCGGTGGTGTTGAAGACGTTGTTGACGTAGGCGGAGATATTGTAGCGATCCTTGGCGTCGTCCCAGGTGACCCGGAGATTCACCTGCGAATAGGCCGGCGCAAGGGTCAGCGGCGTGTTGAAGATCTCGCCGTAGGTCTTGTCCTTCCAGACAACGGACCCTGATAGGGTCAGCTTGCCGGGATCGAACGTGAACACATAGTTCGCATTGAACGCGAGCTTGTTCGTCGGCGCCTCCGGCAGGGTGTTGCCGACGATGCTCTGCGATTGCGAGCCGGTGGCGTCGATGGGACAGCCGGCGATCTTCGCGCCGGGCAGGAGCGCCCGCGTGTCGTCGGCGTTGATGAAGCAGTTGCCCCCCGTGCTGGCGACCTTCGAACTCAGATAGCTGTAGTCGCCGATGAGGGTCAGGGCTTCGATCGGCCTCCAGACGGCTTCCAGTTCCAGGCCGTAGGTGTGGACGGTGCCGATGTTGAACAGCTGGCTGGTGGTCACGCCGGCGCTCGAAGTCACGCCGAGCGGCTGCTGGTCGTTGATGAAGTTGTAGTAGAAGAGCGCGGCGTTCAGCTGGAAGGTCCTGCCGACTGACTTTTTCAGACCCGTCTCGAAGGAATCCACATATTCGGGCATCGTGAGTGGATGCGCTGAAATGGTGCCTGCGTTGATGCCACCGGTCTTGTAGCCACGCGCGTACCTGAAGTAGGCCATGGTCTCTTCATCAGGCTGCCAGGTGAGCACCGCGTCGCCGGTCCAGGCTCCCCAGCTGCCCGCGAGATTGCGCTCGTAAAACCCGGTCGCCGTATTCAGGACGGGCAATGCGGCCCCTGGGAACGTGTGAGTTAGATTGAAGGCGCCGATGGCGCCGGAGGTGATGTCGAGGCCGGGGGTAAAGGCGCCCAAGCCCGAAGAAGACAGCCCGGGACCAACGATCGCAGGATCGTTGAACTCGATGACCCTGAACCGCTCGAGGCCTGACTTGGTGTCGGCTGTGTACCGACCCGCGAACTCGACCTTCCACGCCGGATCGATTTGCCAGGTGACTTGGCCGTAGCCGGCGACTGAGTCGTACCTGAGAGCGCCGTCGACGGTGACAGTGCAGGCGGTGGGGTTCGCCGGGCCGTTGGCGGGACTGATCACCTGGGCCTGGTTCGGGAAGCAGCCCAACCCGATCGGCTGATTGAAATGCTCATGGTACCAGTAAAGACCCGTGATCCACTGAACGGGCCCTTTGTCGGTCGAGATCAGGTTGAGCTCGTGGCTGTAGTAGGTGTCGTCTTCGATGAAGTCGGTGTGCACCCCGGCAGGGTTGATGGTGAGGTTGCCGAAGCCCGGCGGGCCCTGCAACTGATACTGGGTGACGCCGGAGTCGATGCCAGGGCCAAAGTCCAGGTGATAGTAGAAGGTCTGCCAGCCGCCGATGTACTGCAGATCCATCGACGGGAAGTGGTAAGTCACGTTTGTGGCAAGCGCCAAGTCCTTGGTCTGGCGGTTATGCTGGATCGACGTTTCGATGAAGTTGTGCAGGTTCAGGTTCGACGGGTTGTTGCCCGGGAAGGAAGCGGCGTTGACCGGCGTGGTCACCAGGCTTCCCGGAACGATCGGTTGGTTGAGCGGCGTGAGCAGGGCGCTGACGAACGGCGCATTGGTGAAGCAGCCGGGGTTCGCGGCTTGGCTTGGCAACGCGCAAAGACCGTAGAACGAACTTGGCGAAAGCGAGCCCGCCGGATTGGGGAACTCATAGTCATTGTAGGCGCCGGTGGTCGCCACGGTGTGGAAGTTGGTGTCGTAGTCGCCAGAGGAGACCATGCCCCAGACGTCCAGGTGATCGCCGACGTTGGCGTCGACCTGGGCCTCGAAGTATTCGCTCACCCCGCCGTTGCCCTGGGGCAGATAGCCGCCTTCGTGGCCGCCGTTCAGGTTGGTGAAGAAGCCGCCGGACTGATTGGAGTAGTTGCCGCCGACGCGGAAACGGACGTTGTCGGAAATCGGGCCGGAGACGACGGCTTCGGCGTAGTAGTCGCCGTAAGCCTGAACACCGGCGCGGGCTTCGGCGAAGAAGGAATGGGTTGGCCGCGCCGAGACGTAGTTGATGGTGCCGCCGTCGGAGTTGCTGCCGTGCAGCGTGTTCCGGGGTCCGCGTTCCACCGACACCTGGTCGATGAAGAGAGAGTCGCGCGCCTGGGCGATGGTGGCGTTCGCGCCGTAGTAGACGCCGTTGTAGTAGGTCGCCACGCCGGACGCGGTGGCCAGGTTGACGGTGTTGCGCCCGATGCCGCGGATGTAGGCGCGGTCGGCGATGGCGTAATAGGAAAGGCCCGGCGTGAAATCGCTCAGGTCCTGGACGGTCTTGATCCCGATGATGTCGCGCTGCTTGGCGGTGAAGGCCGAAATTGCCACCGGCACGGTCTCGACGTTCTGCTCGCGCTTTTCGGCGGCGACGACGATCTCGGTCACCGCGCCTTCGTCGGCGGCTGTCGCTGCGGCGGCGGCGTCGGCAGCGAACGCGTGGGACGCACAAAGACTTGAAAGAAATGCGATTGTCACGGCGGACACGCCGCCGAACTGAATGCTCTTGCGCATGAAAACCTCCCTGGTTCTGGCTCTGTCCGCTCTGTCGGCGGATTTCAAAATGGCCACATGCCACTCTGTGACCAACCTGCGCCTTTGCAACCGTCGTTGCGTTTGGCCCTGTCGGTTCAGTTGACGGCGCGGCAATTCCGCCACAGTGGCGCGTTAGAACCCCTTACGGTTCAACGGTCCGGTAGCGGCTCTTTGGGGGCGGGAGATGGTGGACGCGGCTGGGATCGAACCAGCGACCCCCTCGATGTCAACGAGGTGCTCTCCCGCTGAGCTACGCGTCCAACTCGGGAAGGGTCGGGCTAATAGCTTGCCCCCGCGCAGGCGACAAGCGCCCCTTCAGGCGGCCGCCATCATCCGCTCCACCTCGGCGACGATCTCGCGCAGGTGGATCGCCTTGTAGAGCACCTTGGCGCCGGCCGGCGCCCGCTCGCCGACGGTCAGGGCGACGGCGGCGAAGCCGGTGATGAACATGATTCTGAGGCCCGGGTGGCGGGCGGCCGCCAGGCGCGCGACCTCGATCCCGTCCATGCCGGGCATGACGATGTCGGTGAGCAGCAGGTCCCAGTCCTCGTCCAGCACCGCGGCCGCTTCCTCGCCGTCGGCGCAGGCGGTCACTTCGTAGCCGGCCCGCTCCAGCGCCCTGGCCAGGAAACCGCGCAGGGAGTCGTCGTCTTCGGCAAGCAGGATTCGCGGCATGGACTGAACGCCTGGGGGCTGGATACGAGTCAGACAGCCTAAAGGGCCAGGGGTAAATCGGCTATGAACCGTTTGACCGGCGGCCTCCAGCCCGCGAATACTGCCGCCCATGGACGATGCAGCGCCGCTGACGCCGGCCTGGGTGGAGGAGGCCGCGCCCTACCGCCTGACCAGACCCGCGCCTGGCGCCCGGACGACGCCGGTGATCTTCGCTTCGCCTCATTCAGGCCGGAACTATCCGCCGGCGATGATGGCCGCCTCGCTGCTGGGCCCCAGCGCCATCCGCCGCTCGGAGGACGCCCTTGTCGACCAGCTGATCGCCGCCGCCCCCGCGCACGGCCACGCCCTGATCGCCGCCGAGTTCGCCAGGGCCTATCTGGACGTCAACCGCGAGCCGTGGGAGCTGGACCCGGCGATGTTCGAGGACGAGCTGCCGGCTTTCGCCCGCGGCCGCACCGCCCGGGTCGCGGCGGGTCTGGGCGCGATCGCCCGGATCGTCTGCGAGGGTCAGGAGATCTATGCGCGCAAGCTGACCTTCGCCGAGGCGGAGGCGCGCGTTCGCAGCGTGCACCATCCCTATCACGCGGCGCTCGCCGAGCTGATCGGCGAGACCAAGGGGCGGTTCGGACTGGCCCTCCTGATCGACTGCCATTCGATGCCGGCCGCCGCGGCTCAGGGACGGGATGGCGAGGCTTGGGACATCGTGCTGGGCGATCGCTTCGGAGCGGCCTGCTCGGGCTCGATCACCCGCTTCGTCGAGGGCCAGCTGGAGGCGATGGGCTACCGCGTCGCCCGCAACGCGCCCTACGCCGGCGGCTACACCACCGAGCACTACGGCCGGCCTTCGCGCCGGGTGCACGCCCTGCAGATCGAGATCAGCCGCGCGCTCTACTTCGACGAGGCGGAGATGCGGCCGACGGCGGGCTTCGATCGGCTTGCCCGCGACCTGGAGCGGCTGGCGGCGGCTCTGGCGGGTGTGGAGTGGGGCCTGGTGTGAGCCGGCGCTGAACTGGGCAGGCGTCCAGGCCAAAAAAAAGCCGCGCCCGAAGGCGCGGCAGTTCATTAGGGAGGAAACGCCCAGGAAGGGCAGAGGCGTCAGGGACGCCTCACAAACGTCAATCTAGGGTGCGGCGCACAATCGATCAAGTGGAAAATCGCTGATCCTGTGGAAAACCGCTGTTCCGTGGCAAATCATTACGGATTATCAATGGGTTGGTCTCAGAACAAAAGGTACGCGCGCATGGTGCGTTGCAGCACGTTCCGCGAAAGCTGAGCCCATAGCCGATAAGATTCATAGGCTTATTGTCGCGTCGCTCCCCGAGCGCACGTGCGGGATGGCGGATCAGGGCCATCTCGCGTAAAAGCCGCCGCCTCCCATGACCCTACGCAACATCGCCATTATCGCCCACGTCGACCACGGCAAGACGACGCTGGTCGACCAGCTGCTCGCCCAGTCCGGCGCCTTCCGCTCCAACGAGGCGGTGGCCGAGCGCGCCATGGACTCCAACGACCAGGAGCGCGAGCGCGGCATCACCATCCTGGCCAAATGCACCTCGGTGCTCTGGCATGGCGAAGCGGGCGAGACGCGGATCAACATCATCGACACCCCCGGCCACGCCGACTTCGGCGGCGAGGTGGAGCGGATCCTGGGCATGGTCGACGGCTGCCTCTTGCTGGTCGACGCCGAAGAAGGGGTGATGCCGCAGACCAAGTTCGTGCTCGGCAAGGCGCTGAAGCTGGGCCTGAGGCCCATCCTGGTGCTGAACAAGGTCGATAGGCCGCACGCCCGGCCCGACCACGTGCTCAATGAGGCTTTCGACCTCTTCGCGGCGCTGGGCGCCACCGACGAGCAGCTCGATTTCCCCCACCTATACGCCAGCGGCAAGCAGGGTTGGGCGGTGACCGATCTTGCCCACCCCCACGAGAGCCTCGCGCCCCTCTTCGACGCCATCGTCCGCTACACGCCGAGCCCGGCGCAGGAATCCCGCGTGAACGAGCCGGCCCGGTTCCTGGCGGTGCTGATCGAGGCCGACCCGTTCCTGGGCCGCCTGCTCACCGGCCGCATCGAGTCCGGCAAGCTCACCCACGGCATGCCGATCAAGGCGCTTTCGCGCGACGGTAAGGAGATCGAGCGCGGGCGGATCACCAAGCTGCTGGCCTTCCGCGGCCTCAAGCGCACCGGCGTCGACGAGGCCGCCGCCGGCGACATCGTCGCCGTGGCCGGGCTCTCCAAGGCGACGGTGGCCGACACCCTCTGCGCGCCGGAGGTCACCCAGGCGCTGCCGGCCCAGCCGATCGATCCGCCCACCATCGCCATTACCGTCTCGATCAACGACAGTCCGCTCGCCGGCCGCGACGGCGACAAGGTGCAGAGCCGGGTGATCCGCGCGCGGCTGCTGCGCGAGGCGGAGGCCAACGTCGCCATCAAGGTCGCCGAGACCCCGGACAAGGACGCCATGGAGGTGGCCGGCCGGGGCGAGCTGCAGCTGGGCGTGCTCATCGAGACCATGCGCCGCGAGGGCTTCGAGGTCTCCATCAGCCGCCCGCGCGTGGTCTACCAGACCGATCCGGAATCCGGCGAGCGGCTGGAGCCGATCGAGGAGGTGGTGGTCGACGTCGACGACGACTTCACCGGCGTCGTGATCGAGAAGCTGTCGGCGCGCAAGGCCGAGCTGATGGACATGGCCGCCTCGGGAACCGGCAAGACCAGGCTCACCTTCCAGGCGCCTTCGCGCGCCCTGATCGGCTACCAGGGCGAGTTCCTGACCGACACCCGCGGCTCAGGCGTGCTCAATCGCCTGTTCTCCCGCTACGAGCCGTACCGGGGCGCGATCGAGGGGCGGCGCAACGGCGTGCTGGTCTCCAACTCCGACGGCGAGACGGCCGCCTACGCCCTCTGGAACCTCGAGGACCGCGGGGTGATGTTCGTCGGCGGCGGCGAGAAGACCTACCAGGGCATGATCATCGGCGAGAATGCCAAGTCCGACGATCTCGACGTCAATCCGATGAAGGCCAAGCAGCTCACCAACATCCGCTCGGCCGGCAAGGACGAGGCCGTGCGCCTGGTCCCGCCCCGCCGCCCGACCCTGGAGCAGGCGATCGCCTACATCGACGACGACGAACTGGTCGAGGTGACCCCCAAGTCGATCCGGCTTAGAAAGAAAGTGCTGAACCCCAGCTTCCGCAAGAAGCGGATGCGCGAGGAGGCTTAAGCCGCGGGGGCGCCTTTGGAAGAGCGGACGATTGTCGCCTCGCGCGGCATGATCCTTCTGCATGTCGCGGGCGCCGTCGCCGGATTGATCGTCAGCGCGTTCATGACTCAGCTTCCGTTCGAAGCGCCAGGACGGGCTGGAAGCGCTCCGCTCTACGGGATCATCGGTGTGTTTGCGTTCTCGGGGGCGCTGATCGCCAGCATCGTCCGTCTCGTGCGCCCGTACCGTCTGCGCCTCACGCCTTCCGCGCTCGTGGTCGAGCGATCGTTCCAGCAAGCCAGGACCATCGCTTGGGCCGACGTGGATAGTTTCTTCGTTACGGGAGACAGTCGCACCCCCGGAATTGGGTTCAAGTATGTCCGGGCGAGTGGACTCACCAGCCTGGCGATGGGCAGCGTCAGTGGATTCGGGAGAGACGATGTCCTGCCCGTGAACGAATTCGCGATGACGCCGCAAGCCCTGGCCGATCTCCTCAACGAGTGCCGGGCCCAAGGCGTTAGCGCCGGTCCACCGCCGGTCGAACCGACGCCTACGATCGTCAGCTAACGTTGGATACTAGGCGCGCCGGAACTCGCCCTCGGCCATCGGAGGATGAGCTCCATGGCGACGTCCGCGCGGGCGTAGGGCGATGGCTCGGCCGGCTCGATCTCTTGGAACCCGAAGCTGCGGTAGAGGCTGAGCGCGGGTTTGAGCACGCTGTTGGTCTCCAGGTAGAGCCGTCGCGCTCCGGCCGCGCGGGCTCGCTCGACGCAGGCGGCCATCAGCGCGCGCCCAAGGCCCTTGCCCTGGTGGCTGTCGGCCACCGCCATCTTAGCCACCTCGAAAGCGCCGTCGCCGAGCCTGATCAGAGCGCAGCAGCCGACGATCTCGCCGTCTGCCTGAGCGAACAGCACCTGGCCGCCGCCGTCGATGATCTTGCCCTGCGGATCGCCCAGCACCTCGGCGTCTTTCGCCTCCAGGGCGAAGTAGCGGTTGATCCAGGCCTCGTTCAGGGCCCGGAACGCGCCGGCGAACTGCGGCTCGAAGTCGACGATCTCCATCGGCCCCATGCTAGAGCTTCGTGCGTCCGGGCCAACCCCTCTAGGACGGCTTGGCGGCGGCGGCTTTCGCCGCGTCGGCTGCATCGAGTTCACCCAGCCAGGCCAGGATCAGCGGCGCGGCGGCCAGGCTCGAGGCGTCGTGGCCGATCGGCCCGACGTCGAACGTCGTCGCGTTGGCGCCGCGCGCGGTCATTCCCCGCGCCGCCGCCAGCGATTCCTCGTTGACCACCTCGGTGTCCTTGGTCCCGTAGTAGAAACGCACCGGCGCGCGCGGCGTCACGTCGGTCAGGCTGTTGGCGGCCAGCGCGTCCAGGAACCAGTGCGAGCCGCCGTGGTCGTAGGCGGTGAGGAAATCCTGGTTGAACATCTGCCGTGGGACCGCCGGCAGCGCCTTCATGATCTCGTCGGGCGCGGCGCCGGCGAAGAGGCGGTCGACCAGCTGCGCATAGGCCGGGGTCAGCACGCTGGTCAGCGGATGGCCGTAGCGTGGGGAATAGCCCCAGGCGACATAAGCAAGGTAGAGGGAGTCCGTCGGCGCGCCGCCCGGCAGCGAGGCGGGGAACGAGATGCCGCGCAGGTCGTAGGCGCCGGCGATCATCGCTGATCCCAGCACCGTCTCGCCCTGACCCTCGAGCACCTTGAGCGCCGCCAGGCTACCGTGTCCGCCCTGGGAGAAGCCGACCAGGAACACGGGCGTCCTGGGAACGCCAGGAACCTTGCGGGCCGCCTCGATCATGGCGGCGATGGCGCGGCCGGTGTCGTCGGCCACCAGATAGGGGTGCCGGCCGAGCGCGGGGCCAAGCCCTGGATAGTCCGGCGCCACGACCGCATAGCCGGCGCTCCCGAACACGATGGCGGCGGCCAGGCCCTGGCCGTCCGGCGTGGAGGGGACTTCGTCGCGCGACGTGGTCGTCCCGTGCTGGTAGCTGACCAGCCGGCGCGGCGCCGCGCCTCGCGGCAGCGCCAAGAGGCCGTAGAGGCGGATCGCCTCGCCGTGGGGACCGACGCCTGGATATTCCATGCGGTAGCAGTCCACCGCGTAGCGCGGGTGAATGCCATTGACGCCCGTTAGCCGCAGCAGGGACTCGCCTTCGATCGTCGAGATCGTCCGCAGGGGCGTCAGCTCCACGCCCGCCGGCGCTTGCAGGGCCGGCGGTCGGGCGCACCCGGCCAGCAAGCCGGCGATCACGGCCATGAAGGTCTGGGCCGGCCAAAACCTGCGCATCGGCGTTTCCTCTTTCAGGGTCTCGAACGTCGGCGCCGATTGACTTCGGACCTCGACGATCCCCGTGGGCCGCATGCTAGAGCTTCCTCCGCCATGGCCAACCCCCTCTACGAAGCCCTGCCCACGACCATCTTCGCCATCATGTCGGGCCTCGCCCGCGAAATGGGGGCGATCAACCTGGGCCAGGGATTCCCCGACGAGCCGGGGCCGGCGGCGATCCTGCTGAAGGCCGCCGACGCCATCGTGCGCGGCGACAACCAGTATCCGCCGATGCCTGGACTGCCGGAACTGAGGTCAGCGGTCGCCGCCCACTACGCCCGGGTCCAGGGCCTCGACCTCGACTGGGCGAGCGAGATCACCATCACCTCCGGCGCCACCGAGGCGCTGGCCTGCGCCTTCCTCAGCCTGATCAAGCCCGGCGACGAGGTGGTGCTGTTCCAGCCGGTCTACGACTCCTACCTGCCGATGGTCCGCCGCGCGGGCGGCGTTCCGAAACTGGCGCGGCTGGCGCCGCCCGCCTGGCGTTTCGACCGGGCGGCGCTGGAGAAGGTATTCAGCGAGCGCACCGCCCTGGTGGTGCTGAACAACCCGCAGAACCCGGCGGCCGTCGTCGCCAGCGAAGAAGACCTGGCCCTGCTGGCCGAGTTCTGCGTCCGCTTCGACGCGGTCGCCGTCTGCGACGAGGTCTGGGAGCACGTGGTCTTCCCGCCCAACGACCATCGCCCGATGATGGCCTTCCCCGGCATGCGCGAGCGGACGGTGAAGATCGGCTCGGCCGGCAAGATGTTCGCCCTCACCGGCTGGAAGGTCGGCTTCCTCTGCGCCGCGCCGCCGCTGACCCAGGTGCTGGCCAGGGCCCACCAGTTCCTCACCTTCACCACCGCCCCCAACCTGCAGTCGGCGGTGGCCTGGGGTCTGGCCAACAGCGACGACTGGTTCGCCGCCATGCCGCTCGATCTCGCCCGGTCCCGCGACCGCATGACCGAGGGCCTGCGCCGCGAAGGCTTCGGCGTGATGGAGAGCCAGGGCACCTATTTCCTGACGGTGGACCTCGCCCAATCCGGCGTCTTCGAGGACGACATGGCCTTCTGCCTGCGGGCGGTGAAGGAAGCCGGCGTGGCGGCGATCCCGGTCTCGGCGTTCTATGAAGAGGCGCCGGTGACAAGCGTCATCCGCCTCTGCTTCGCCAAGAAGGACGAGACCCTGGACGAGGGGGTGCGGCGCCTGGCCAAGGCGCGCGATCTGTCGGTGCGGGCTCACAACGAGGCCGCGCGGTAGCGCCCGGGCGTCACCCCGAACTGGCGCCTGAAGGCGGTGATGAAAGCGCTCACGCTGTCGTAACCGCTGTCGAGGGCGGCGTTGGTGACGTTCGATCCGCCGCTGAGCGCCGCCACGCCGCATATCAGGCGGGCTTTTTGGCGCCAGGCTTCAAGCGTCAGGCCGGTTTCCTGGGGAAAGAGACGCTGCAGAGTGCGCAAACCCGCGCCGGCGCCGCGCGCCAAGACGGCCAGATCGACATGCGCGGCTGGTGCTGATTGCAGCTGGGCGGCCAAAGCCAGCGCCCGCGGATCCCGTGGCAGGGGCAGAAACAGGTCTTGCGGCGGCGCTTTCACCAAGAGATCGTTCAGCAGGCCCGCCAGTCGCTGATGTTCGGGCTGCGCCGGACCCAACATTCCGACCTTGAGGATATGCAGGATCAGTTCGCGCAGCAGGGGCCAGACCTCAAGCACGGCGGTCTCCTTCGGCAGATTCGCGGCCTGCTCGGGCGACAGATAGAGGGTGCGCATGGCCGTCTCGCCTTGCATCCGGATCTCATGCGGCACATGCGGCGGCAACCAGATGGCCCGCGTGGGCGGGGCCAGCCAGGCTGCGTCGGGTGTGGTTATCCGCATGACGCCGCGCGTAGCGTAGGCGAGCTGGCCCCAGGGGTGCTCATGGCGCGGAATGCGACCGCCGGCGCGATAGGTTTCCGCCAGCGAGCGCACCAGGTAGCCGTCGCCGGTCAATCGAAGATGCCTGGGTCGTACTGCATGGCCCCTACCAGATTGCCCTCGGTGTCCTCGAAGTAGATCACCGTGCCGACGGTCTCGATGTGATAGGGCGGCATGACGATCTTGCCGCCCGCCGCCTCCACTGCGCGGGCGGTGGCGTCGATGTCGTCCACGCCCAAGGTGATCTCAAAGCCGAGCATCTTCGCCCCCGGCTTCAGCTCGCGCCGTCCGTGCAGCGCGCCGCCGAACCCGGTCCCGGCGCCTTTGATCTGGTAGAAATCCGGAGGGCCCCACGGCTCGAAGGTCCAGTCGAACACGGTCTCGTAAAAGGTCTTGGCGCGCTGGCAGTCGTCGGCGTTGATCGCGAAGTGGCGCAGGGGCGTGGGCGGCATGGTGATCTCCCTTGATCGACAGGCGCTCAGCATAGCCCAGCCACCGCGGCGCGCTTGCGATAGAACGCCGGAAAATCTCGCACAGACGACATGGCGTGCGAACGGCATATTTCGGCGGTCCGTCGCAAGCGCGCCGAGCCCCGCCGTCTAGGATGGACCGACGCAAATTCCGGGGAGGAGCCAATGCCGGGCGTGCTCAACGATCCGAAGCTGGAAGCCCTGCTGGCGCGGCTGAACGCGCAGAGCGAGGCGCAGGTGGCCGAGACCGCCTCCTACTTCCGCCGGCGCGGGGAGGCGGGCGAGCTCAGTTGGGAGGGCCTTGACGCGGGCGCCCACGCCTTCATGGCCGACAAGCTGGTGGCGCTGGATCCGCTCAAAGCCGAGTACTGCTACCTCACCTGCCGGGCGCTGGGCGCCAGGCGGGTCGTGGAGGTGGGAACCTCGCACGGCGTCTCGACCCTCTACCTGGCCGCGGCGGTGCGCGACAATGGCGCGGCCGGCGGCGTGGTGATCGGGACTGAATACGAGGCGGAGAAGGCCAAGGCGGCGCGCGCCAATTTCGCCGCCGCCGGGCTGCAGGACTTCATCGAGCTGCGCGAGGGCGACCTGCGCGAGACGCTGAAGGATCTCGAGGGGCCGATCGACTTCGTGCTCGTCGACATCTGGACCGAGATGGCCCGACCTGCGCTCGAACTCATCGCCCCGCGCCTGAGACCAGGCGCAGTCGTCTGCGCCGACAACACCGGGGGCTTCCGCGAACCTTACCGCCACTACTTCGCCTTCGTGAATGATCCGCGGAACGGCCTGCGCACCATGACGCTGCCGTTCGACGGCGGCTTCGAGATGACCGTGAAGGTCGGCTGACGGATCGCCGGGCCGTTGGACTGGGGAGTCCAAGGTTATTCGAACTTACAATGAAGTAAATGTAACAAACATAACTTATGACAGCGATTTAACTTAAGAATAAATTGAGTCGTTGCTATATATTCCGGCGTAGCTCGCTCATGGATTTTGAGAAGAGCCGGAGGAAAATCGTTATGTCATTCGTTCGCACCACCACCGTCGGCGCCGCCTTGTCGGGCGCCTTGATGCTCGTCATGGCCGGTTCGGCCCAGGCGGAGGGGATTCACATCCAAACGGGAGATCTGTCGCAGCCCGCCGCCGCGGCGGCCTTCGCTCATCGACTGGACGCCGCCGCCAGCAAGCTTTGTCAGGAGAGCTACCGCGCCAGCGATCTTTCCCAGATGGCGGTCTGCAAACAGGCCGTCCGCGACGAGGCCATGGATCAGCTGAGCGCCAGCCAGCGCGACCAGTACGCCAAGGCCGTGGGCCCGGACAACGCCATGGCGTCAGCGGCGCACCGCCACGGCGCGGCGAGCTAGCTGGTCGAGCCGCCGTCGACGACGATCGTCTGACCGGACATCCAGCCGCCGGACTTGCCGGCGAGGAAGACTGCGGCGCCGGCGATGTCATCAGGCTCGCCCAGGCGCCGCAACGGCGTTCCAACGCTGGAGCGCCGCTCGGCTTCGGGGGTATCCCAGAGCGCGCGGGCGAAGTCGGTCTTCACCAGGCCGGGCGCAATGCAGTTGATGCGGATGTTCGAGGGCGACAGCTCCTGGGCGAGGTTGCGCGCCATCTGCATGTCGGCCGCCTTGGAAATGGCGTAGGCGCCGATCACCCCGGTGCCGCGCAGGCCGCCGATCGAGGAGATGATGATGATCGACCCATCCTTGCGCTCCTTCATCTCCGGCGAGACCATGTTGATCAGCCAGTTGTTGGAGATGATGTTGTTGTCGAGGATCTTGCGGAAGGCCTCGTCTGTGATCCCGCTCATGGGGCCGTAGTAGGGGTTGGAGGCGGCGTTGCAGACCAGGATGTCGATCTTGCCGAACGCCTTGCGCGTCTCGTCCACCAGGCGCTGAAGGTCGTCCTTCGAGGAGATGCTGGCTGGGACCACGATGGCCGCGCCAGGATGGGCCTCGTTGATCGCCGCGGCCACCGCCTCGCAGGCGCCGGCCTTGCGCGAGGAGATCACCACCTTGGCCCCGTGCTCGGCCATCCGCTCGGCGATGGCCTTGCCGATCCCGCGCGACGAGCCGGTGACGATGGCGACCTTGCCGGTGAGGTCGAACAGTTCCGGCAATCTGGTCTTGGCCTCGGGGGCGGTGGTGACGGACATCGGCGGCTAGCTCCCTTAAACGCTCGTTTGATTGGCCTTCAGCTTTAGGCGATGGTCCCGCCAGGTCAAGCGACGGTGAAAAGCTGGCGCCGCCCGATAGCGGCGACCACGGCTCTGGGCTATGGTCGCCGCAACCAAAAGGAGACGTCCATGAAGTATCTGACCGCGATCTGCGCTGCGGCCTTGGCCCTGGCGGTGGCGGCGCCGACCCTGGCGGACGACCACCATGACCGCCATGGCGGTCATGGGGGGCATGGCGGACATGGGGGAAATGGGGGCCATCATCACCACGGCGGCTTCCCGATCGGGATCATCATTCGCCACGGTCATGGCCACGGCGGCCATGGCGGTCATGGCGGCCACGGCGGTGGCGGACACCACCACCACCACTAACCGCCGCGCCTGAGGGCGGCGTTTTCACTGGGACGGCGGCCGGCGAGAGTCGGCCGCCCGCTGATGCGCGCCAGTGCGCCGCGCCAATTCGGCCTTGTGGCATGGCGCGGATGGCCGCAAGCTTGGCGAGATGCCCGAAGGCGACGTCCGCATTCCCACCAGCGCCCGCGCCGCCTTTGGCAGCGGGTACCTGACCGACACCTGGTACTTCGTCGCCCTATCGCGCGATCTGAAGCGCGGGGCGATGGAGCAGCGCGAGATTCTGGGCGAGGCGGTGCTGCTCGGTCGCACCCAGGCCGGCGAGGCCTTCGCCATCGGCAACGTCTGTCCGCACCGGGCCGCGCTTCTCTCCGCCGGCCGGATGCAGCGCGAGGCCGACGGCTCGGCCACCGTCGAGTGCCCCTACCATGGCTGGCGATACGGGACCGACGGGGCGTGCAAGGCGATCCCCTCGCTGGTGGAGGACAAGACCTACGACATCTCGCGCATTCGGGTGCGCCGCTATCCCACGCGCGAAAGCCAGGGGATGGTGTTCGCCTGGTTCTCCTCCGATCCGCGGTTCGACGGCGAGCCGCCCGAGCCGCCGCCGCTCTTCCCCGGCGTCGTCGGCGGCGCGCCCAAGGCGGTCTCGCGGATGGACTTCGAGATCCATGTCGACCACGCCGCGGTGATGCTGGTGGATCCGACCCATGCGCCCTTCGTCCACGCCCAGTGGTGGTGGCGCTCCGCCAAATCGCAGATCACCAAGTCCAAGCGTTTCTCGCCCGTGGAGGCGGGGTTCGTGATGGAGCGCCATCCGCCCTCGAAGAACTCGCGCCCATACGTCCTGCTCGGCGGCGAGCCGCTGACCGAGATCACCTTCCGCCTGCCGGGAATTCGCTGGGAGCATGTTGAGGTCGGTCGCCGGCAGGTCCTGTCGCTGGCGTTCCTGACGCCGGTGAACGAGACGCGCACCCACATGACCCAGATCATCTGGTCCGACCATCCGATGTTCCTGCTGGCGGGCGCCTTCGTGCGCATGGGCGCCCAGCGGTTCCTGGAACAGGACCGCGACCTCGCCGTCGTGCAGAAGCAGGGCCTTGAGCGCGATCCGTCGTTCATCTGGATCGACGACGCCGACCGTCAGGCGCGCTGGTACGTGGCGATGAAGCGCGAGTGGGTTGAGAGCCACAGCGAGGGCCGCCCCTTCGTCAATCCGGTGGAAGCGGCGACGCTCACCTGGCGCAGCTGAGCTGCGCGCTCACCCGTGGGTGGACCGCGTCTCTGTGGCCCGCCGTGACGCTACATTGGCTCGTTGTAATGATTTGGCAGACCTGGTTTGGCGGGCCGGCATTGGAGGCGCTCGAGTGACGCGCTATAAGCCGCGATCCATTCGGGGAGATTTCACGTGAAAAGACTGCTTATCGCCGGCGCCGTTCTCTCATTCATGCCGGCCGCCGCCTTCGCCGCCGACATGTCCGGGTCCTGGAAGATCGACGCCAATTTCGGTGATGCGATCAAGTTCAGCATCACCTGCGCCTTGACCGAGACCAGCGGCGCGCTGGCCGGCACTTGCACCGGCCCGCAGGGCGAGAGCCTGAAGGCGACTGGCACAGCGGACGCCACCAAGGCGGTGATCTCCTACGACACCACCTACCAGGGCGGGCCGATCCATCTCGACTACAAGGGCGATGTCCAGCCGGATGGCTCGCTGAAGGGCGTGATCGAAGCTGGGGGCGCGGAAGGCGCCTTCACCGCCGTCAAGCAGTAGTCTCTTTCGCGCCGGCAAAAGAGCCGGCCGAATTTCGCCGCAACCGGCGGGGAGCTTGGCCGGCCAACGTCGCCACGAGGTCCCTGAACGATATGACGCGCCTGACCTGCCTGATGCTCGCCATCGCGCTTCTGGCCGGTCCGACGCTTGGCGCGCCGGCGACGCCGGTTGCGGCGGCCGCACCGGCGCGGATGTTCCTCAGCCCGTCGGGCGAGCCGTTCAGGGTCGGGCCGGGCGTCGCCGATCCGTTCGAGGCCTGGTTCGATGCGGCCGACGCCGACCACGACGGCGGCGTCGACCGCGCCGAGTTCCGCGCCGACGCGGCGCGGTTCTTCAAGCGCCTCGACGTCAACGGCGATGGCGTGATCGACGGCTTCGAGCTTGCCGCCTACGAGGCCAAGATCGCCCCGGAACTGGTCGCCGAGACCGAGGGGCGCCTTCCGGTCGAGGCGCCCCGGACAGAGAAGGGCGACCATGGGCGGCGCGGCGGCGGCGGCCCGCCTCGCAGCGGCATCGCCCAGCTGCTCGACGAGCCCGAGCCGGTGAGCGGCGCCGACTTCAATCTCGATGGGCGGATCACCCTGGTCGAATGGCTCGCGGCGGCCGATCAGCGCTTCGACCTCTTGGATACCGCCAAGACCGGCCGGCTGACGCGCGAGGCGCTGAAGGCGCGGTTGGCTGGACCGGCGGCCAAGGTAGGCGGCGGTCGGGCGCCGGCGGAAGGGCGCCGTCACGACGGCGATGATCTGCGGCCAGCTTGACGCGCCCGCGCCGCTACCCGATCAAGCCCCATGGCCGTCTACACCGACATCAGCGACGTCGAGCTCGAGACGTTCCTCGCCGACTATGACGTGGGCGCGCCCCTCGCCTTCAAGGGGATCGCCGAGGGCGTGGAGAACTCGAATTTCCTGCTGGAGACCGACAAGGGCCGCTTTTTCCTGACCATCTACGAGCGTCGCGTGCGAGCGGAGGATCTGCCGTTCTTCCTGGGCTTCATGCAGCACCTGGCCCGTCACGGCTTTCCCAGCGCCACGCCGATCGCCAACCGCGAGGGCGCGCTGCTCGGGGCGGTGCGCGGCAAGCCGGCGGCGATCGTCAGCTTCCTCACCGGCCTGTCGGTGCGTCGCCCGAGCGTCGCCCATTGTCGCGAGGCCGGCGCTGGGCTGGCCTGGCTGCACCAGGCCGGCGCCGGGTTCGGGCCAGCGCGGGCGAACGACCTTGGCTACAGCGCCTGGGCGGGCCTCTTCGCCGGCCTGCGCGGCGCCGCGGACGATCTGAAGCCCGGTCTCGCCGCCACCATCGAGGGCGATCTCGACGCGATCACCGCCGCCTGGCCGGACGCCTTGCCCGAGGGGCTGATTCACGGCGACTTCTTTCCCGACAATGTCTTCTTCCAGGGCGGGGCGTTCGCCGGAGCGATCGACTTCTACTTCGCCGCCCACGACGCTCTGGCCTACGACGTCGGCGTGGCCCTGAACGCCTGGTGCTTCGAGCCGGACGGCAGCTTCAACGTCACCGCCGCCCGCGCCTTCGTCGCCGGCTACGAGACCCGCCGGACCCTCTCGGCGCAGGAGCGGCGGGCCTTGCCAACCCTGGCGCACGGCGCGGCGCTGCGGTTCTTCCTGACCCGCCTGCACGACTGGGGCGCGACGCCCGCGGGCGCCCTGGTTCGGCCGAAGGATCCGCTGGAGTACGAGCGTAAGCTCGCCGTGCACCGCGCGGGCGTGGCCCTTTTCGAGGCCCAGGGGTGACCCCCAAGGTGGTGATCTACACCGACGGCGCCTGTCGCGGGAATCCGGGCCCCGGCGGCTGGGGCGCCGTCTTGATGTTCGGCGAGCACGAGCGGGAGATCTGGGGCGGCGAGGCGGCGACCACCAACAACCGCATGGAACTGACCGCCGCCATCGAAGCGCTGGAGGCGCTCAAGCGCCCCTGCCAGGTGGAGCTGCACACCGACAGTCAGTATGTGAAACGCGGCATCACCGAGTGGCTCGCGCTGTGGAAAGCCCGCGGATGGCGCACCTTTTCCAAGGGCGCGGTGAAGAACGAAGACCTCTGGCGG
The DNA here is from genome assembly GCA_044445785.1 of Caulobacterales bacterium. Lineage (GTDB taxonomy): Bacteria > Pseudomonadota > Alphaproteobacteria > Caulobacterales > Caulobacteraceae > Acaudatibacter. Next base: position 29,107 of record JBIOEF010000026.1, read on the forward strand.
CGGCTCGACGAAGCGCGGCTGCGGCACGAGGTCGACTGGCGCTGGGTGAAGGGTCACGCGGGCCACGAGCTCAACGAACGCGCCGACGCCCTGGCCGGGCGCGGCCTCAAGGAAATCGAAGCGGCCAGTTGATTAGTTCGATATAGAACTATATATGAGTTTCATATCGAACTATATGGTGACGCCATGCGCCGTCGAGACCTGATCCGCCTTTCCGCTGCAGCCGCGGCGCTTCCCGCGATGGGCGCCTGCGCCGCCCAGCTCCCGGACGCCCGCGCCGCCTGGCGCAATCCTGGCGCCGGCGAGACCGATCCGCGCCGCTACGCCCTGGCCTGGGCGATCCTCGCGCCCAACCCGCACAACATGCAGCCATGGCTCGCCGACCTCCACGAACCGGGCGTCATCACCCTCAGCCTCGATCCGGCGCGGCTGCTGCCGATGACCGATCCGTTCGGCCGGCAGATCACCATAGGCGCCGGCGCCTTCCTCGAGCTCTTGAGGATGGCCGCGGCGGCGATCGGCTGGCGCGCCAGCGCTGAGGCCCTTGGCGGCGAGGCCAAGACATTGCCGACCGGCGCGCCCCTTGCCCGGGTGCGGTTCGAGCCTGGCGCGTCGCCCGATCCGCTGTTCGTCCATGCTCTCGCCCGGCGAACTAACCGCGAGAACTTCGACGCCCGCCCGGTCGCGCAGGCGGTCGCCGAGGCCGTCGCCGCGGCCGCCCAGAGCGAACTAGTTCAATCTCAAACGACTGTGCTCCCCGCGCAGTTGATGCGACTGGCGAACCTCGCGGCCGAGGCCTCGGTGACCGAGGCGCACACGCCCGCCGCCCATGGCGAGACCTGCCAGCGCACCTTCATCGGCGCGGAGGAGGTGGCGCGCCATCGCTACGGTATTTCCCTGGAGGGCCCGCTGATCGAGGTCGCCCACGCGACCGGCCTGCTCACCCGCCGGACCATGGCGACGCCCGGTTCGTTCGCCTATCGGCAGACCATCGCCATGCTGACGGGCGAGGCGCAGAGCGCGCGCGGGTTCCTGTGGCTGACGACGCCCGGCGACGAACGCGCGGACCAGATCCGCGCCGGCGCGGCCTATCTGCGCGCCAACCTGGCGGCGACGGGGCTCGGCCTTGCAATGCAGCCGCAGAGCCAGGCATTGCAGGAGTACCGGGCCATGGCCAGCGCCTACGCGCAGGCGCACCAGCAGCTCGCGCCCAGCGGGGGCAGGGTGCAGATGCTGGCCAGGCTGGGCTATGCTGCCTCGCCCAGGCCCGCGCCTCGGCGTGGGCTCAGCAATCAGATCGTTTGAGGGAGCATGGCCGAGCCTAGGGATCGGGCGGACGTCGAGTTCTTCACCGAGGTCGGGATAATCGACCAGCTGGTGACCCATCGGCTGGAAGGGGTGTTGCCGGATGGCCTCTCCGTGGCCGGCTTTGGCGTGCTCAATCACCTCGCCCGCCTGGGCCGGATCAGCCATCCGCTGGCCCTGGCCCAGGCTTTTCAGGTCTCCAAGGGCGCCATGACCAATACGCTGCAGCGATTGGAGGCGGCCAGGTTCGTGCGCGTCACCGCCGATCCTGCGGACGGTCGGCGCAAGCGCGTGGAGCTGACGGCGGAGGGCGCTGCGGCGCATCAGGCCTCGCTCCTGGCGGCCCGGCCGCGGCTGGAATCGCTGCGCGGGGCGTTCGGCGCCGCCGAGTTCGAGGCCGCGCTGCCCTTCCTGCGGCGTCTGCGCGCCTGGCTGGACGCTCATCGCTGAGGCGCCCAATTTTAACCCCGGCCGGGTAGTCACTATCGCCGATGACCGACGCGATCCAACCCGTCCGCCGCCCCGCCCGCGCCCGTCCCTACGGACGTCGCGGCGTCGATCAGCCGGCCGAGGCGAACGCTCCCACAGCCGTGACGCCGGTCGAACCAGCGCCGGCCGCGCCGACGCCGCCGCCAGCCGGGAAAGCCGCGGCCGCCTTCGCCGCCCAGCTGATCGCCGGCCCGCAACGCCGGGGGCTGAGAGCCGGACCGACGACGCTGGGCGACGCCAAGTCTGCCTATCTGGGCGCGGAGTGGTCCGGCGGCGCCGACCGGCGCACAATCAAGGGCCGCATCACCAAGACTGAGATCTAGCTTTACAGCTGGTCCTGCGGGACCGGTTCAAGCGCCGCGTCCCTGGGCGTCAGCAGCCGGCCAAGCTTGGGCTTCAGCCAGCTCTCGAAATCGTCCACGAACTCATAGACCACCGGCACCAGCACCAGCGAGAGCACCGTCGAGGTGATCAAGCCGCCGATCACCGCCACGGCCATGGGCTGGCGGAACTCGTGGCCCTCGCCGAACCCGAGCGCGGTGGGCAGCATGCCGGCCATCATGGCCAGCGAGGTCATGACGATCGGGCGGGCGCGTTCGCGGCAGGCCTCCATCAAAGCCTCGCGCTGGCTGGCCCCCGCCCGTTCGCGCTCGATGGCGTACTCGACCAGCAGGATCGAGTTCTTGGCGGCGATGCCCATGAGCATGAAGAGGCCGATCATCGAGGGGATCGAGAGCTCCGAATGCCAGAGCAGCAGCGCGATCATCGCCCCGGCGATGCTGAGCGGCAGGGCCGCCAGGATGGTGATCGGTTTAAAGAAGCTGCCAAACAGCAGCACCATCACCCCGTAGACGAGGCCGACGCCCGAGACGATCGCCGCGCCAAAGCCGATGAACAGCTGGTTCTGCGCCTGCTGATTGCCGATGTTCCGCTCCTCGGAAACCCCCGGCGGCAGGTTGTGCATGATCGGCAGTTTCTCCACCTCTCCGTAGGCGTCGCTCAGCTTGGCGTCGCCCACGAGGTCGCCCAGGGTGATGATGTCGTCACGACGATCGTAGCGGGTGATCTCGGCCGGCCCGGCCTGGAAGTAGATGTCGGCCACGCTGTCCAAGGTGGTGAACCCGCCGCCGGCTGTGGGCACTCGCAGGGCCCGCAGCGTGGGCAGGTCGGTGCGCGCGCTTTGCGGCAGACGCACGCGGATGGGGATCCGGCGGTCGCCGACGTTGAGCTTGGCGACGTTGGCGTCGATGTCGCCGACGGTGGCGACCCTGGCGGCCGCGGCGATCGCGTCGGCGCCGACACCGAGTCTGGCCGCATCGTCCGGTCTTGGCCGGATGATCAGCTCCGGGGACGGCGGCGAGGTGGCGGGCCTGGGATCGGCGAGATTGTGCAAACCGCCCATTTCGCGCTGCAACTCCAGCGCCGCTCCGTCGAGGCCTATGCCGCTGGAGCTGGAGAGCGTCACCTGCACGGTGGCGCCGCCGAAACCGGAGCCTTCGAAGGTGACGCGGGCGTCCGGGATGGCGTGCAGCTGAGGCCGCAGGCGATCGCGAATCTGCGGCACGGTCGCCGTTCGGTGCGGTTTGAGCACCGCCACCGCCACCCCGCTGCTCACCCCCGTGGACGAA